>NZ_CP162130.1:2487500-2787500 GCF_040833975.1 Leptospira sp. WS92.C1
CTCCTATCCTAAGACAAAAGAACATTCCAATAAACCGCAAATCGAACTTGAATCCCCGGAAGATCTCTATTGGGAGATCGGACTGAGGGCGGGAATCGGATCTAAGGGAGAGGACAGATTCAATTCTAATTTGAGAAGTTTTACGGATACATACGATCCGAGGATCGCCTCCAAGACGAAACTCAACCCACCCCGTTCCATTGCCCAGGGTGAATTTTTTTTACGAAGAAAGATCTCTTCCGAAAGCCAGGTAGGTTTTATCGGAGGTTATCGGGAATGGCAACGATTCGGATTAAAACAGATATCTTCCGAACCGTTTTATACAGAGCTCAACTTTCGAATTTCCAATCCCTACTTTTTGCTGATGTACTGGTATGATTGGAATTATAAACATTGGACCCTTCAAGCAGGGATGGGAATCGGAATGTCCCAAGTTTTCTGGGATACAAAAGGATACGCCACCTCGGGAAGAGAATACTACCAACAGGAAGGTTCTTTGACCGGAACCGGGATCGAATTTCGATTGGAAAGTTCGGTCAGCAGAAAAATCACCGATTCGACGAGCCTGCAATTGGGACTCGCGCTCTCTTGGGTCAACGTCCCGTCTCTCAACGGATCCTTTAATGGGGAAACGGCAAGCTTTTATATCCGAGAGGACGGAAAAGTCACGCCGCTCACGGAATCTACAAACCAAAACGCAATTTTGATCACGCAACAATTCTCCAGAAAGTTGGAATTTCAGGCGCTCACAACTACCTTATTTTTTGGAGTCTCGCAGAAATTCTAAATTCAAATTTTAGAATGTAGAATTTTAGATCCGGGCGGACTTGAAGTCCGATTGCAAGTCTTTTTCAAACGGAGATTGTTTGTCGGACCAAATATCCGGAATTAAAAGATCTTGACTTTTTTGTAAAATCGTTTTGGATCGGACTTCAAGTCCGCGAGAAAATTCTCTTTTTCAGAAAAATCCTCAAACATCAAATGAAGTTTTTTCCCGTTTATATCGAAGCGGTTTTTTGAGATATTTGATAAGAAGAACCTTATTTCCTTTTTCGTTGAACTTGACAATATCAAACACCCTCCGAGTCATCACGATTCCTCTTCCATGAGTCAGACTTGTTTCATTCAACTTTTCGATATCTAAGTTTAGAATTTTCTTATAATCAAACCCTTCTCCTTCGTCTGTGATGAGAAATCCGATTCTTCTCGCATTGAGAGAATAGGAAACCTTTACGGTTCTATAATTGTAAAACGGCTCCTTCTGACGTTTTTGGATAAACTCGAGATAACGCCCTGCGTTTAGTGCCTCTGTTTTTTCGTCAAAGCTGATGGCAAGATTTCCGTGTTCGATGGAATTGATAATGATCTCTCGGATACAGGTTCGGATCGTGATGATGATCTCGGTTCCCACAAACGTGGAAAGATTTACCGTAAGAAGCCGACTCAAAAGATCCGCGTTTCTGAGATAATTATTCAAAGTAAAATGCATTGACTCGCTTACTATAAATTTCGCGAGAATATCCTCGTTTAGTTCATAAGCTTTTCCTAAAATTCCTTTTTTTTCTCCCAGATCCAAAAGCTGCAATCTGACTCTCATTTGTCTCGGTTCCAGAACATATTTTTGACAAAACTCGAGCGTGAACTCGGAACTCTTCCCCGTTTTTAGAAGATCGTCGATCTTCTCCTTTGCCAAAATCTTAGAATACGAAGAGCCGTCACCGCTCTGGATGTAGATTAGATCCAAAAATTCCCAATCTATGACTTCCTCCGGGCTAAAGCCCAAAAGCCGTCCCAAGGATTTATTCGCGTTTCGAATTTTACCGTCCGCGTCCATAGTAAACAGAAATTCTTCCGATTCTTCGAATAGATTTCGAAATCGTTTTTCGGATTGTTCCGCGATGAGTTTTGTGGATTCCAACTCTCCGATCTTTACGGATAACACCTGGGACAAGATTTTTACTCGATCCGCAAGCCCCAAACCCATCAGAACCACATGAAACAAGGAAACGATTTCAATCACCCAAAACTTCAATCCGTAATCTCTCAACCATCCGACAGGAAGGAATAAGAACAAAAATCCTCCGGCGACTAACACTCCCCAGGCCGCGAGAAAATAAAACGCGCTTCCTTGATTCCAAAAGATGCTTCGCACACCGTTGATAAAAAGGAGAATCACTCCCAAAAACGTCAAGGTTAAGCCGAGAAAGATACTGATCCGAGGTGGAATCAATAGGGAAAGAAACGCGCAAAATAAAAGTAGACCCTGCGAATATTGAAACAAACGATACGAACGTTTGGATCGGTTTTCCAAATCCAAATACGAATTTACAAACAGCGACATCAAAACAAGACTGATCAACAAAAAGAAGGGAATACTCCTACCCGTCCACAAGACCGCATTTGGCCAAAGAATCTGAAACCCGAATCCTTCCCAAACAAACTGAAAAAAAGAAAATCCGGAAATATAAACCGAAAAGCAGAAATAATACCGCTCTTTTGTATAAATATATAAAAGTAAATTATAAAATGCTAAAATAAGCATAGAGCCGAAAAACAAACCGAATAAAAATTGTTCGAAAATTACTTTTTTGTAAAATCCCAGCGCGGAATAATAACGAAGAGAGAGCTGGATTTTAGAATCGGATTTGATTTTGAAATAGATCGTTTTGTTTGTTTTAGGAAGACCCGCAGATGGAAACGCGGGGTTTCGATATTGAACCGGCCTGACCGTAAACGGAATCGTATCACCCGCTCTGTAAAACGGAATCTCTCCTTTTTTGACGTCATAGTATTCCACCAAATCGGTGTTTGGAAATTGATATTCCACGATCCAACGAATCGGTTGATCGGATGAATTGGAAACCTGGATCCGGACCCATACTACCGCTTCCGTATATCCCAAAGACGCGATGTTTGTGGAAATGAATTTTCCATCTTCAGCAAGAACTCTGATCTGAGCAAACGTCAGATTCCCTGTCTGATCCTGAAAGTATTCTAAGGATTCTTCCTTACCGATCGCCGAATCATCCAATTCTACGAGATCAATTCCGGACAAAGGAAATATGCAGAATAAAAATGCAAGGGCTGCGATGTATAATCGATTTTTTTGAAAGAACATACCCTTGCGGTTTCCTATCCGATCATGATTTTCAAAGTTTTTGGTGTTTCAATCCTGGTTCAAAGAAAAAAGAAAATCCAAAAAACGATCACACCACCGAGCCCGATCCAGAAAATCTGCGTTTTGAATTCTTTATTTCCTTCCAAGACTCTGCTCGTATGCCAGAAACCGGAAAACAAAAAAACAAGGACCGGAAATAATTTCCAAAGGGGAATCGTTCCTGATTTAAACGTTTTCAAAACAAATAAGGACAAAAGCGTCCAAACAAAAAATGCGACGATTCCGAAACGCTTTCGATTTGGAGAAACAACGGGATCAAACTTGAGATAACGAGTTCGATCAATTTCCACGGGAAGAACCGAAGGACCTAAACTCGCAGGTCTCCATCCCGGAGGTTTGAGAAGAACAAGGATCTTATCCTTAATTCCGGAAGTTTTTTTGAATAGATCCCAAATTTCCCGATACACATGAAGATTCGTATAAATCGGATCAAACGTAGTCACCGGTTTTGTCAAACCGTAGATCGGTTCCTCCTCCTCTCTGGCAAAGGAACCAAAAATTCGATCCCAGAAAATCAAAATTCCGCCGTGGTTCTTATCGATATATTTCGGATCCCTTCCGTGATGAACCCGATGGTGCGCGGGAGTGACCAATACTTCCTCCAAAAAACCGAGCTTTCCGATCAGTCTCGTATGAACCCAAAACTGATAGATCTTTAAAATACCGTGGGCCAATAAAAAGGCCTGCCAAGGAACCCCGCAAAAAGCGATCAAGAGATTAAAGCCGTATTCAAAGATCCTCTGAAAACTGGACTGACGCAAAGCCACCGAAAGATTGAATTCTTCACTAGAATGGTGAGTGACGTGACAGGCCCAGAGAAAGTTGATCTCGTGAGTCGCACGATGGAACCAGTAATATACAAAGTCCACCGCCAGAAATACGAACACCCAACCGGCGAGATTCGCAAATTGAACGTGTATTCCCGCTTGATCACGCCAAAACGGAGCGCCCAGAGGAATCTCGGAAACCCCGAACAAGGTTTGCAGGGACCAGAATATTCTAAAATTCTCATAAACCCAAAGAGATAGGATGGTCACGAGAATTCCAGTTAGAGAGAACAAAATTCCTGTACTGAGATCTGCGACCGTATCGTTCCATCGATACACTTTTTTATCGCCGATCCGGGAATAGAAAAGTTCCACTCCGATCAGGAGTAGAAAAAAGGGCACCGCTACGTCTATGATAGATCCCTGCATTTTTATTTAACCGTTTTGATTTAGGGTTTTCGCGATCTTTCGGACAATCCATCTCGGGGTGATTCGCACACTCTGCGCAAGGATCCGATTCAAAAGACCGGAAACTACAACCGCCTTTCCTTTTTTAAGAGCATCATATCCTATTTCCGCGACCGTTTTTGCGGACAGAATCGGAGTCATGGGATTGTTGAGCAATTTCGATTGGGTGATCTCCGCTCTTTCAAAAAATTCCGTTTTGGTCGGTCCCGGACAAAGAGCGGTAACGGTGACTCCGTCTTTTTTCACTTCCTCGTAAATCGCTTCGGAGAAGGAAAGAACATACGCTTTTGTCGCATAATAATTGGACATATTCGGTCCGGGTTGAAATGCGGAGGTGGAGGCCACGTTCAAAATCTTTCCATTCTTTCGCTCCACCATACCCTGAAGAAACAGATGTGTCAACTCCACAAGAGCAGTCACATTTACCTGGATCATCGCAATCTCCTTTTTGAGATCCATCCGATCAAATCTTCCGTTTGTTCCAAAACCGGCATTGTTAACCAAAACTTCGACGATTGTCTTTGACTTTTTTACAAAATCAAAAATCTTCTTCGGGGTTTTCGAATCCGCCAAATCCAAGGATAAAATATCCACCTTTACTTTGTAAGCTGATTCGATTTCTTTTTTGACCGCTTTTAAGGTCTTTTCATTTCTCGCTATGAGAATGAGATCGTATCCGTCGGCGGCGATGAGTTTGCTCAGTTCATAACCGATACCGACCGTTCCACCTGTGATGATTGCTGTTCTTGCCATTTGCACGTTTCCTTTTAAAAACACCAAGTCTTCCGAACGGAGAAAGGAAAAGAAAGATTTTTTCAAAATCAAAAGGAAGTTTCAAAAAATTCTTCCAACTTTCATTCCATGAAAAACAATCTACCAATGATCAAACTTCACGGCGCGAGCATCAGCAATTATGTAAATAAAGTAAAACTCGGAATTTTGGAAAAAGGATTGGAATACGAACAAATCCGTGTGGCTCCCTCCCAAGAGGAAGAGTTTTTAAAAATCAGCCCGATGGGAAAAATTCCGGTTTTGGAAATCGATGGCAGATTCGTTTTTGAATCCACCGCGATTTTAGAATTCTTAGACGATTTCTATCCGGAAACTCCTAGGCTCATCCCGAACGATCCTTGGGAGGCGGCGAGAATTCGGGAAATCACAACGCTGATCGAAAACTATTTGGACATTCCCGCCAGAAGAATCTATCTCTTATCATCCAGAGGAAAGGACGTTCCGCCGGGACTTGCCGAAGAGATTCATCCGATTTTAACAAAAGGGGTCAAGGCTTTGCAAAGAGTCGTACGATTTTCACCCTATATAGCAGGAGATCGGTTTACTCTAGCGGATTGTTCCGCGTTTGCAAATCTAACCGTGATCGAAGAAAGTCTCCGACCATTCTATCCGACCGATCATCCCTTGGATTTGTTATCCGGTTTGAAGGAATACTTTACATTTATGAAATCCCAAAAAGGTCCGGCCTTGGTGGAAAAAGAAAAACAAACTCTGTTCAAGATCCTTGCGAGAGCCAAAGTAAAAGTAGAATGAACAAAGGATTTTCTTCCGGTCCTCGTCCAAATTTGATTTGACTCTCCTGTTGATGGAATTACCCTGCTCTGGTCTTTATGGAAACTGAAAAAGTAATTTCGATCCCGATTCGGGAACTTCCGCATCTTAAAGTTCTTTTGGCGGGATGGTATAACTTTTTAAAAGAAAGTTACGATCAAAAAGTAATTAACCAGAGTGAATTCAAAGACGCGCTTCGAAGCAATGTTGTCTACAACATCGATCAGGATCAGGTGGAAGTACTCTTAGCAGGAAAAGAATCCCTGCTTCAAAGTTTTAGAAAAAGTCTTTCCTGATCCTTTTTTTACGCGGCTTTGAGCCCGTAGAGCTTGAGAAGAGAACCCACTTCCGGTTCTCTGCCTAAAAATCTTTTAAAAAGAACCATCGCATTCTCGCTTCCCCCTTTCTCCAAAATTTCCCGAAAGTAAGCCGAGCTTAAATTCCGATCAAAAACACCTTTTTCCACAAATGCGAAAAACGCGTCTGCGCTCATGACCTCGGCCCATTTATAACTGTAATACCCCGCGGCATAACCTCCGGAAAAAATATGTGCAAATCCGTTTTGAAACCGATTGTAATCCGGCGGAATCACGACCGATACTTCCTTTCTCACTTCTTGGAGAATGGAATGCACTTCCGCTTCCGTATGTTTTTTTTCGTGGATAAGAATATCGAAAAGAGAAAACTCGAGTTGTCTTACGATTCCCATAGCGGATAAAAAGTTCTTTGTCTCTTTCAGTTTTTCGATCATCGAATCCGGGATGGTTTCTCCGGTTTCATAATGTTTTCCGAATATTTTTAATACGGAGGCTTCGGTCGCAAAGTTTTCCAAAAACTGAGAGGGAAATTCCACCGCATCCCATTCCACACCGTTGATTCCACTCACGGGAGGTTCTTCGATCTTTGTACAGAGATGATGTAGAGCGTGACCCATCTCGTGAAAAAACGTGACTACGTCGCTGTGTTTCAAAAGCGAAGGAGCCGTCGCGGTGGAAACCGGAAAGTTACAGACCACAAACGCACTGGGAAGAATTTCTCGACCCGCGATCCGGTTTCTGGAATACCAGTTGTTCATCCAGGCCCCGCCTTGTTTGTCCTTGCGGGCTTCCAGATCCAGATACAAACGGGAAAGAAGAATTCCGTCCTTATAAAGATCGTAAACCTGAACCTTCTCCTCCCAAACCTCTGCGGAAGTCTTTTTGAATTCCAGCCCCAAAAGTTGTTGCAAGAATTGGAATGTTCCGGAAACCACTTTTTCTTTTTCAAAATACGGACGTGTCCGCTCCTCGTCAAAGTCGAATCTGGATTTCATCAATTTCTCGCTCACAAACGCGGTGTCATACGCCTGCAGAGAATCGATCGAGAGAGTTTGGGCAAATTTTTCGAGATCCTCAAATTCCTTCCGGGCGATCGGTTTGGCCTGTTTTGCAAGATCTCTCAAAAATTTGAGAACCGTCGCTCCGGAATCCGCGACCTTGGTTGCCAAAGACAATTCCACGTAATTAGGATATCCGAGAAGATGAGCGAGTTCGTTTTTTAATGCGAGAATTTTTTCGATCAAAATTCCGTTCTGAGGAGCTCTGGTAGTATAAGCCTTATATAATGTTTCTCGAATGGAACGATTTGGACCGTGGGTCATATAGGCGATATAACTCGGCATCTGTAGAGTGAATTTGTATCTGCCGTCTTCCGTCTTTGCGGAACCGAGATCCGATTTCGGAATTCCTTCTACATCCTCGGGTTGATCCAAGACGAGTTCGTATGCGTTCGTCGCATCCAAAAGGTTTTGCGAAAACTGATTGTCCAAATCGGAAAGTTGAATCTGGATCTCTTGGATTTTTTTTTTGGTTTTTTCCGGAAGTCCGATCCCGCTCAACTTGAACTGTATGATAGAATCTTGCAGTACTTTTTTTCGAGGACCGTTTAACGTGTCGCTTTCGTTTTCGAGGATTTCCTGATACGCACGATTCAATTCCTCATTCTGTCCCAGATCGGAATAAAACGCGGTGATTTCCGGAAGTATTTCCGTATAAAGCGCTTGGATTTCTTTGGAATTTTTGACGCTGTTGAGATGGGATAAAACGGTAAATTGGATCTGCATTTCCTGAATGAGATCGTTCAAAGGACGGATGACGGTATCGTATGTTCGATCTTTTTTTTCGAGAAGTATCCGAAGTTCTTCGCGAATGGTTTTGATTTTTTGGAGAATGGCGTTTTTAGTAAGTTCGGGTTGATCTGCTTTGAATTCTGGTAACATCCCCACCAATCTCTTCGCGCCCGTCCGAAAGTTCATCCACTTTTTAAAACAAACCGCTTTAGAATTGGAACGATGCTCAAAATTCGAGTTTTTATCAAGGCCAATCGTCGAAATCAAATTTAAAAATTCGAATCATTTGTAACGATCAAATTCGTTTCCGCAGAATTCCAATCGTCTTGTTTCCGGTTTGACTCCTGCGAACCCTCTTGTAAAAAACAATCTATGTTCTCAATTCGATTTTTCCGGATTGCAATCTGGATTTTCTTGATCACAAATTGTTCCTTTTCTAAAAACGAACTTCCGATTTTTTCCGATAGAGTGAAATGTTCCGAAGAAGAACTTCCCATCTTTGTCCAGCCTGCATCGGACGTCGCGGATGGAAACGGACTCGAGGCGTCGTATTGTTCCTCTCGCAAAATGGATTCGGGAAAAAGAATCGAACTCAGTCTTGTATTCCAAGACGAAAGACATCCTTCTTTTTGGAAGGATCCAATCTATCGGATTTACAGAAGTTTTAAATATGGCCGGGTCAAGGATATAGAATCCTTGCGACTTCAATTTTTGGAATCC
The DNA here is from genome assembly GCF_040833975.1 of Leptospira sp. WS92.C1. Classification (NCBI taxonomy): domain Bacteria; kingdom Pseudomonadati; phylum Spirochaetota; class Leptospiria; order Leptospirales; family Leptospiraceae; genus Leptospira; species Leptospira gorisiae. The sequence continues at coordinate 2,496,304 of NZ_CP162130.1, forward strand.
GGAGAATTGTCCACGATTCATCTAAAAAATGTTTATGCCGGTGACCAGATCTTTGCGAGCGATCCCGTCGAACACTACGACGCGGTTCTCAAACCCGACCAAATCGTTCGAGAGCAAAAAAGACCCGTATTATACGTCAACACCTGGAATCATATGTTCAAAGAAAGGGATTCCAATCCGCAACTTCCCAAAAAAACATGGACTCGTTATACGATCCATTCCGGAAGCAGGGATGAATTGGACGCTTTTTATTCGAGTAAGTAAATAAAGCGGATTTTGTAGGAGCTCCTACAAAACCTAGTATCGTTTTTTTCTTGCAAGAATACAATTTCTGTGGTAGAGAAAAATTCTCCAATCTTTTCCCGCAAGCCCACCACCTCCACCTCCCAATTTCGCATAACCTTACCCACAAGTTAAATCCTGCGTGAGTAATTTAAACATAAATCCGAGATCTATAACTCTCATTAATCCTTTGAATATTGTGAGAGGTCCAGGCGGTGAGTCTGATTTCCGCCCTAAGTGTCCGCCTAACTTTGCAATCCATTCTAAAACAGTGCCTAAATCAGGTTCTTGTTTTGGTGGTTGAGGAGTTTCGTAAAGTCGGCAGTAAGCGCCTTTCCATTCAAATGGTTCAAACATGATGGAAGCTTTTAATCCGGGGACATTCCTTCCTAAGAATGTTAACATCATTACGCGCCAAGAGACGATTGCGCTAATGGCAATACAAGCCTTGAATCGATCGCCAAATTTGAATTGAGTGGATTCGATTGCACATCCAGATTTTAATATCTTGAAATAGACTTCGATTCCCCAACGACTTTTATAGTAAGAGATTACGTTCTTCGCATCTTCAGAAGTTCTAATTGGAATTGTTGTTAAAAATTTCCACTGAATTGTTTCGTCTTCTGATCCGTCAATCTCAGTTGCGGATACCGCATACATATCTATATTTTCCAATTTTTTATATCGAGGGGGCTTTATTGATAATTTTTCAAATCGAAGCTCGATTTTAGCGTCTCTTGCTTTCTTTCCTTTCTTTCTTGGAACAGAGATTGTATATATATCAACCGGCTCTAAGGTTTCAAGATAGGACCAAGAATAATCACCGCCCTCGATCTTTCTGTCATAAACCGCACGTATAAGCAGATCTGGAGCGTTTTCTCCTACCTCTATATGTTCTTGAAATAGTTCGAAAATATCTGCTTCTCTATCACAGATGAATATGTATTTTGCATCGGATTCTTTAGAAAATTCGCATGTTGTTCTGTAGCCTTGAATCCACTTTATACTTTCCTTATTTTCAATAGGAGTTCTCTTTCTTACATCTCTTGGTAAATGTTTAGAGCCTAATTTCAAGCGAGCCCACATTTTAAAATCTAAAATTCCTAAAGGGATTCCGTCTGTGGTAAATGCAATTGAAGGATGTAAAAGAAGCCCCTGATCCAAGTTGGAATTCATCGGCCCTAAACCTTCGATTCGGTTTCTATTTCGATAATAAATTTCCGTTGTGTCGCTTAACACCAAAATCGTTTCTTGTTTTTCAAGACGCTTTTTAGTCGCTCTGGAATGTGGAGCAATAATTTCATCCGGAGATACTTTCGGGTTCGAGAAAAAACGATAGGCGGCTTTTGTTCCCGACCAATTACCAAAAACATCAGGTAGGCTTGAGCCCGTTTGGTTACACATCGATCCGATAATTTTCTTTAATCGTTTATTAAGTCTCTTGTCCCCCAAGCTAAGAGACAGAAATTCTTCTTCAATCCAATCTAAATCCGTTTCGAGAGTACTACTCCAATGTTTAGTGATCATCTTTAGGCCCAAGGAAAGAAAAGCAACAATGGCCTAAAAAAGCTAGTTTTTTTAACTTGTGGGTAAGGTTATGATTTTACTTGGGTGGGGTCCGCAAATTTTACAGTGGATGTAGGAGCTCCTATGATTTTCCGATTTTAGTGGCTACTGCGGAGGTCTTTCTATGCTCCTTCGATCCATAAAAAAACTTTTCCGTACGATTGCGGACAAAACACTGGAAAAAACCGAAACGATCAGAGGCCTATTATCATGACCAAAGTTCCAAACAAACCCTTTGCTGAAATCGCCCCCAACACACCCGTATCCAAGGATCAGGTAAAACGAAATATTTACGGAAGATATTTAGAAGAATTTACCGAAGGGGAAATTTTCGAACACCCAAGAGAGATCACAATCGATCGAGCTTTCGCACAGGAATTTGCAACTACGTTTATGGATGCAAACCCGCTCTTTCTTTCCGCCGCGTATGCGCAGGCTCACGGATTTCAAGACATGCTCGTTTCCTCTCTTCAAGTTTTTAACATAGCGCTTTCTCTCGGAGTTCAAAACGATTCAGAAAAAGCTCTTGCAAATCTCGGTTATTACAACGTCCAATTTTTAAAGCCTGTTTATCCCGGCGATACTCTTTCCGCAAAAACAAAAATTCTGAAAATTGACGACAAGGGATCGGATAAACCCGGAATCGTAAGCGTCCGTACGATCTGCATCAATCAAAAGAAAGAATTGGTTCTTCAATACGAAAGAAAGATCATGATCTATCAATCCAACGGAAAACCGAAAGGAAATCCAAAACCGGTAATAAAGGAAACTTTTTTTCCCGAAACCGATGCCCCCGTGATCGAACTCCCTTCTCTCAAGTTTCCAACCGAGTTCAAATCCTCCACTTGGTCCGATACCTATTTTGAAAATTTCAAACCGGGTCAGATCTATATCCACCAAAACGGAAGAACGATTACGGACGAACATTTTCCATGGACTTACAGAGTCGGAAACACCCACCCTCTTCACTATGATAAACTTTATTCCGCGGGAATCTCGGGACCGATGGGCGGTGAACCCGTAGTTTACGGAGGACTCGTATTCGCATGGTTATGCGGAATGGCCTCCAGAGATATTACGGAAAATATGATCTGGGATCTCGGATTTACGGAAGGATATCACACACAACCGTCTTTTAGCGGAGATACTGTCACGGCGATCACGAGAATTCTTTCCGTGGAAGATCGTGGAACCGACTTCGGAATTCCGGCGGGCGCGGTTCATCTTCAGATCATCGGTCTCAAAAACATCAAAGCGAACGATGCGTTTGATAAATTTGGGGAAGATCTATTTTTAAAAGAAAACGATAAGAAAAAACACGGGAAGGAAAAACTTGCCGAAAAGATTTTCGAAATCGAAAGAAAAATTTTAGTAAAAAAGAAAGGTTAATCTTTATCAAAGCCTCTGTCTGTAAAACGGGGGCTCTCTTTTGTACACCCAAGATTTAAAGGGTTTTATAAAGATTGAATCCCATAATTTTTCGGACGCAATTCAATCGGAAAAATAAATTTCCCTAATTAGATGAATCTGTTAGGAAAGTTTATTTTATTCGGTTTGAAATTTAAATTTTAATACGTGCAATAAATTGTCTTCCTTTACGGTCAATCCCCCCGTTTTAGTTCGAATCTTATTCTCCTGAGGAGTGTATTCGTAATACATTTCCGAGAAATCCTGATTGAAGATAACGCTCTCGGGATGAAAAAAATCTTTTTCATACGTTTCGATCCATGCCACAATATTTGTCTCATACTTTTTTTTTAACGTAGCGGCTGAAAAAACTTCCAAACCCGGATGTCTGCTCGCATTACTAGCAAATACAAACAATTCTCCCTTTGGTTGGTATAGAATTTTGTGAATTCCAGGATGAGACTTAGCTGTCTGAATCACTTTTTGACTTTTCATCTCGTATTTTTGTATGATCCCGGTTTGATTGCTTCCCATATACAGATACTGATTGTCCGAGCTAAAAGCGGCTCCATAACAAGTTCTTTGAATCGGAATTGTTTTTACTAAATTTCTTTCCAGATCGACGATGTATCCCTTTACCGGAACGTTTACAATTTCTTCGTATTCCGCAAAGAAGAAATACTTGGAATCTAGGCTTGAAAAATGATAAATATTCATTGCTTCGGCGCGTTTGCCCGCCTCTCGATCAAATTCAAAATCCGATTTTAATTTCCAATTTTTCAGATCCATACTAAAAAATCGAATCTTCTGAGTAGCGATATTAAAAAAATAGAACTCAGTCGCTTCCGGATCTAAACCGATCGGAGTATAAATATTCTTTTCAGGATATTCAAATTTAATCCTCGATCCGAAAGGTTTTTCTTCGGTTAAATTCCAACGAAATAAAAAATATGACTCTTTTTTAAAAGCAACATCTTGATACGATTGTTGCACGGATAAAACGATCGTGTCGTCTCCAGGAACATAACGAATCAAAGAAAGATAAAATAAGTTTTTTCGATTTGCAAACTCTTCCGGGAAAAATTTCATTATCTTTTTGAAATCTATTTTTAAAAAAGAATATTTCCCCTTTTGTGTATCAAAGAGCAGGAATTTTATGGGAACATTTTCACGATAATTTAAATCGATATATTCTCCCCCCTTCGACAATGTCATATAAATTAAATTTTTTCGATCCACTAAAAATGAATACGATCCAAATTTGCTTTCCGACTTATCAAATTGTAATGCTTCTATGGATTCGATTGGATTTTTTGGTTTGCTTGGCTCCATCTTGTCCCGAGCAGAATTGGAAAATCCCAGGATAAAAATAACAATCAATAAACCGGTTCTTAACTTTTGCATAGTATCTCTTTTTTAAAAATAGATTTTTTCACTTTTTTATTAGGAATTAATTTATTTACAATACGAAGACAATTTCCGAATTATAAAATTGTGTCCAAACTCAACTGCAAATCTTAGAATTAAAAAATTTCTGCGAAAGAAAGGATAATTGTAAAAAGAAGGAGTTCCTACTTTTTTAGAAAACATCGAATTCTTTTCGTTAAATAGTTGTTCCGACAAAGTATCCTCTATAAAAAAAGAATTGCCGCGGACTTAAAGTCCGTTCCGAAATAAATTACGGCAAAGCAGAATTTTTCCGAATGTCCGAATCGATTCTCATTCTATTCAACTTTTACCGACCAAAACCTCCATCATCTCCGATTTGAGTTCCTGAAAGTATTCGTTTTTTCCGGTGATTCGATACAGTTGAGCGCTTCCTTGAAATAACTTCAGGATCTTTTTGGCAGCTGCAAGAGAATCAACGAAAGGACCCAAGTTTCCTTTTTTCTTTTCGGATCCGAAATAGGATTCCAGAATTTTGATCCAACCTTGCAGAATCTTATCCGCAACCAATTCAAATTCTTCGTTTTTTTCATCCACACTGTTTAGAAAACGAGCAACCGGACAGCCGATGAATTTTCCGCTCTTGACCTGTTTTAACAAAAGACCGTTCCAGATTTGGATAAATTCTTCCCAAGTCGCAGAGCGATCCATTATTCTCTGAAGGCCATTCTCAAAATTCTCTCCTTGTAATTTGAGATACTCTAAGGCAATTTCTTCCTTGGATTGAAAATAACGATAAAAACTTGCCTTATGAGTTCCGGAATCGGCAATCAATTGATTTGTGGAAGTTCCGGAATATCCCCTATGATAAAAAAGATCCAGGGCAGAGGTCATCAATCGATCATACGGATTGCTTTGTTTTTCTTGATTCTGACCCATTAAAGATAAGAATCCTGGAAGCCAAAAAAAGTTCAAGAAAAATGAAAAAATGATAGACTAAAGAGTCTATATCTAATTCAAACAAGGATAGACTATTTAGTCTATCCAAGGAATCAACAATGTCAGACCTCGTTCTCACAGAAAAAAAAGGACCGATCCTTCATATCGTCTTTAACAGACCGGAGGAAAGAAACGCATTTAACGTGGATATGCTCTACGCGCTCAGCAGAGCTTACGATCAAATGGAAGCGGACCCAGAAGTGCGAGTCGGTTTAGTCTATGCAAACGGCAAACATTTCACACTCGGTTTGGATCTGAAGAATGTGGCGGAATTTTTAAAACGGGAAAGAGCTTTTCCTCTTCCACCCGAAAGTATCAATCCTTGGGGAACAACAGAAAATCGAACCCGAACTAAACCGGTCGTCTGTGCTGCACACGGAATGTGTATCACTTTAGGAATCGAACTTTTACTCGCGAGCGATATCCGAATCGCCGCAAAACGCACCGTTTTTGCACAGGTGGAAGTTCAAAGAGGGATTTTCCCGTTCGGCGGAGGAACTATGCGCTGGCCTGCTCAATGCGGTTGGGGAAACGCGATGAAATACATTCTTACGGGTGATCCGTTTGAAGCGGATGAAGCCTATCGTATCGGTTTGATCCAGGAAGTCGTGGAAAAAGACCAACTGATCCAAAGAGGAATCGAACTTGCCGAAAAAATTGCGGCTCAGGCTCCTCTTGGGGTGTATGCAACATTAAAATCCTCTCTCGAATCGGTTGCGTTAGGCGAATCTGTAGCAGCCAAAAATCTGTTTCCCCAACTCTTGGCACTCATGGATTCGGAAGACGCAAAAGAAGGTCTCTTATCCTTTGTCGAAAAAAGATCGGCTGTTTTTCATGGGAAATAGTTTATTCTAAATTTTAAATATTTTAAAAAAATAATTATCGAATATTCAAACTACTGAATTTTTATACAATTTTTTAACAAAGGATGAGTCATGAAACGAATCGTATTCAAAAAGAAAAATGTATTAGAGTGGGAAAACGTCGCTGAACCTACAATCCGCGGAACCGATCAAGCGATCGTAAAACCGATCGCGGTCTCGCGTTGCGATCTGGACATTCCGATCCTCCAGGGGCATACTTTGATGCGTCCCGGATTTCCGATCGGTCACGAATTTGTAGGCGAGATCGAAGAAACCAGTCCCGAAATCGCAACTCAATATCCCAAAGGAACCAAGGTCATCATTCCATTCCAGATTTCCTGCGGGCTTTGTCCCGATTGTGCTGGAGGACATTCTAAAGCTTGTACTTCAGTTTCTCCTATGAGCCATTACGGGATGGGGTCTTCCGCAAAGGAATTCGGAGGGGCTCTTTCGGAAAAAATTTGGATTCCTTACGCAAAACAAATGCTCATTCCCTTACCTCAAGGACTCGATCCGATCGCACTTGCCGGAATCAGCGATAATATCGTCGAAGCCTGGAAGCTCGTTGGCCAATGGTTAGAGAAAAAACCGAATTCTCCCGTAATGATTCTCGGCGGCTTTGCTTCCAGTATCTCTTTGTATTCCGCTTCGCTCGCGGTCGGAATGGGCTCATCGGAGGTTTTATTTTTAGACAATGACCCGGAAAGATTGAAGATCGCCGACTCACTTGGAGCCACTGCAGTTTCTTATTCTACGCTTCCCAAATCCTGGGAAAAGAAATTTCCTTTGATCGCGGATTGTCACGGGCTTAAGGAAGGATTGGATTTTTCTCTAAGATCCCTCTCCACGGAGGGAATCTACGGCTCCGCTTCCATATTCTGGACCAATAAATTAGAGATTCCTTATTTAGAATTGTATAATACTGGATCGACTCTTAAAATCGGTAGAGTGGATTCTCGGGAACACATCCCTAAGATTCTCAATAAAATATCCGAAAAAAAGATCGAACCCGAAAAAGTGGTCACCCAAACCTGCAGTTTTGAAGAAGCGATCGACGCCTGGATGGAACCCGCCGTCAAATTGGTCGTAAAAATGGACTCATAATCTCGCGCAAACTCGTATGTATCTTTGACTCTTACTTACATACGTTTCTTCGTCGGAAACAAAAGTCTCCAGCATTTTTTTGAAACCGTAGCAGTTCCTACAATTTTAGAATTCTCAAAATTGCGAGTAAACAGAGATGTTTTGCAAGGATTCAAACCTCGTCACGAATTCTTAAACTTTAAAAAATGAGGAATTTTACTTTAAGCCGGACTTGAAGTCCGCCGGCAATCGATTTTCAAAGAAGATCCATTGTAGGAGCTCCTACAAAAGAAGAATTATTTCTCTAAAGTTGCGCTCATCGAACCCTTGGAGTTGGACATTCTGGGATCCGCTCCATAGGTAAGAATCCGTTCTTGGACGTGTTCCGCGTGTTCGAATTCTCCCGAAAAGACGACGGTTCTTTTTTCCTGATCGACTTGGACGGCATGCAAAAACGCTTTTTCGATGGTCATCGTACAGATTTCCATCAACATCTCAATCACGTATTCATAAGTATGTTCATTATCGTCCCAAAGAACCACCCGCCAAGGCCCCCCGGTAGATTTTGTGGAATCCTCGGTGATTTCATTCAGGTCAGGAGTTTGTGTGCTCGCCATCTCGCAAATCAATCCAAGAAAAAATTAAAAAGAATTCGAATCAACGATACTCGAACCGCAAAACATTCCGAACAACGTCAAAGAGCTTACCCGATGTTTCTCCGTGGCTCATACAATTTCAATTTTTAAAAACACAGAACCGATTTCGAAAAAAGTATATGACATTTATCCTTTCAGTTGAATCGCTTTTTTTGCCGTCTCAACAATGTTTTTGGAACGAAGTCCGAAATAATCCAGAAGTTCCTTCCAAGTTCCCGATTTTCCAAACTGATCCTTCATCCCGACTTTTAAAACATGAATCGGGTATTCTTCCGATAAAAATTCGCTCACCGCGGATCCGAGTCCGCCGATCACGTTGTGCTCTTCGCAAGTAACCACGGTTCCGCATTCTTTTGCGTATTTTAAAATTGCTTCTTTGTCGATCGGTTTGATAGTAGCCATGTTCAGAAGGGTCGCGTTGATTCCTTCTTTGGAAAGTTCTTCCACGGCTTTCATCGCTTCGTTTACGATCACACCGTTTGCGATGATCAGGACGTCTTTTCCTTCTCTCATCACTTCGGCCTTACCGATCACAAATTGATAGTTTTCTCTTTCGATCACTGGAACATTCGGACGTCCTACTCGAACATAAACAGGACCTTTGTAATCCGCGATCGCATGAATGATTTGTTTGCATTCGTTGTAATCCGATGGACAGATCACTGTCATCTCCGGAATCGCTCTCATGATCGCAAAGTCTTCGATACACTGGTGAGATGCACCGTCTTCTCCGACGGTAACTCCACCGTGAGAAGCTACCAATTTTACGTTTAAGAACGGATAAACGACGCTGTTTCTTACGATTTCCCAAGCTCTCCCGGAAAGAAACATGGCAAAGGACGAGGCAAACGGTGTGAGTCCCGAAAGAGCCAAACCAGCCGCGTGACCGACTAAATTCTGCTCGGCGACCCCTACGTTAAAAAAACGATCCGGATAGGCTTTTGCAAATTTATTGGTCTTTGTGGATCCAGAAAGATCGGCATCCAAGACGACTACGTCCGGACGAGAAGCCCCCAGTTCATGCAATGCGTCCCCGTATCCGTCACGGGTTGCTTTTTCTGTAGCAGTGGATGTACTCGGAGCTCCCATCTGATTCTTATCCTTTTAAAGCCGCAGCTTTGTCGGTTTCTTCCCAAGTAAACGTGGATCCCTTTCTGCCAAAGTGTCCGTAAGAAGCTGTTTCTCTATATTTTCTTCCCTTTTCAAGAAGTTTTAAGGATTCTATGATTCCTCTCGGGGTGAGTTTGAAGTTCCCGCGAATTCTTTTTACGAGTTCGTCTTCGGAAACTTTTCCTGTTCCGAACGTATCAACGTGAACCGAAACCGGTTCCGCGACACCAATCGCATAAGCAAGTTGCACTTCGCATTTGTCTGCGAGCCCGGAAGCCACAACATTCTTCGCGATGTAACGTCCCATGTAAGCCGCGGAACGGTCTACTTTAGAAGGATCCTTTCCGGAGAAAGCTCCCCCTCCGTGTCTTCCGTAACCACCGTATGTATCCACGATGATCTTTCTACCGGTAAGACCCGCGTCTCCGTGCGGTCCGCCGACGATAAACTGGCCCGTAGGATTGATAAAGTATTTTGTATTGTTGAGAAGATTTGCGGGGATCACTTTCTTTACGCATTCTTCGATCAGAGATTCTTCGATTTGTTTGTGAGTTACGTCCGGAGAATGTTGAGTGGAGATCACTACCGTATCGATTCGTATCGGTTTTCCGTCTTTGTATTCCACGGTAACCTGAGACTTTGTGTCGGGTCTTAAAAATTTGAGTCGATTGGAATGTCTGAGTTCCGCTAAATATTTTACCAATTGGTGAGAATAGTAAATCGGCATCGGCATGAGTTCCGGAGTTTCGTTGATCGCAAATCCGAACATCAAACCTTGGTCACCGGCTCCCTGCTCTTTAAAAAGCCCCTCTCCCTCGGTCACGCCTTGGGAAATGTCCGGGCTTTGCGCGTGAACGTGAGCGGAAACCACAGCGAAATCGGCGTCAAATCCCATCGTAATATCGTTATAACCAATGTCTCGAATCACATTTCTTGCGATTTCCTGTGCATCTACCTTACCTTTACTCGTAATCTCGCCTGCAATCACGACAAGGTTTGTAGTTACTAAAGTTTCACAAGCAACTCGAGATTTTGGATCTTGTTCAAGATATGCGTCCAAAATCGCATCTGAAATTTGATCACAAACCTTATCCGGATGGCCCTCGCCGACCGATTCCGAAGTAAAAATAAAATCTTTTAAAGACATCTGCTCTTCCTGATGGATGAAATTAGCTAGGTACCCCCGGCTCTAATTCCAAAAACCTACGGATTCCTTCGGTGTCAAGAAGATCCAAACTATGTTCCTTTCCGAATCTAGAACAAATTGGACAATTCGTTTCGGAATTGAATTGAATCAGAGACAGTTCAAATATTTTTGATAAACAATGAAAATTCGAGTCTCAGACATCAAGGTTAAGAATCGTATCCGAAAGGATCTGGGCGATCTTCGTCCACTGAAAGAATCCATACAGAAGCTGGGTTTATTGCACCCAATCCTGATCGATTTGGACAATACTTTGATTTCGGGGGAAAGAAGACTTGAAAGTGTAAAGATTCTAGGTTGGGAATATGTGGATGTCCGTATCGTAGACATTCGAAATAAAAAAGAAAGAGTTCAGATGGAAGCCGAGGAAAATAATATCCGTTTAGAATTCACCTCGGAAGAGCAAATGCGTGTCCAAGAACTGCTCAAAAGATATTCATACACAACCCTTTTTGGAAGGATTTTTGCGTTAATTCTTGATTTCTGGGACTGGATCAAACGATTTTTTCAGAAAAAATAAAACCGCCGGGTTCAAAATCGAAATTTCAAATCGAATTCTCATTCTTTCTAATGTTCTTCATTCAATACTTCTGAAGCGGAAATTGATTTTGTCGTATCGATTTTTTTCTTTTCTGAAGCAAATTGTGAGAATCCGTGACTTTCGCTAAAAAATTATCCAATATTGATTTACAAAAAGCTCCCCAGTCCATACCATGATCTTCCTAACTAAGGAGAGTCTATGAAAAAACTTTCGATTGTGGCTATCTCTGTTGCATTCTTTGCAAGCATGAATGCTTGTAGTTTGCTCGGCGGTCTACCAGATCTAAAAAGCAGCTTTGTGCTGGGCGAGAAGACCATTCCAGGAACCAATGAAACAGTAAAAAGTTTTCTGCCCTACGGGAGTGTAATCAATTACTACGGGTACATCAAGCCGGGTCAAGCACCAGACGGTTTAGTTGATGGAAGCAAAAAAGCATACTATCTTTTTCTATGGGTACCAGCCATAACCGTTGAGATTGGGGTTCGTATGATTTCCCCAACTGGCGAGATCGGTGAACCAGGCGGAGATGATTTAGTAAGTGACGCTTTCAAAGCTGCAACTCCAGAAGAAAAATCAATGCCAAATTGGTTTGATACCTGGATTCGCGTTGAAAGAATGCCGGCTATTATGCCTGACCAAATTGCAAAAGCAGCAAAAGGCAAAGCGCTTCAAAAGCTCGATGACGATGATGATGGAGATAATACTTACAAAGAAGAGAGACATGCAAAATACAACTCTCTTACAAGAATTACTATCCCTAGTCCTCCGAAATCTTTTGACGAACTAAAAAACATCGATACTAAAAAACTTTTAGTAAGAGGTCTTTACAGAATTTCTTTCACTACCTACAAACCAGGTGAAGTGAAAGGATCTTTCGTAGCGACCGTTGGCTTGCTCTTCCCACCAGGTATCCCTGGCGTGAGCCCGCTGATTCACTCAAACCCTGAAGAACTGCAAAAACAAGCAGTTGCAGCTGAAGAGTCTTTGAAAAAAGCAGCAGCTGAAGCAACGAAGTAATTCTTTTAGATTTACCAGTTGATTTAGGTAAAAAGCCACCGAAAGGTGGCTTTTTTTATTCTAAACGGTTTCCCAAACAAGCACCTTTCATCAAATTCAATCGCAATTTCTTCAAGGTGAATGGAAAAAACTTCAATTTAATAATCGATAACAAATCGATTTTTGAAAGAGAATCAAAAACAAACGACTTGCAAAGTCTCTTGTTTTGATCTTATAATGAAAAGATCGTTTTCCATTCTTTCGAACTTCTTTGGTTGCAAGTAGAATTTTCGACGTTCCGCACAGATATGCGATTCGCCAAATTCTCCCTTACAAAACGAAGCTCGATCAGAGAGAATTTCTGTTTTCACAAATTCAATCTTCGATAGGAGTGGTATGGGAACGAAAACCATCTTGAACAAAGGTTCACAAAGGATTTGAAATGATCGAAACTAATTACTTCTCAGACAACGAAGATTTGCAGGAAAGTTTTCAGTCTATCCTAGATTGGAATGAGATCATCGACGCTTTTGAAGGCGATTTTCACGACCACAAAGAATATCAAAAATCCGGCAAAGAAGAATTTGCGATGGCCCCGGGATCCTATGAAGATGCATTAGAATATTATAAATCTATTTTAGAATCCGGAGGAGACATCGCCGGAAAACAAGTGGCGCCGATTGCAAAAGACATGGATCTCGAAGGACTCAAATATTCTTCCGGCAAGGTTTCGTTTCCCCAATCGATGGTTAAGGCGATAAACCAAGTCAAAGAAGCCGGAATTCTCCCTTATAGCATCGGTAGAAAACACGGTGGACTCGGAGTTCCCGCAACCGTTCAGACGATGATGATGGAATTGTTTTCCAGAGCGGACGCTTCGTTTGCGATTACATTAGGCTGTCTCAACCTCGCGGAAACCATCGAACGATTCGGATCCAAAGAAATGATCGAAGAATATGTTCCGCAAATGGCCGACGGAAAATTATTCGGAGCGATGGCTTTGACCGAACCGAACTACGGATCCGATCTTCCGAATCTTCAAACCAAAGCGATCAAAGATGCAGACGGTATCTGGAGAATCACGGGGGCAAAACGTTTTATCACACACGGATGCGGCTTTGAAGGAATTCCTGCAGTCATTCTTACACTCGCAAGAACCGGCAGTCCGACAAGCGGAGCGAGAGGGCTTTCTTTCTTTTTAGTAAAAAGCGCGGACGTATTTATCGCCGGAATTGAAAAAAAGATGGGTTTACATTGTTCCCCAACCTGTGAAGTCGTTTATGAAAACTCCCCGGGAATTCTGATCGGAGAGGAAGGTTACGGTCTAGTCCGATATTCGATGGCTATGATGAACGGCGCTAGATTGTCCATCGCAGCCCAGGCAATGGGAATCGCGACCGCGGCTTATATGGAAGCTCAAAAATACGCATCCGCAAGGGAACAATTCGGAAAGACAATTCGAAATATTCCGGCGGTTCGCAAGATGTTATCCTCTATGGATCGGGAAATTTCGGGAATGAGAGCGATTCTTTTTGAAGCTTCACGCTCGATCGACCTATATCACTGGAAATCGGAAAGACTCAAAGAACGGGGTGCGGATGAAAAGGAAATCCGAAAGGACGATTCGATCCGCAAATGGGAAAAACTGGCAAACTTGCTTACTCCATTATCAAAATATTATATTACAGAACTTGCAAATAAAATCGCGTATGACAGTTTACAAATCCACGGTGGAGCGGGTTTTACATACGACTACGATATTTCAAGAATTTACAGAGATGTTCGCATTACGAATATCTATGAAGGAACCACACAACTTCAGGTAGTCGCCGCGATCGGAGGAGTAGTATCCGGAATGTCCGCAAAAGGACATCTGCGTCAGTATTTCGAAGAGGAATTTTCCCAATTTCCCGTTTCCTCTTTATTACAGGAAAACAAAGAAAATCTGGAAAAAATCGTAGAGTCCTTTGCCGCGATCGAAAATTCGTCTTTGAGAGATGAAATGGCTTTTGAGGTGGTTCAGTCCACTGCAAGAGTTCTTATCGGACTCCTTCTCGAAAGAGGAGCTTCAAAACTGAAAGCAAAAGCAAAGGAAAGAAAAGAGCTTATCGCGAGAGAATACAATTTAGAATCCAAATCGATCCTTGCGGCCAATCAGATCGAGATCGAAAATAGAAAAGGGCAGCAGCTTACTTTTGTCTAAATTCAAATTCTCGACTCCTTGAATAAAACGATTTGAAGTCGAGGAATCGAAGATCGTATTGATTCAAGATTCCTTTTTCCGATTCGGAGCTTAATTTTTTCCAAAGGATTCAATTTGATCCGATTCCAACACTCGGATTCCGGATGGATTTTTTTGGGCAGTCCGAATCATCGCTTTTGCAACCGTTCTTCCATGAATGGATCGATACTTTCGAACACCCCCGATTAAAAAAGGATTTATAATTTTTGCCAAAAGATGTCCCGCGCTCTCACCCGTACGAAACTCCTCTCTCTCACCTTCCAACAAAGAAGGTCTGAAAATTCCTATCAATGGAAATCCGAAAGATCCCAAATCCCTTTCCATCTCTCCCTTAACCCGGTTGTAAAAAATCATGGATCGAAAATCGGCACCCAAAGCACTGACGACCAGAAAGGATCTTGCTCCTTTTTCACGGGTAAGTTTTGCTAATTTGAGAACATAATCGTAGTCCACTTTTCTAAAATTCTCCTTACTTCCCGCCTTGGCAATCGTAGTTCCGAGACTACAAAACACATCCGTAATATCATCAGGGAGGGAAACGGCGGATAACGTGTCATAATCAGAGACGATTTCATCCGCATTGGAAATCCGCCCGGGGGTTCTGACTAAAGCATATACCTGGGAATAGATTCCCAAAGCCGCGAGTTCTTCCAGAAGATACTTGCCAATCAAACCGGTCGCACCGGCAACCAGCGCTTTCTTTTGAGTCATAAAATCGTCCCCCCGAAACTATAGTGAAAGAATGTTCTTGTATCGTTTTTATAAAAGAATTTTTTTTCCAAAATTACGACTCATCGCCGTAATAGATTGATCTCGAAACAGGAAATTTCTATCTTGAACCTGTGAATCTATTTCGATCGATCAAAAACGCGCTCCACACCTTAGATAGAAAATCGATGCCTGAATCCGTTTTGGAAGTTTTAAACGCGGAAGAGCATCATGGAATTATCATCACCAATTACTTTCGTTATTTGATTTCATTTTTCTTTGCGGTTCAAGTGATCGCAAATTTGGATGCCGGTGATAAAACGACAAACTTAATCGCGTTATCCATCTATCTGTTGTTGACGGTTTCTCATACGATCGTAATCAGAACCTGTCCCGGTTCAATCATTTCTATTTTTAATTATACTACGCTGATCGCGGAATATATACTCATTCTTCTCATTCTTTTATTTTATACTTTTACGACCCCTAACGTGGATCTGGGATTTACCCTGAAAAATCCGATCAACCTATTCTTTTTATTTCCCATCATTTACTCGCTTCTTCAATTTCGAATCCGGTTTGTATTTATAGGACTTTTTCTTTTTTATCTTTTTTATTTTACGATTCTTTGGTTTGCTGTTTCCGGAGAACTTACATACGCGCGTCACTGGGGGGAATATGTAAGCGGACATGCGGTACTTTTGGAGGATATCATTACGGGAAAACCCTCTCTCTATTTTTGTTTTTCCGTCGTCATCGCCATGGGAATCTTTCGTACGGTTTCGATGGTGAGAAGAATCGGAATCGCGGAAGGACAAAAGACGGAGCTCTCCAGATACTTTTCCCCTAAAATCGTAACCGAGATGATGGAAAACCCGAGGACTTTAGAAAGTGGAAATCGTCAGATCGTAAGCATTTTATTTTTGGATATTCGAAACTTTACATCTATGTCCGAAAATATGGATCCGAGAGAATTGAGTAAACTTCTATCAGAATTCCGTAATATTATGATGGAATGTGTTTTTGAAAACAACGGGACT
Organism: Leptospira sp. WS92.C1; assembly: GCF_040833975.1. Classification (NCBI taxonomy): domain Bacteria; kingdom Pseudomonadati; phylum Spirochaetota; class Leptospiria; order Leptospirales; family Leptospiraceae; genus Leptospira; species Leptospira gorisiae. The sequence goes on from NZ_CP162130.1 coordinate 2,512,387, forward strand.
TTGGATAAATATATCGGCGACGCGGTTATGGCCACATTTGGAACCCCCCACCCTTCCCCTTCCGCCGAAGTGGACGCGAGAAACGCGGTCGGCTGCGGGGTCATCATGCAAAAACGCCTATCCGAATGGAACTTTCTTAGAAAATCCGAAGGAAAGGCTCCGATCTCTATTGGAATCGGAATTCATACCGGCGAAGTTTTTGCCGGAAATATCGGAAACGAATTGCATCGAGAATACACTGTGATCGGAGATTCGGTCAACACCGCTTCTCGAATCGAATCCCTCTGCAAAGTCTTAAAGAAATCATTTTTGATCTCAAAAGAGACCATGGAGCTGTTAGGCGGAAAATACACTCTTAACAAAATGCCGAGAGTGAAAGTCAAGGGAAAAGAAGAACCACTGCAAGTCTACGAAGTCATGTGGAGCTGAATGACCCATAGGGAATGAAGCTGCGAACGAGCAGCGGAGCGTGGCGAGTAGCTTTCATGCGAAAGCATGAGAAATTCTTGAGCGATGATCGAACAAAGTGAGATCAAAAAAAACAGAGCATTATCGAGCGATCCATAGAAAGCGAGATTGAGTTAAGTGTTTGATTCTTTGCGAAAACAAAGAAATTCCAACCATCTGAGCGCCCAACTCAATGCAACGTTTTCGCATGCTTGCTTCTTTATGAAAAACAGATACAATTTGTCGGAACTCCTACAGATTATTTCCGACTTGCAATCAAAGCAAATCCGTGATAGAGAAAGCTCTCCCGATTTTTTTCCGCCCCCCACCCCCCCACCACCTCCACCCTTGTTGGGCATAACCTTACCCACAAGTTAAATCCTGCGTGAGTAATTTAAAGATAAATCCGAGATCTATAGCTCTCATTAATCCTTTGAATATTGTGAGAGGTCCAAGCGGTGAGTCTGATTTCCGCCCTAAGTGTCCGCCTAACTTTGCAATCCATTCTAAAACAGTGCCTAAATCAGGTTCTTGTTTTGGTGGTTGAGGAGTTTCGTAAAGTCGGCAGTAAGCGCCTTTCCATTCAAATGGTTCAAACATGATGGAAGCTTTTAATCCGGGGACATTCCTTCCTAAGAATGTTAACATCATTACGCGCCAAGAGACGATTGCGCTAATAATGGCAATACAAGCCTTGAATCGATCGCCAAATTTGAATTGAGTGGATTCGATTGCACATCCAGATTTTAATATCTTGAAATAGACTTCGATTCCCCAACGACTTTTATAGTAAGAGATTACGTTCTTCGCATCTTCAGAAGTTCTAATTGGAATTGTTGTTAAAAATTTCCACTGAATTGTTTCGTCTTCTGATCCGTCAATCTCAGTTGCGGATACCGCATACATATCTATATTTTCCAATTTTTTATATCGAGGGGGCTTTATTGATAATTTTTCAAATCGAAGCTCGATTTTAGCGTCTCTTGCTTGCTTTCTTTCCTTTCTTTCTTGGAACAGAGATTGTATATATATCAACCGGCTCTAAGGTTTCAAGATAGGACCAAGAATAATCACCGCCCTCGATCTTTCTGTCATAAACCGCACGTATAAGCAGATCTGGAGCGTTTTCTCCTACCTCTATATGTTCCTGAAATAGTTCGAAAATATCTGCTTCTCTATCACAGATGAATATGTATTTTGCATCGGATTCTTTAGAAAATTCGCATGTTGTTCTGTAGCCTTGAATCCACTTTATACTTTCCTTATTTTCAATAGGAGTTCTCTTTCTTACATCTCTTGGTAAATGTTTAGAGCCTAATTTCAAGCGAGTCCACATTTTAAAATCTAAAATTCCTAAAGGGATTCCGTCTGTGGTAAATGCAATTGAAGGATGTAAAAGAAGCCCCTGATCCAAGTTGGAATTCATCGGCCCTAAACCTTCGATTCGGTTTCTATTTCGATAATAAATTTCCGTTGTGTCGCTTAACACCAAAATCGTTTCTTGTTTTTCAAGACGCTTTTTAGTCGCTCTGGAATGTGGAGCAATAATTTCATCCGGAGATACTTTCGGGTTCGAGAAAAAACGATAGGCGGCTTTTGTTCCCGACCAATTACCAAAAACATCAGGTAGGCTTGAGCACGTTTGGTTACACATCGATCCGATAATTTTCTTTAATCGTTTATTAAGTCTCTTGTCCCCCAAGCTAAGAGACAGAAATTCTTCTTCAATCCAATCTAAATCCGTTTCGAGAGTACTACTCCAATGTTTAGTGATCATCTTTAGGCCCAAGGAAAGAAAAGCAACAATGGCCTAAAAAAGCTAGTTTTTTTAACTTGCGGGTAAGGTTATGCTAAATCAGGGTGGGGGCCGAATTTTATATCACTGAAAATGTAGGAACTCCGACAAAATCGGACGATACTTATTTCTTACCGATCTTTTCCAATTCTCTACCGATCTGTCCGGTGAGAATGTAGAAATACATCACCCAATCACCCATAAAGGATTTAAAGGGATACGTAAACGTTGCGGGGCGATTTTTTTCCACAAAGAAGTGGCCGATCCAAGCAAATAGATAACCTGAAAACAGTGCGGCAAAAATATAATACGGATTGAGATTTACAATCGCAGTCAGAATCCAACCAATCGCAAACGAAGTTCCGATAAAATGAAGCGCACGATTTAAGGGATGGGAATGTTCTCCCAAATAAAAAGGCCAAAATTCTTTGAAAGTTGTATATGTTTTGGGTGCGGTTTCCGTTGCCATATCGGTTCATCCTCTTTTTTTCGATCCTACCCTTTCCGGTTTCAAAAGGCAAGCAAAGATTCAAAACAGTGTGGTTCTAAATCCTTCCAACTCCCGAATATAATCAAAGTAAGACTGAAGTTTAAACTTTTTTGCGGTGGAAGCCGATGACATAGTTCGAATGTTACCGAATACGTTTCTCTCCGGAAACCAAGGCCGATCAAACAAACCGAAACACCATAAAATTCCAGTATAAGAATTCGGGTCCCTTCCATCATACGCGTATTTGTTGTTCAAGTCTTCGAGAATCGCAAACGCGGTTTCGTAATCGACGGTCCATTCGATCACTTTTTTCCCCCAGAGCATTCTCATATAATTGTGCATGCTTCCGGTTAGGACCAATTCTTTCTGAGCCGCGTTCCAAACCGCGTCATGCGTTCTTGCGTTCTCCAAATCGTCTCTGGAATAGAGATACGGACGTTCGTCTTTTCTGTGATAGTCCAGATTTTTCTGAATCCAATCCGGAAGAATGGAAAGATCTTTTCGAAACGAGGGTTGTTTCCAGAACATTAAAAAACCGATATCCCTCCACGTTATGAGTTCATCTAAAAACGAATTTACATTCGAATCCGGATGAAAGTATCCTTCGCGCTTATTCCTGTTTTCGGGAATGATGATTCCCGGATTCCAAGATTGTTCCAAATTCCAATCAAGTACCGCGCTTACTATCTCTTCCTGAGAGATATGTCCGAAGTGAAGATAGGGAGATAAAAGAGAAGAATGAGATTCTTCCGGTTTCTTAGGCTGACTTCTCAATTCTCCGTATCCGTTTAAACCCTGGTTTAAGAATCTCCGAAGCAGCTTCAACCCTTCCTTTCTCCCTCCGTTTTTTTTGTTTACCGGCAAAACGTCAGGACAAATAAAATTACATTCTTTGCATATTTTTTCTATATCCTCCGAATCTCCGGAAAACCATCGAATCTTCTTCAAAGGAGAATCCGGATTCTTCTCCAGCCAAGAATTTCCGTTTTCTAAAAAAGGTTTTGCCGGTTTGGAAGAAGATCGAAACTTCCAGAATTCCGGAAACAATCGATGCACACGATATCTCAGAATTCTCGCGGCGGAGGCAAATTCTCCATATTGAGACAAAGGGATGATCGAATTGGAATCTACTGCGAGAAATTTGGATTCTATCTTTTTACTCGCCTGAACAAACAGTTCCGGAATGATATAAGCCGGGTAATCATCTGTGACGACTAACGCAGCACTGGAAGTCAAACTTCCAAAAACTTCGGAAATAGGATTGTCAAGAGTTTCCACAAAGGCTCGATAAACCAATCCGAGTTTTTGTGCATCCTTTGCATGATTCGCCATTCCCTCTAAAATAAATTTGTGAAATCGAGGGGAACTCCACGGATAATCCACTTTTACCGGTTCGTAGATCAGGAGCTCTTTTTTATATTTTTGGGAAAGATGGATCGCATAATCAAGGGAATGATTCCAATACAAACGTCTTGCCGTTGACATCCAGTAGAGAATATACGGCCGATTTTCCAAAACCGGTTTTTGATTTAGATCTCTAACTCGAACAAGATTTTCTTTTAGAAACATACTTTTATTTTTTGGGAATTCTTTCTTAGACGCCCTCGGATCGACGTTTCGAGAAATTATAACGAATTTTCCTTTCTTTTCTTTTCAGAAATTAGCACTCTCCTGGCGAAAGTGCTTGATCATTTTTCCGGGAATTTTTTTACTGGAAAAGTAAATAAGCACTCTTTAACAGGAAGTGCTAAATCATATTATTTTAAGGAGTTAGTCTATGGCATCGATTAAACCTCTGGGTGACAGAGTTCTCGTAGAACCAAGACAGGAAGCCGAGGAAAAGATCGGTAGCATTTTCGTTCCTGATACGGCAAAAGAAAAACCTCAAGAAGGTAAGGTTGTCGAAGTTGGAAGCGGTAAATACGAAGACGGAAAACTCGTTCCTCTTGAAGTAAAAGTAGGCGATACCGTCCTTTACGGAAAATATTCCGGAACTGAAATCAAATCCGAAGGCAAAGAATATCTCATCATCCGTGAGAGTGATATTCTCGCTGTTGTTAAAAAATAATTTAGGAGTGAATCATGGCTAAAGAAATAGAATATAACGAAACAGCAAGACGTAAGCTCCTTGAAGGCGTGAACAAACTTGCAAACGCGGTGAAAGTTACCCTCGGCCCGAAAGGTCGTAACGTAGTCATCGATAAAAAATTCGGCGCTCCCACCATCACTAAAGACGGTGTGACCGTTGCAAAAGAAATCGAACTCGACGATCCTTTGGAAAACATGGGCGCTCAGATGGTAAAAGAAGTTTCCACGAAGACAAACGATGTCGCCGGAGACGGAACCACCACTGCAACCATTCTTGCGCAATCCATTATCAACGAAGGTTTGAAAAACGTAACCGCAGGGGCTAACCCGATGTCTCTAAAAAGAGGGATCGACAAAGCAGTAACCGCAGCCGTAGAAAGCATTCAAAAAAGAGCCGTTAAGATCGAAAACAAAAAAGACATCGCTAACGTAGCTTCTATCTCCGCTAACAACGACAATACAATCGGTAACTTAATCGCTGACGCAATGGATAAAGTCGGTAAAGACGGAGTCATCACTGTGGAAGAAGCGAAGTCTATCGAAACCACTCTTGACGTTGTGGAAGGGATGCAGTTCGACAGAGGATACATTTCACCGTATATGGTGACCGATCCGGAAGCGATGATCGCTACTCTGAACGATCCGTTTATCCTCATCTATGACAAAAAGATTTCCTCTATGAAAGACCTAATCCACGTGCTGGAAAAAGTCGCTCAAGCGGGAAAACCTTTAGTGATCATCTCGGAAGAAGTGGAAGGAGAAGCGTTAGCTACGATCGTAGTAAACACTCTCAGAAAAACAATTTCCTGCGTAGCAGTGAAGGCTCCGGGTTTCGGAGATAGAAGAAAGTCCATGTTGGAAGACATCGCGATTCTTACCGGCGGACAAGTGATTTCCGAAGACCTCGGAATGAAACTGGAAAACGCCACTCTTCAAATGCTCGGCCGTGCGAACAAAGTGACCGTGGATAAAGAAAACACTACGATCATCGAAGGAAAAGGTCAGACAAAAGATATCCAAGGAAGAATCGGTCAGATCAAAAAACAAATCGAAGATACTTCTTCCGAATACGATAGAGAAAAACTCCAAGAAAGACTCGCAAAACTCGCGGGTGGGGTTGCGGTCATTCACGTTGGGGCCGCTACTGAAGTGGAAATGAAAGAGAAAAAAGCCCGTGTGGAAGACGCTCTTTCCGCGACTCGCGCAGCGGTTGAAGAAGGAATCGTTCCCGGTGGTGGTTTGACTCTTCTCAAAGCGCAAGAAGCGGTTGCCGCTCTGAAATTGGAAGGAGACGAGGCTACCGGAGCAAAAATTATCTTCAGAGCTCTGGAAGAACCGATCCGTATGATCACCAACAACGCTGGCCTGGAAGGATCTGTGATTGTGGAACACGCAAAAAGCAAAAAAGGAAACGAAGGTTTCAACGCGCTGTCCATGGTTTGGGAAGACCTTCTTGTAGCCGGAGTTGTTGACCCTGCGAAAGTGGTTCGTTCCGCTTTACAAAACGCAGCTTCCATCGGCTCTATGATCCTGACTACAGAAGTTACGATCACCGATAAACCAGAAAAAGACGCTCCTAACCCGATGGCGGGAATGGGCGGCGGTATGGGAGGAATGGGCGGAATGATGTAATCATTCTCCACATTCTTTTTATTTTCGCAAAAGGCGGAAGAGGTTTTCCTCTTTCGCCTTTTTTGTATTGCCAAACACGATCGTTCAAAATATTCAGAAGCTCTTATGAAGAAAATATTCACGCTCTTTTTACTTTCGACTCCATTCTTAGGAATCATTTCCGAAGCCAAACAAACGATCATCGTTTCCGGAAACGGATCTTCGATCGTGCAAATCGATTACATACAACTTACCTTTTCCGTAGAAGCGGAAGATAAGGACGCTAAAGTCGCTCAAGAAAAAAATTTTGAAAGGAGCGCGGCGGTTATCAAAACTCTTTCAAAAAGTTTCAAAATCGATCCAAAAGACATTTATAGCACAGACTATTCCCTCCAGAGAATATACTTGGAAGAAGGAAAACAAAGACCATATCTTTCCACATCCGGAATTCTTCTTAAATTGAGAAATCTGAATCTCTATAAAGATCTGCTTTTAGAATTACAAAAACAAGGCCTCAATCAAGTGAGCGGAATCGAATTCAAATCCGATAAAACGGAAAAATATGAAAAAGAAGCGTTAGTCGCCGCTTACGAAGATGCAAAAAACAAGGCCCTGATCCTTGTAAAAACAATCGGTAAAAAGGAAGTTCGGGCTTTAAAAATCATAGAATCCGATTCCATACAAACTCTTCCGATAGACCACCTCAGAAGTAAACTGGCAAACGAAGTTCAATCCCCAATTTCCGTCGGAGAGAGATACATAAATGCGAGAATTTCCGTAGAGTTCGAGGTTCAGTAGAGTATTCTACTTGATTTTGAAACCGCACTCGGTTTAGTTTCACGATCATGAGCAAAGAAAAGTTTCAGCAGTCCAAAAGCAACGGGATTCACAAAGAATTAGAATCCCTGGTCGGCAACTGGAAAGGTGTATCCCAGATGATGTTCGAGGAAGGAAAGGTTACCGATCAATCTCCCATTACAGGGTCCATAAAATTGGTGTTAGGTGGTCGTTTTCTTTTGCACGAATACAAGGGAAGTTTCGAAGGGGAACCCTTCGAAGGAATTGCATTCTATGGCTATCATATCGACAAACAAAAATACGAATCCGCTTGGATCGAAAGCTTTGGAATGGGAACCGGAATCTTATTTTCGGAAGGAACACCCGGTGCGACGGATTGGTCTTTTACTGGACACTACGGAGGAGAAACTCCGGAAACCCGCTGGGGTTGGAGAACTTCGATTGAAAAAGACGGAAACAATAAACTGACGATCTTTTCCCAAAACCTCAGACCGGACGGTGCAAAGGCGGGCGGGTTCCGTATTCTCTACGAACGGGAAACTTAGAAATTTCTTTCCAAATTTGAACGGTTCGTAAGAGAGAACAATATTTTTACGGACCAAGCTCTAAACGAGAAATCGGATCGCAACCTCCCCATTTCACACCTAAAAATCCTTTGACTTTCTCCGTGCTACGGAAAGAAATACTCTGGAAATGAAACAAAAGGGGTATTTTCTTTCCATCGGAGCCGGAATCAATCAGGTTCCACTGATCACTTCCGCGATCCAATTGGGATATTCTGTGATCGCAGTGGATCAAAATGATCGCGCACCGGGATTGGCTCTCGCCTCTCTTCGAATCATGGAGTCGATCACGGAATATCGTAAAATTCTAAAGGTCGTATCCGAAATTCCTATGCAGGGAACCATAGTGGGCATAGGAACCCGCTCTTACGGAAAGGCGACATACACAACTTCGTATATCGCTGATAAAATGAAACTACGTTATGCGTCTCTTGCCTGCGTTGAAATTTGTTCAAATAAAAATCGTCTCAAAGAGGCCGCCAAAAAGGTCGGAATCCTTACTCCCGAAGGTTATGATCTTTCCGCGGGAATTTCCAAAAATCAGTTCCCTTTTGTATATAAACCTTCCCGTGGTAACGGCAAGGAAGGAATTCACACCTTTCATCATTCGGAAGAATGGGAACAATATCTCAAATCCAAGAAAAAAACTCCCAAATCCAAAACCCTCGTATCCAAAAAGAAAAGCGGAACCGCGATTATCGAAAAAGAAGAATGGATCGCTGAAGAATACATTCCCGGATTTGAAATCACGGTTTGCGGCCTTGTACAAAACGGTGATTTTTTTCCGGCCTCCATCTCTCACAAGGACGTAACGAGTTACGCTCCTTATTTAGAAAAATCTCATATACTTCCGTTCTTACACACCGAACTGATCGGAGAAATCCTACTCAATTGTAGAGCTCTTGTTACCGCGACACAGATGAACAATTGTCCTTTTGTAGCGGAGTTTAGGATCAATCCCTTGGGAGAGATCTATCTTATCGAAACGGTTCCGGAAGTCGGTGGAGAATATCTGGCAGATTCTCTGATTCCGAATTATTTCGGTACAACTTATTTTGAAAATTTAGTCAAACTCCTGGTGGGAGAAAAAATCAAACCGTTCTCCCAGTATTCTTATCTTCCCAAAAAATACGCGGGAGTATTCTTCTCCGTGCCACCTCAAGGAAAATCAAAACTCATTCGACATTCCGAATTTTATGTTCAAGGAAAAGAAAAACTGCTCTTTGATCACAAATTAAAACAACCCGGAGACGTTTTAAAAACCGAAGACGGAAACGGAACCCGAGTCCGAAGTGTGGGACTTCTCGGTCCTACACAACAAAATCAAACCATACAAGAATGGAAAGAATCCGTTCAACAAAGACTGGGCAGCGAGTTTGAAACCTTCTGAACCTTCTTCACAGTCGGCCTGGAACACTCATTATACGAGAAATAAATCCAGACTTGGATATCCGGATGAAAATCTAGTTCGAATGCTTTCTCGGGTTTTTTCCGATTTTCAACAAAAGAATTTAAAACTCACGGCCCTCGATTTCGGAGCGGGCTCCGGAAGACATTGCGTTTTGTTAAACGAACTCGGATATCAAGTGTATGCTACCGATTACACCGAAAACTCGATCAACACGATCTCCAGGGAATATCCGTTTGTAAAAACGTCCATCACGACGGAGCCACCCTTTCCCTTTGAGGATGCCTTTTTCGACGTCATCGTAAGCTGGGGTGTTCTTCATTACAATTCGGTCGAAGCCGCCGCAAAAATCCTAAAAGACAAAAAACGAATCCTCAAAAAAGGCGGCTACCTCGCGGGATCCGTTCGCGCGGTGGGAGACACTCATCTCCAGGCTCAAGGAAGCACGATTCAAACCCCCGATTTAAAAGGTGCTTATTCCCGTTTTTATACTTTGGAAGAATTGAAAGAGGATCTCAAAGACTTTTCTCGAGTAGAGTTCGGATACACGGAGAGAACTCCGTTGGGAAAACTGGAAGAAAGGATCTGTCATTGGATTTTTCTGGCCAAACTCTAAGCGAAACTTGTCCTTGCTGCAAGAACAGCGATTGGAAATTCCTATATCATTCCACATTTAATCATTACAATATTCCAATTTACTTATGCGAATGTTGCGGCCTACAGATTCAATATCCGAGACCGAAAGCGTCCGAACTATACACTGAAGAATACTATACCGGAAACGCCGACTTTTCGTATCGGGACGAAAGAAAGACAGAGCGTTTTGATCGTTACGTCTGGAAGGCACGAATCAAAAACATCCAAAAGTTTAAACAAAGCGGAGAATTTTTGGATGTAGGCTGTTCCTTTGGAGGCTTTTTAAACTGTGCTCAAGAAGCTGGATTTCGCGTAACCGGGGTGGAGATTTCGCCGTATTCTGCCGAAGTTGCAAAAGCCCGTGGATTTCAAGTGTTCCAAGGAGAATTTATAGACGCGGATCTTCCTGAAAACTTTTTCGACGTAGTAACACTCGTGGAAGTGATCGAACATCTTTCGGAGCCAGCCCTCGTTTTTAAAAAATTTTTCCGAATTTTAAAACCGGGAGGACTTCTGCTTTTACAAACCGCTAACTTCGAAGGTCTACAAGCGATCGAAGCCGGATCCGCGTATCACTACTACTTACCCGGTCATTTTTACTATTATTCCGAATCCAATCTGAAAAAAATTCTTGATCAATCCGGATTTACCAATCACATCACATATCCCGGAGTCGATTTTTCGCTCTTAGCAAAATTACTCAAGTCGCGGGGAAGTTTCCAATCGTTGAAAGAATATTGGAAATGGATTCGAATCTCGATCTATCATTGGAAGAGCAAATTTAAAAAAAAAGGCAGGCCCTTGACTTCTTCGATGGTGTTATACAGCTTTAAGGCGGAATGAACGATGTTACATCTTTTAAAACCAGGTTGGTTGACCGATTCCGATAAGATACCCGAAAAAGGACTTCTCAGAATCTTCGTGCTTTTTATCCGAGTCATCGTCGGTTCCGCTTATCGCTTCATCAAAGACAACTGTTTGATGCAGGCTTCGGGAATTTCATACACCACAATCGTTTCCTTGATTCCTATGTTGATAGTAGCTCTTTCTTTGATCACAATCACTTCCGGTCTGGAAAACAGAAAAGAGGAAATCTTTGATACTATTAACGGTTTCATTTTGCAAAGCAATCTCAACGTCGACATCAATACGTATTTAGAAGCAATCGGGGATTTGATCGATACGGCAAGTCAGATCGGGGCGATCGGTTTTGTGATTCTCGTTTTTTCGGCGACGGCGGTATTACGATCTCTTGAAAACGCATTTAACGGAATCTGGAGAATCAGCTCAAGCAGATCTTTATTTCAAAAATTAGTTTTTTACTTTTTTGTTTTGGCGATCGGACCTCTTCTTTTCGTGATCGGAGAAGGTGTTGCCGAAAAGGCCATCGATTTTTTCAGACCGCCGCACTACTTTTCAATGGAAAGAGATTTCACAGGAAAAATCTGGGTTGCCGGGGAAAACGGCACTCTCTTTCGAATGGATGGAAATCTCAAACGAGACTACTCGATTCGAGATGATGAGATTGATTTTGAAAATATGAAATGCCTCGATAATCTCGGAGGCAGACTCGATTTTTGCAAAAAACCGGAACTAAACGAATCCGATTTTATCAAGATCAAAATCAAGGAAGGAATGATCTATGTACTTTCCTTAAAGGGAGTCCTGCTCGTCCGACCGGTGGAATCCTCCGTTTGGACGCTGACTTCTTTTGAAGGAGTCGAGCTAAAAGATATGGAAGCGGTAAATCAAAATAACATTTTTATTGTATTCAAAAATGGAGAAGTTCTTCATTATATTCCGGAAGGAATTTCCTTTAAACCGATATTTAAAGATCGATTAAAAATGAACGCGGCCAGAGTTTATTTTCCGGATGCACTCAACGGATACATCGTCGACGAATCCGGAACAGTCTGGACGAGTAACGACGGAGGATTTAACTTCTTTCCAAACCGTCTGACACATTTAGAATTTCATGATATACATAAGGCGGAGAACGGAAACATCTTCTTAGCGGGAGAAAGAGGAATTTTATACCGATCCAAGGACGGTGGAAATAGCTGGATCGAGCTTAGCCATAAGCGTTACAACTTTGTAAGAGTCTGGTCTTTTACCGGAACCGATACGATGGAGTTATTTGTGATGGACAGTCTCGGCCATATTTTGATTTCCACGGACGAGGGTGATCACTGGAATCCGTTTTACACTCCTATGAACGGAAAGTTATGGGCCAATATTCTTTTGGAAAGAAAGGAAAACGGCAAAATTCGAATGCTCAATGTGGGAGAATATCGCACGGTCAGCATCACGGAATCCAAGGATCAAAAATTTTCCACAAACCTTGTGACCGGAGGTGATAGCGTATTTTCCATCTATTCTTTTTTAAGAATATCATTCCCTCTTTCTGGAATCTGGTTGTTCTTTCTCAGTCTTTACTCTTTGATACCGAACACAAAGGTGCCACTCAAAGCATCCGCGGTCGGAGCCGCAGTAACCGGTATCATATTTCTCGTCTTTCTCTGGGGATTTCAGGTATATCTGTCCTCATTTAGCGAAACGACGATGATCATCTATAAGGCATTGGCTGCGATTCCGATTTTTTTATTGGGAGTATATTCTCTTTCCTTAATAGTATTATTCGGAGCCGAGATAACGGCCTCCTTACAATACAGAGAAAGATATCTCGCGCCGTTACATTCCGTAGAGGCGATGCATTCCTCTCCAAGCAATGAATTCAGAAAATTGATTCTAACTTTAAAAACCGCGTATCTGATTCAAAAAGAAAAAAAGGTCCCCTCTTCTTCTTTGCAGCTTTCCGCGCATTCCGGTTTAAAGGAGGAAGAGATACCGATTCTTACAAAAAGACTTTGCGAGTTGGAATTCCTTTCGGAAACGAAAAAAAATGAGTTTGTTCCGATCGCGTCACCCACAGACCTAAGTTTGGGCGACATATATCGAAAAATTCCGGAACCGCTTTTGACCGGAGACAAGGAGTTCAATCTATTCCCGGGCAATCTCCATTCTAAAATTGAAAAGACGGAAGATAAACTTCAGAGCGATTTAGACGGAATTTATTTTTCTGATCTGATCGTTTGAAAAACGATCAGACTTTCTGATCCATTTTTTTTGCAGGAGTCACGGGAGGAAGATTTGAAGAAAGAGATTGATAAATTTGTTCCGCCAATCCCAATGAGGAGTTGGAAGAAAGATTTTTCGAATATTCGTCATAGAGCATGTCTTCGAAAATCTCTTCGGCGTGACCTCCGTCGATGAGACCTGACTTTTCAATCGTCTTTTTCATTTCTGTCAACATCATCTTAACAAAGATGGATTCGAATTCCACGGAAGCTGAGTATAATTTTTTGCGATACGGATCGGCTTGTGTCTCTTCTTTGATATTATGAGGAAGTCTGATTTCGGATGAACTGATTTTTCCGGAAAGTTTCTCGTTAAATTCCTCCCGAAGCTGATCCGGAAAAGAAAGATTTTGTTTTCCCTTGCTCGAATTTTCCGCATTGATCAAACTTCTAACTTCCGGCTTTTCAAGAAGATTCAATTTGTTTGTATAGTCGTTGATGGAATCGATTTTCATTGTATCTCCAGTTCAGCGTGTAACGCGCCCGATTTTTTAAGAGCTTCCAGAATCGCGATGATATCCCGGGTGGAGGCGCCCACCTTGTTTAAGGCCTCGACAACGTCTCCTACGCTTGTAGATTCCTCTATGAGAAACGAACTTTTCTGCGGTTCCTGTTCTTTACCCAACCAGTTGCGTCTTCTATTTTTATCGGTCACGGATAAATTTAAACCGGAACGGGAAACGGCGACTTCTTCGATCGTGATGTTTCCACCCATTACGATCACTCCGGTTCTTTCGTTGATGACAACTCTCGGTTTTACCTGAGTTTCAACGGTTAGATTTTCAATATCGGATAGCAAATTTAAAAATGTGTCCGATTTGTTCTCAAAAGTTTTACCGAGAACGATGTTGATCTCCGAAGGAGAAACGGGAATCACAGACTCCGGAGCGATTCCGTATTTGCCCGGAAGAATGGAACGGATCTGAGAGATCACCGAATTGAGAGTCGTAAAGTCCTGATCTTCAAGTTGTATCTGAACTCTTTCCGAAGAATAAAAATTCTGATCCAATTCCTGTTCTACGATCGCTCCTCCATGTACGAGACCGACTGTCTTTTTGTTACCTCGACCGCTACTACCCCGTTCTTGTTCCTGTCTTCCTCCGAACGAAATTACCCCGGACGCAACCGCAAAGATTTTATCACCCGCAGTCTTCAGAGGGGATTGTAAAAGAACCCCTCCTTCCAAAGACTTAGCGTCACCGATAGAGGAAACGACCACGTTCAACTTGTCGCCTTTTCTGGAATAGGTCGGAAGCGTCGCGGTGATCAAAACGGAGGCGATGTTTCTGGTTTGATCGGGTTTGAGATTGGCTTCGACTCCGAGATTTTTGAGATAATTCTTCATACTCTCGGAAGTAAACGGAGTTTTACTGTCTCCGGTTCCGGGAAGACCGACTACGATACCGTAACCTACGATCTGATTTTCACGAACACCTTCGATTCTTGCGATATCCTTCAATCTTAGCTCCGCGGAATTCAGAGAAAATACCGAAAGAACAAAAAGAATGCAATAAATAGAATATTTCAATTTCATTGTGATTCCCCGAGAAGTCGGTTAATTTGGTTTAGAATCAACCGTTGTTTTTCTTCCTCGGAAAGTTCCGCCTTGATCGTAACGGATCCGTCCGGGTTGGTCACTGTCTTCAGTGCGATGGGGGGATTGATCTGTTTGGGATTGATTTTTCCGCTGTATGTGATTTGAAGATTTGCGACCTTATCGCTATCCAGGGAGGAATCTTTTTCCACAAATTCGGGAGCGACGGTTCCGGCAAGGACCAGACTGTTCTCTTCTCCGTTGATCACGCTCACTTTCTGACCTTGGATAGTAAGTAAACCCGTGTTCGGATCGACCGCGGTCACGAGCGCGGTAAGATTTCCTTTGATCTTTCCGACGGATTTGATCTTTCCCTTATTTTTGCGAGTGATCGTACGATCGTTGTTATACGAAGGCATATCTGGAATGATTTTTTTATCGGGCATTGCTTTGAGAGTCAAAGTCTCGTCCGTGTTCGATTCGAGTTCGAACTCCGCCTGAAGCCCGTTTCTGATCTTGATATAAAGTGGAGAACCTACTTTGATACTCTGGCGGACCGAATACGGATTTTTATCCGTCCAGAGAGAGGATTCCTGGGCTTTGAGTCCAGAGCCTTTTTCCGTAAAAATTACAAATATAAGAAGAATGTAAACTATGGAAACTCCCAAAATCCTCGGGATTAAACTTAAAATCATGTTTCGGATAGAACCCCGTTTCATTCTGTAACCACCGTATTCTTATCCACAACCTTTGCCCTCATCTGTCCTTCTCTGGAATGAGTGCTCACCTGAACCTCGTCTCCGATATTTCCGGAGCTAAGAGCCTTGACCTTTGTTTTGAGAACGAGACTTCCCTTATGATAGACCATGAGAATCTCGCCTCCTCTCTGAACGTCGGCGATCTTACGAACGTGTTTTTTACGAAAGATTTCACCCTCGTTCATATCCTTGAGAAGAGTGGAACCCAAGAGTTCCTTTCCGGGAGAGTCCAAAATTGCTTCGGGGGTTAAAAATTCTTCCTCTTTAAAATCGCTTTCCACGATCCGGATACCTTTGCCTAAAGGGCGCGTCGCTTTTAAGACGCGGACTTTTTGTTCCACTTGAAAACGAATTCGAAGAGAATGAACTTTTTGATTCTGAAAAAAAACTTCCAGAGAAGCCATGATTTGCCCCGGATGCAGACGAGATGAAAGATTTGCCCACCTCAGCTCCACACCTTCGCGCGGAACCTTTGTTTCACCTGATAAGAACGTTAGGCGAAATTCTTCGTTCGGATGTTTTTTTTTGATCTCATTGAAAAGAGATTCCGTAATCTCGGAAGGCTCCAGAGCATGATTGAGAGGAAGAACGAGGGTTTCCTTTCCGGTGACGATCGGATCCAAATCCCCGTAGACGTTTAAGATTTCCTTAGAACCTACAAAGACCGGTTTTTTTAAATTTTTAAGGATCACCCTGTCTTCGAAACCGTCCGGGATTCTCGCAATCGAAGAAAGAAGCACCTCTTCTCCTTCCACAATCGCGCGACCTTTGAGATAAATACCGGATACTCCTCCTCCCCAAAGAGGGCTCGTCAAAAAAACAAGGATAAAGAGGGTTCGCACAAGATTCATAAGAAATTTATAAAATTCTTATCTCTTCAGAGAGATCGCTGTGGATAACATATTGTCCGAAGTCTGAATCGCCTTCGAATTGGATTCGTAGGCTCTCTGAGCGACAATCATGTTCACCATTTCTTCGACGATCTTTACGTTACTCATCTCGAGAAATCCCTGGAGGACGTTACCGAATCCTTCCATACCCGGAGTTCCCGGAATTTCGGGACCGGAAGCCATGGTTTCCTGGAATAGGTTTTTACCGATCGCGGTAAGACCCGCGGGGTTTACGAAACGATAAAGTTCCACTTGACCGATCACGATCGGACGGATATCGGCCCCGACCTTTACGGTGACTTCCCCTTGTTCGGAGATCATGAGAGTGTTTAAGATAGCGCCTTCGGGAAGGATCAGAGGAGGTTCCAAAAGATATCCGTTAGACGTCACCACCTGTTGGTTGGAATCGATCTTAAAAGATCCGTCTCTAGAAAATGCAAAACTTCCGTCCGGCATTTGGATCTTAAAAAATCCCATCTCGCCGGTGATGGCCATATCCAGTTTGTTCCCGGTGGCTTGAAAGGAACCAATCTCAAAAAGTTTTTGAGAAGCGGCTGCGCGGACCCCATGACCCACGTTGACCCCGGTCGGAATCTCGCTCACCGAAGTGGCCGGAGTTCCGGCCAAAACCTGATGTTGATAGACCAGGTCTTCAAAATCGGCGCGGTTCTTTTTAAAACCCGTAGTGTTTACGTTTGCTAAGTTGTTTGAAATCGTATCTATGTGAAATTGCTGGGCAATCATACCCGTAGCAGCCGTCCAGAGTGAGCGCATCATATTCCGGTAACCCTCTTCTGTATTCAAGTTCGGACAAATTTTGAAATTGATGAAGGGGAATCCGGTAAAAATCGAAGAAAAAGAGACAGAATTCTGAAATTGTGTGAGTTCCTACATTTCCGCGTACGTAGTGTCCGCGACACTTTACTACGAATGCCATTCGGCGGGGGACGTCTCCCCCTCGCTCCATCCTTTGCAAACTTCCGCTGAAAAAGGGCAAAGGATTCCGCTACCCCCTCTCCGGGCAAATTTTTCGGATTCGATCACCCGGACCCGACTTTGTATGAGATCCTACATTTCAAAAATCACACAGAAGAATTTCGAATTTGTATGAGATCCTACATTTCAAAAATCACACAGAAGAATTTCGAATTTGTATGAGATCCTACATTTCAAAAATCACACAGAAGAATTTCGAATTTGTATGAGATCCTACATTTCAAAAATCACACAGAAGAATTTCGAATTTGTATGAGATCCTACATTTCAAAAATCACACAGAAGAATTTCGAATTTGTATGAGATCCTACATTTCAAAAATCACACAGAAGAATTTCGAATTTGTATGAGATCCTACATTTCAAAAATCACACAGAAGAATTTCGAATTTGTATGAGATCCTACATTTCAAAAATCACACAGAAGAATTTCGAATTTGTATGAGATCCTACATTTCAAAAATCACACAGAAGAATTTCGAATTTGTATGAGATCCTACATTTCAAAAATCACACAGAAGAATTTCGAATTTGTATGAGATCCTACATTTCAAAAATCACACAGAAGAATTTCGAATTTGTATGAGATCCTACATTTCAAAAATCACACAGAAGAATTTCGAATTTGTATGAGATCCTACATTTCAAGAATCACAGAGAAGAGTTTCGACTTTGTATGAGTTCCTACATTTCAAGAATCACAGAGAAGAGTTTCGACTTTGTATGAGATCCTACATTTCAAGAATCACAGAGAAGAGTTTCGACTTTGTATGAGATCCTACATTTCAAGAATCACAGAGAAGAGTTTCGACTTTGTATGAGATCCTACATTTCAAGAATCACAGAGAAGAGTTTCGACTTTGTATGAGATCCTACATTTCAAAAATCACACAGAAGAGTTTCGATTTTGTATGAGATCCTACATTTCAAAAATCACACAGAAGAGTTTCGATTTTGTATGAGATCCTACAGAGTTTTTTAGTAAAACTTTCTGAAGAAGAAGGGCCCTCCCAAACCGCAAGGGACACGTAGGGCTTGGTCTCAAACGCGCCTGCAAAAAACAAAACCGGATTCACGAAAATTCCTACATCGCGTTTTAGACCGAGCGAGACTTCGCGAGCCCGGAGCGGCCCGACCGCGTCAGCGGATGCGGCCAGAGTTGCGAGAATTCACACGTGTTCCTACTTATAATTCCGAAAAACGACACAACGATTTGAATTCGTACCTTTTTCGTTATTCGAAACATTCCAGCAATTTGAAAGTTTGGTAAATTTTTGATCGTTGATAAAGGTGGTTTCCCATTCCAAACCGGTTTCGGAAGCGGCTTGAATCACGTATTCGTCCAGATTGAAAACGGTTTTCCCTTTTTTAATATCCCCAACTTCCATCACACAAACACCTCCGGACTTCAAAACCCGAGACAATTCCTCCAAGGTTCCGTGAATAAAATCGGTCCATCCGGAAAGCGTCGAAAAGATACTCGGCTTTTTGTGATCCGGAAGCTCGATTTCCAAAAACCAATAACGCAACCAGTTGTCCTCTTCATAGTTCACCTTATCCAGAAAAGGTGGAGACGTTATGACAAGATCGGTGACAGAATCTTCCAAAGATTCCAAATGCAAAGAAGAATGATTTGTATAACGATTTCTTCCGGAAAATTCGTGATAAAACGGAGGAAGCGGCGTTTTTAGATCCCGTTTCATCTTCTGTAGGATTCTGGATTTGATTTCCTTGTATTCCGGACGAATTCCCTTTTTCTCGTTATTCCGTTTTTGAGCGTTAGGCGGAATGGAGATTTGTGGAAAACTGTATACGGAAAAAAATCCGTCGCTATGACCGTGTAATCTGGAAAGAGCCGTGACCCCGATATATTGCATCTCCGGAGAATCATCTTGAGATAAAATCTTTTTCAGATTCTTAATTTCATTCAAGGTATCTTTATGATAAAAGGCGAGAAGGTCCTGATCTTCTTTTTCCTCTCGAACCTTCTTTTTCAGATCCAATCCCGCGAGAATTTTTTCCATACTTTCCACAGAGGAAACTCTTTGTCTGGATTTGGCCAAAAACAGAGACATAGGACTGATATCATTGTGAATCGCAGTATGTCCTTCCAGATTGGCTTGGATACAAGTGGTCCCTCTTCCGCCAAACGGGTCCAAAACAACCCCCTTATTTCCGGAAAGATATTTATCTAGGAAGAATGCGGGCAGTTCCGGCTTGAACGAGGCGCGATAACTCACGCTATAATGAATGGAATGGGATTGTCTCTGGCGGGAAGTCCAGAATTCTCCGGTTTGAATTTTTCTTTCTTTTCGTTTGAGTGCTGTCGACATCCGGAAGGCCTCGTATGAAAAGATTTTCGGCCGTCCTCGGCATTTCCCCCTGAACAAAAAGAAACGATGAATCGGAAATAATACGATTCAAGAGATTACTCTAAATTCCTTGCGCGGTTCCCTTTCTTATAAAAGTTCTGTTGAGTTGCTGCAGCTTGATCCTTAGAGAAGCGTTCATTGAGTTTTCCCAGGTCGCTCGAGAAACTCAACACCTCGCTCCCTGGTGCAACTCAACGCTACACTCCCTATGGGTCGTGTAGCAGGTCGCTCGGTCGCTTCCGCTGAACTCAACACCTCGCTCCCTGGTGCAACTCAACGCTACACTCCCTATGGGTCGTGTAGCGGGTCGCTCGGTCGCTTCCGCTGAACTCAACACCTCGCTCCCTACGGGTCGCTCGGTGGGCTTTGGGACGCGCTGTAAAATGAATAAAAATCTGTCCGATTTGATTTGTCATTTCGAACGGAGAATTTTGGATGGATGATGGAGCTAAGAATATTCTCTTTTCTTAATTTACCGGATGAATACAACCAATTTGCAAATTCCTTCGTTGGAAACCTTAGATCTCGAGTTTGAAAAAGAAGTCTTTTGGAACCGATTTTTTGAAAGAGCCGGTTTAATCTTGGGATATGGGGCCTATTTAGTTTGTTTTATCATCGTTTTTGGTTTGAAATGGGAATCGGTCAAATACGCGTCCCTTTTTTATCTGGGTTTATTCACCCGACTTTCCAGTCTTCTCATCGGAAAATTTTACGAAATCCCGCTCGTGTTTCGAAATCTTTTTTCTCACGAACCGGGATTAGTCGCTGTGAGCAAAGAATATCTCAAAGTATATCGGGAAAAGTGTTATAAACGTCTGGCTTCGAGATTGTACGGAATGAACGATTCCTCCGAGCTCTACAACGCCACCGAGGAAGAATTGACTTCTATTTTGAAACCGAAGATGGAACGACCTTGGAAAAAAGCGGGCCAATACTACTTCTTCTTTTTTTACATTCCGGTTTCTATAATTTTGATTTGTATCTCTCTCTTTTACTGATTTACTCGGATCCAGTGAAAAATTTTGTTTTTATCCTTTGTCTTACTTTTACTCTCACGCTTTGTAAAAGCGATTCATATCATTCCTCTTTGCCGCCGATGCCTTTTTCCGAAAAGAGTCTCAAGGAAGAAGGGCGTTTTGTCTGTGCGATCTTAGTCAACCTCACTACACGAACCAAAGTCTATTTTCATAAGGAAGAATGTTTGCACAAAACACCTCCCGCTTCTCTATATCATTCCATTCTCACTTTGATCGCTTTGGAGAACGGATATCTAAAAGAAGATCAGTCTCTTTTTTATTGGGACAAAACAAGACATCCGTATATTCGATGGCAAAAAGATCAGAATCTAAAATCCGCTCTCGAATATTCGGTCCATTGGTATTTTACAAAACTCTGGAAGGATATCGGACCCGAAAAGGGAAAACAATTCTTAGAACGCCTGAACGATTTTTCAAGTCCTGTTCCTTTTAGCAAAAGTTCGTTTTGGTTGGACGGTTCTTTTGTAGTTTCTCCTTCCGAGTTTGCGGATTTTTTAATTCGACTTCAAGATCCATCTCCTCCCTTTCACAAAAAGACGATTCAAATCGTAAGCAGACTTTTAAAACGTTCCCCCGGTACACTTTCCAACGCAAGCGGAAGCCATGATCTTCCCGGGGATTGGAGCGGGTCGGAAAATTACAGCTCCGATTCTGCGTTCTACTACAATCAAGACGAAGCGAATTCCTGGTTTTGGACTTCTTTTCAAAAAGCGGAAGTATCCTGGCTTTTGCTGACACGAATTCGAATGAAGGGACATCCGGCCCTTCCCTTAGATGCCGCCAAACTCGGAGCACAAATTCTTCAAGACGAATTTGTTCTTCCTCATTCGCAATTTTGATTCTCAATTTTGTTAAGCGAATTTAGAAAAAACGTGATTCTTGTATCTGATC
Source organism: Leptospira sp. WS92.C1 (assembly GCF_040833975.1). Taxonomy (NCBI): domain Bacteria; kingdom Pseudomonadati; phylum Spirochaetota; class Leptospiria; order Leptospirales; family Leptospiraceae; genus Leptospira; species Leptospira gorisiae. The sequence continues at coordinate 2,533,837 of NZ_CP162130.1, forward strand.
GATTTTGATCCGAATCGCAAATTTTGTTTTTCTTAAAAAGAATCCCGGTATCAAAATAGACTTCGATCCTTTTGTTCCGACAAGACTTTTCTTTAAAAAAAGCTTGATCCGGACTTCAAGTCCGTCCTCAAGTAAAATCAGGTTGATTTTATTTTTTGCGAACGTAAAAACCGAACAATTTTTTTTTTACAAAATACGCTTTCTTCATTCTTTCGAAAAAGAGATTCTTGAAATCTATTTCCAAAGGAATCTCGCGGTTCAACTGAAAGTCTCAAAAATCTGAATGACGAATCTTGAAATCGGAAAGAAACTGCTCCCAGAAGAGTATTTCTAAAAATGAAAAAAATATCGTTATTTTATATATTCCTAATTTTCTTATTTGTGCTTTTCTTGGGATTCATTCTCCAATCGGGTCAAACCCTTGAATCCGAAAAGGAAAATCAAACCGCTTCTCAAACCTTGCCCGTCAACTCCGCGGACTCCAAAAAAGCATCCGTAAAAGTAAACGCAGAACGTCCTGATTTTTTAGACCTTCCAGCGATGGGAAAGATTTTCTCGGGACATCTCAAACAACCGCTTTCCAGATTGTTATTGCAATTGATCGTCATTATGTTAGCCGCTCGTTTTTTCGGAAAGTTGGCCACATGGGTCGGCCAACCCGTCGTAATCGGAGAAATTCTTGCGGGAATTCTTCTCGGACCTTCTCTTCTCGGCATTTTATTTCCGGAAGGATTTTCACTTTTGTTTCCGAAAGAATCCCTTTCCACTCTCCAAATCCTAAGTCAGCTCGGACTTTTGCTTTTTATGTTTGTGATCGGAATGGAGCTCGATCTTAAAATTTTAAAAAACCAAGCGGAATCAGCGGTGGTAATTTCCCATTCCAGCATTATGTTTCCGTTTCTTTTAGGAGCGGGGCTGGCGTATTTTTTGTATGTTCCTCTTGCTCCAGCCGGAGTAGACTTTGCCGCCTTTTGTCTTTTTATGGGAATCGGAATGAGTATCACGGCCTTTCCGGTTCTTGCAAGAATCATCTTGGAAAGAGGTTGGACAAAAACTACGTTAGGCAGCCTTGCGCTTACGGCGGCAGCCGCGGACGATGTGACGGCGTGGTGTATTTTAGCGATCGTGGTTACGATCGTAAATGCGGGCTCCTTTTCTTCGGGGATTCTAACGATCCTTATGTCCATAACTTATATGCTTGTAATGTGGAAAGGAATTCTACCCCTCATGAGACGGGCTGGAAATTTATACACAACAAAGGAATCGATGACAAAGACAATCTCCGCATTTTTCTTTTTGTTTATCTTCCTATCGTCTTGGATTACGGAAATCATCGGAATCCACGCGCTGTTTGGGGCATTTCTGGCGGGTGTGGTTATGCCGGACAAAAAGGAACTGAGAACCAATCTTGTGGATAAGATTGAGGATTTCAGTCTTACGGTCCTACTCCCTCTATTCTTCGCATTTACCGGTTTGAGAACCAAGTTCGGTCTTTTGTCAAGTTCCGGGCTTTGGCCAGTGTTTTTTATTATCTTGTTTGTGGCCATTCTTGGAAAATTAGGCGGAAGCGCAGTCGCCGCGAAAATTTCCGGAAAAAATTGGAAGGATTCCCTTTCGGTCGGAATCCTCATGAATACCCGCGGATTGATGGAGTTGATCGTCCTTAACATCGGATATGATTTGGGAATCTTATCCGAGGAAATTTTTTCGATGATGGTTTTGATGGCGTTGACGACAACGATCATGACCGGGCCGGGTTTGAAATTGGTGGAATGGTTTTTCTCCCAAGAAAAGTCCGTTACAAGCAAAAAAACGGAAACGGATATTATCATATCTTTTGCGCAACATACCAGAGGTTTGGAACTATTAAAAATTGCTTATGGACTTTTTCCGGAAAAGAAAAAGGAAAGGGAGGTTACTGCCGTACACCTTTCGCCAGACTCCAATATATCGGAAACCCACGCAGAAAAATACGAATCTTCCAGTTTTACTCCCTTAAAAGAACTTTCCAAGGAGTTAAATATCCGCCTAAATACGATCTATAAAACCTCCACCAATATCACCAAGGATATCATTCGGATCATCGGAGACGGAAATTATAAACTGCTTTTGATCGGAGCGGCTCGTTCTTTTTTTTCGGATGATATTCTGAGCGGAAAGATTCGAACCATCCTCAGTGAAACGAATTGTAACGCCGGCATTTTATTTTCATCCCATCTCGAAGATGTAAAAAACATTCAGATCCTTTTTGGTGGAGAAAAGGATCTGAACCTGCTTCAGATTGCGAGAAGACTCGCAGGAAATTATAACTCAAAACTTTCCCTCGTAAGTCTAAACGGCTCGGTCGATTTGCTTCCTTTAAAAATCAAACAGGCCCTCAAAAAAGAAAAAATAAAACCTCTTCCATTCGGAAGTAATGCTTCGGAATGGAAACAATTTGATCTGATCCTATGCGATCTGGATTTTTGGGAAAACAACCCCGAATTCAGGGTTAAAGAATTGCCCAAGGGAGGAGGTCTTCTTCTGATTCGCTCTGTGGACGACTTTTTTTTGGAAGGCTGACGGGGAAAATAGTCCCGTTCAAAATCGATCGCAAAATCGAAATTCTTTTTGAAAATGATTTTACATTCTTTCCTTTTGAATCAAAATCTACGATCTTCCCGATTCTGGAGAAAGATCTTGAATGAATCTTAGAAGAAAAATCACTCTATATCTTTCCTGTGCTGTTTTGATCGCATTCGTTTTGATCACAATCGCACAAATGATTCTTACATATTCGGAATTTAAAAAAGACGAAAAAAAAATCGTCCTCATCGAAGCTCTCAAAATTCAAAGGGAAGTCGAATCCACTTTCGGAAGACCTTTTGATCGTTTGATCGGAATCAGAGAAGTGGTTCAAACATCCAGACAAACCCGCCCCGAGATCCTAAGTCTTTTAAAAAAAGTCGCTTCGGAGACGGAGATCGTATTCGGAGCTTGGACCACATTTGAACCGAATGCTTTTGATGGAGTAGATTTTAAATTTAAAAACACCGAGGGACATGACGAAACCGGAAGACTGATCTACTATGTGAATAAATCGAAATCATCCAAACAATCAGTCGTAAATAAGTATTTCAATTATGAAACCGAAACATCGGAAAATGATTTTTACCAGACTCTTAAAAAAACAAAAAAGGATTTTGTTAGCAGTCCTTATGCATACTTTGCGAAGGATTATAGAATTTGGATCGTTTCCTTAGTGACACCGGTGATTCGAAACGGAAATTTCGTGGGAGTTTTCGGAATCGATTTTACGATGAAAGATATTTCGGAGAAAATGAAGTCATTCAAAACGCTCCAAGGAAAAGGTTATGCAAGAATCCTATTTCCAAATGCCACCTCACTGCCTCCGCCTTCTGGAATTGAGCCGGAGATTCCGAGTCTTGCCTTTTTGCAAAATGAAATCGAAGAAATAGCCACTTTTAACGAGGAAAATTATTATAGGGCAATTCTGCCTATGCAACTTTCGGAATCGGGAACCAAATTTTTTATTGAAGTAGGCATCCCTCACTCCATCTTTTATGAGGAGCTTTTAGAGCTGATTTTAAAAAACATGATTCTTACGTTTTTGTTTTCCCTGATCGCTTTGGGAATTTTAAATTACGCATTAAAAAAATGGTTTTTAAACGGACTTGCTCTTGCGGAAGCTTTTTCAAAGGAAATCGAAAAAGGAAATCTAAATACTCCGATCCCTCCTACGGAAGAAAACGAACTCGGCACTCTTGTCCATTCCCTGGATTCGATGCGAAAAAGTTTAAAGAACGTTTTAGCAGAACTACAGTTTTCAAATGCGATTATCACTAAAAGCAATCAAAAATTGAGAATGGCTCTTTTAGGAGCCGGGATGGCCACTTGGGAAGTGGACTTAAAAGCCGGAACTCTCTATTTTCCTGAAGGGGAAATTTCATCACTTTCCGTGGACGAATCGAGAAAGTTAAAGATAAAACAATTCTTAAAACGATTTCACCGAACACAAAGACTCGAGATGATTCGTTATATTCAAAATTTTCTCTACGGGGATTCGACCGAAATCGAAGTACTTTTTCCGAACATTTTACCGGAAGGTGTACGATGGTTTAGAGCGAGAGGAGGTTGGGGAATATCCGAGCAAGATCCGGAGGAAAAACTCGAAGGAATCTTATCCGGAATCGTTTTCGACGTCACCGATTGGAGACAAGCAGAGGACCTTAGAAAAGCAAACGGCGAGATCTTAATCCGGACAAGAATTATTGAAATTCAAAAAAAAGAATTAGAAGACGCTCTTCATGAATTGAAAAGCGCTCAGAACAAATTAATCGCCTCTGAAAAATGGGCAAGTCTCGGACAACTTGTGACTAGTATAGCCCACGAAATCAACAATCCGTTAGGTGCAATCAAGGCGGGTTTGCAAACGATAGAAGCCGTTTCTCAATCCTTTCAAAACAGAATTTTTCAGGTATCGGTCACAATTCCTCGTTTAAACGAAGAGGATAGAAACTCTTTTTTTGAAATTTATGCGATAGCCATGGATTCGAAAGAACCTCCTCTGGGTTTTAAGATGAGACAACGCGCAAAATCTTTGGAAAATATATTAAATTCCTATCATGTAATTCATCCTGAAAGAATCTCCGTTTTTCTTACCGAATTGGGACTTCAGGACGCGGATGGAAGATGGGTCTCGTTCCTAAATCATCCAGATGTCTTCGAACTACTGAGTTTTATCGACTCCACCCTTTCTTTTTTAAGAAACATCAACATAATCCGCCTTGCGGTCGAAAAAACAAGAAAGACGGTATTTGCGCTCAGCTCTTATTCGTCGCTTTCTTCAGACAGATCCCCAAAACCGATTCGAATCGACGATTCCATTCAAAAAATCTTAATCAGCAATCTTCAACACTCGCTGAGAGACACAAAAATTCATCTGGATCTTTCTTCTTTACCAAAAATCGAATGTGATCTAGAAGAAATCACACAAGTTTGGACTCATCTAATTTTAAATGCAGCTCAAGCGACTCAAGGAACCGGTAACATAAAAATTTTCGGCTCCCCGTTATTAGATCAAAAAAAAGTTCAGATCTTTATTCAGGACGACGGCCCGGGAATTCCGAAAGAACTTCGATCCAAAATCTTCGATCCTTTTTTTTCCACAAAAGAACAAGGAGAAGGTATCGGTCTCGGTTTGGATATTTGCAGAAGGATCATCGAAAAATACAACGGGACAATCGAACTCGTTTCTTCGACCGTAGGCGCGTGTTTTAAAGTCGAATTTCCAATTTCTTCTTTGGCGGAAAATAGGGATTCTCTGGAAACATTGAATTCTCCCCTACTCGAAGAAACTTGAGTTTGATCAACGTATCCGAGTTCTCTATAAAGATTATAAATTTACCGCAGAACTGATCCAAAAGAGAATCGCGTTATCGTCGGAAGGATTGAAAATTTCCTGCAGGTCTTGTGCGAGAAAAACCGCGGTATCTCCTGGAAAAAGCAGATTCTTCTTACTGCCGAAAACAAGACCAATTTCACCGCTGACTAAAGAGATCGTTTGCGATTTCTGTTTTTGAAGCCAAATCGGGAGAGGATAACTTCCCGGAGACAATTCCACTTCTAAAAATTCTAAATGATTTTCCAAATCCTTATGTAATACACGAGCACTTAGTTTATCCTGATTCAATGTGAGAATCTTGGATTCTTCCTTTCTGAAAATTTTAGGCCCGTGCATGGATACATCAGGTAAAAACTCCGAGACTCGAGTTCGCAGCGCCTTTGACAATTTCCAAAGAATTGCGATGCTCGGCGTGGTTTTACCCGTTTCAATCAAGCCAAGCATTCCTCGACTTACCTGAGCAATCTGGGCTACCTTTTCCATAGAAAGTCCCAGTTCTAATCTGCGTTTTCGAATCTTATCGCCAAGAAAGCTGGTTAAAAAATCATCCGGCACTCTTTCCGAATGTTTCTCTTGTAAATTCTGATTTTCTAAACTGCGAGCCATAGTTGTTTGCAAAGAAAGCCGCCTTTTTCTAATTTTTTTTCAAAACGTCCAAAGAGTTTTCACGTTAGGCAAAACCCAATCGTCCGAAACATCCAACTTTTCTGTTCCTTCGACCAAACGATTTCGATTTCGATTTCGCTTCCCTTCTTTTTTAAAAAAAAACCCGGGAAACCCCGGGAGAAAAAGGGTCTTTTTTAGAGAAAGTTAGAGTTGTTGGGATCACCCCACTGGCGACTCACCAAGCAGAAAACTCTTCCAAGATATTAGAAAGTCAACCAATATTTCAATATAACATACAAAAAAGTAAGATATATTGGATTATTTTGTTAGTATTTTATACTTTTTGCTAGAAGTTTTGGAATTAGTAGTAACCAAAAAAACAAGGAGGATTTGGTAAAAACGATTCAGAAATGAGTTTTCACAATACTATAAATTCCATTTTCGTTACTCCTCTTATTTTCCAAAAAGAATGCGAAAGAAAAACCAACTCTAAAAACGATTTGGGAAAAAATGTGAAATCCAATCCAAAGAAGTGGAGTACGCAACAGATACTAATTTTTTTTTGGAACAGACCGCACAAAAAAATCATCCCATCGGAGTAAACTCTCGGATGAGTCTCGATGACGAAAAAGAAACACAAAAATAAAATCCTAAATTCAATTTTTCTAAATTTATTTTTCTAATTAGAATCCGAAAAACATTCTTTCTCAAAATACGGAAATAAAAATGTAAAGTAGAAAACGAAACCGAGTCAGGCCGACTTAGGAAACTTTTTTTCAACGTTTTGAGTGGACAGAGAAATCAATAAAGAGAAAGTTATTTTTTGTCCATGAAACAAACGATTCACAGAATTTTGAATAGAGATTCTCGCGAAAAATTTCCGCTCTCTTCCGAAACCGTGGATCTGATCGTGACCTCTCCGCCCTATCCCATGATCGAAATGTGGGACGAGCTTTTTTTTAGTTTTGGAGAGAAAATCACCGAATCGTTCAAATCCGATCCTAAGCTTTCGTATGAAAGGATGCATCTTGAATTGGACAAGGTCTGGAGAGAGTGTTTTCGAGTTCTCAAGGAAGGAAGTTTTCTTGTGATCAATGTCGGGGATGCCACACGAAAAACGAATCTCGGATTTCAAATCTTTATGAATCATGCGAGAATCGTTCAATCCTGTAATCAAATCGGATTTCAAAGTCTTCCCGGAATTCTCTGGAGAAAACAAACTAATTCCCCGAATAAATTTATGGGTTCGGGAATGCTCCCTTCAGGAGCCTATGTTACATTAGAGCATGAACATATTCTAATATTCAGAAAAGGCAACAAACGAAAGTTCGAATCCAAGATGGATAAACTATCGCGGGCAGAAAGCGCGTTTTTCTGGGAAGAACGCAATCTTTGGTTCGGAGATCTCTGGGATTTTAAAGGAAAAAAACAAGGGTTGGATTCGCAAGCGGGAAGAGACAGGAGCGCAGCATATCCCTTGGAATTGGCAAATCGAATCATCTTGATGTATTCTTTGAAAGGGGATGTTGTTTTGGATCCCTTTTTAGGAACCGGAACCACGATGCTTTCCGCAATCGGAAACTGTAGAAACTCGATCGGATTTGATTTGGATCCGAACTTACTTCAGAATCAGTTTCAAAATCTCTCCTCTCTTCCGGAGGAACTCAATACGATTTCCGAGAAAAGAAAAATCAATCACGATCTTTTTGTGGAAACAAGACTGAAAGAAGGAAAAAATTTTCTGCATTTCAATTCGAATCTCCAAACCCCGGTTGTGACCAACCAGGAAAAATTTCTCGATCTGGAAAGAATCACCCGAGTCTTTCGTAAAAAAAAGAATACCATTTTGGCGGAGTATGTTTCCTTCTCTCAGGTGGTAACCCCGCCGCAACTGGAACCCGCTCCCGCCGTGCAACCGTAGCAGTGTTCGTTTATACGAATTTTTCTCGCTTCCAAAACATCAGCATCGTAATCACGGATGTTTTGAACGCCCCCTTCCACATTCATTTCCAGCATTTGATTGAAATCACAATCGTAAATAGAACCGTCATAGCCAATGCTCAACGTATTTTTACACATGACTCCGAGAACTGCGGAAGGATTATAAAAATTCACGAGTTTTTCCAGATAGCTCTCCAAGTTTCCACTTTCCTGTAGATACTCCAAATATCTAGAAATTGGCATATTCGTAATTGTGAATAAATAATTAAACCGAATTCCGTATTCTTTTAGAAGTGATTTCTTAAATTCATGCTCCAAAGCGGCCTGACCCGCGGGCAAAAATGCACCCGCAGGATTGTAAACTAAATTGAGCGTCAGCCCAGAATCCGGAATCCCGTAACCGATCGCATTCAATCGTTTTAACGCCTCGATAGAACGATCAAAAACGCCTTCTCCTCTCTGAGAGTCCGTTCTTCTTTTTTCAAAATAAGGAAGACTCGAGACAATCTCCAACTGATTTTTAGCAAAAAATTCGGGAAGATCCTTATATCGATCACCTGCGAGTAAAATCGTAAGATTGCAACGAACCATCACTTTTTTATCGAGTTTTCTGAGTTCTACTACAAGCCAGCGAAAATCAGGATTCATCTCGGGGGCTCCTCCCGTAATGTCCACAATGGAAATGGGACTTGCGGCAAGGACACTAAGACAGTGCAACATCGTTTCCCGGCTCATACTTTCTTTACGATCCGGCCCCGCGTCCACGTGACAGTGTTTACAGGTTTGGTTGCAAAGTTTTCCAAGATTCATCTGAAGAATCTTGGTTGGCGCCGGTGTCAAGGCGCTCAAGCCGGACTGAATTAATTTTTCGGAAAAGGAAGGAAGGTTTTTACGAATAAAAACTTCTTTCAATATCTGAAACTGGCGTTCCGGAGATACAAGTTCGCTCCCTCTTGACTTTAAGGATTTCACAAATTTTTCCCTAAAAGGTCCCGTTACCCAAATTACATTCCGAGTTCTTTGACCTTATTCATCAACTGAACCGAGTGAACAAGAGAAGCGCCTCCGCGAATCGCAGCGGCAACGTGAACAGCCTCCATAAGTCCCGCTTCGGTCACCCCTTTTTCCAAAGTATCGGTGGTATATGCATCGATACAATACGGACATTGAATCGCATGAGAAACCCCCAAGGCGATCAAGGATTTTTCGCGTGCCGTAAGCGCACCTTCCGTAAATACTTCTCCGTAATAATCAAAAAATTTCTTTGCGAGGTTGGGCTGAAATTCTCCGATGTTTCCAAATTTTTTGAGATCGTCCGGCACATAATAAGATTCTTTCGACATATGACTTTCTCCAAATTTAAAGATATACTGAAATTCTAATCTCACTTAATAATTGTTAGACCGTAAAAAGAGGCAACCATCAATCAATCCTTTGTTTTAAAAGTGAGATGATTACACTTCTCGCAAATCTCCTGGGGAATGATTCCCCATCGCATGAGATATCCAAACACGAAACACCCTGCACAAAAACCGAGGGTAGATTCCAAAAGGGCAAAAAACGCAAGAATTCCGATTCCGATCTCAAACGCGAGAATCTGTCCGTTGATCAAGAGAAGCAAAGACGTTAGGCTAAACAGAAAACCGATACTTTGTGCAAATCTCTTTGGAGGGCCGGCGGTCGGTCGATTTCCCAGTTTGAACAAAGGTACAATACCATGAATTGCAACCTTAGCAAAGAGAGAAAATTTAGGACCATACAAAACGCGAGCGGCAAATCCATACAACAGGGCGAGATTGAACCAGACAGACTGAGTCCAAAGAGTCGCCAAAGCCAAAATCAAAACAAGCCCGGCCACCGATCTAGCGGCGTATTCGTTGACAATATCCGGAAAATTACCGATCTGAAGCATAGCTCCCCCTTTCCTCTTGGATAACGACAGATCTAAAGTATAGACATAACCTCCTATTCTAAAAATCCGCTTTTTTTTCTGCAATAACTTTAAATAACTTAATATAACATAAATTATTCCGTTATATTAAGTTAAGGCTCATTTTTAACATTCCACGGGAAGATGTAAAAAGAAATTCATAGACTCGAACTCTCTTAGCTCGAGCTTACGGTGATCTAAAAAGGATTTTACTCAAGTGAAGCGCGCAGATTCGGATCAATTTTCATTCCGATCGGGGAGGGAAACCAAGATCCGAATTTCGAAATTTTTAGAATCAAACACATTCGTTTCACAAAAGAGAAAGACAAAGATATAAAAAAAGAGGCCAGCCAAACAGTAAATCGATTGGCGACAAACTCAGAAAGATAGAATCTCGCGATTCGAGTGCGGTCCTATTTGATGCATCGAATCCGAATATCGGACAAACTTTTTTAGAAGTAAAAACAAACTCTTAAAACGTTCCAAACAGTGAAATCTATAAACTCTTTTTCCGTCAGTGTCGTCATTCCCGCTCTAAACGAAGAGAAAGCAATCTCTCACGTTTTGAAGGAATTAAAAGAAACTCCGAATCTCGGCATTTTGGAGATCATCGTTGTCGACAACGGTTCTACGGATGCGACCGCAAAAACCGCTTCCGAAGCGGGGGCGATCGTTTTGCACGAACGGGAACGAGGTTATGGGTCGGCTTGTCTCAAAGGATTGGAGCGAATCCTTTATTCCGAAAGACCTCCGGAAATTGTCGCCTTTGTGGATGCGGATTATTCCGATTCTCCTTCCGAATTGATCCTTTTGTTAAACGAATTCAAAAAATCGAATGTAGATTTGGCGATCGGCTCCCGAGTTTTGGGAAAATCCGAAAAAGGATCTTTGATGCCCGTGCAAAAATTCGGAAATTGGCTTTCGACAACCTTGATCCGTTTTTTTTACGGGATCGCATTTACGGATCTGGGTCCGTTTCGTGCGATCAAACTCGAATCTTTAAAAAAATTGAATATGCAAGATCGAAATTTCGGATGGACTGTGGAAATGCAGGTCAAGGCCGCCAAACTCGGATTCAACTGTGTCGAAGTTCCGGTGAGTTATAAAAAAAGAATCGGTGTTTCCAAAGTAAGCGGAACGATTTTCGGTTCGATCCAAGCGGGTTGGAAAATTCTTTATACGATTGGAAAGCTTCAGTTTACAAAATGACTTGCGAAAGATCTTTCAAAATTTGCTACGGAATCGGGATTGTTCGATACAAACAAAAGCGATTTTATGATTTTTTGAAAAACGTGTGTTTTTCCGTGATTTTATCTTCTTGGGACTTTAAGTCCGATTTCAACCTTTTTTTCGGAAGGATCCTTTGTCGGAACAAAACTTATATTCATCCTTTTTATAAAAGGATCCCGTTTTAGAGGAATCTTTGAATCTCTTCTTTCAACTCATCCTGTTCTCATTTTACATTCCCTTGTTTCTGTTCCAGGCTTATGGCGAAAGAAAGAATTTTTATTTATTTCTTTTCGTAAGCGGTCCTGCGTTTCTGTCTTACTTTTACATTCTTACAAGAACTGCATCGCTTTTCGCGGAAAATACGTTTTCTCGTTTTCCCAAATTATTTTTTGATCGTTTCACGAAAACACCTCCAAAATTCGTTTCATTCGGATTTTCTAAATCTTCCTTTACTCAGTGGATCGGGTTGGGTTTTGTTTTGAGAATTCTTTTTTATTTGACGCCTCCCACACTTTCGGAAGACGTATATCGCTTTTTATGGGACGGACTTCTTGTAAGCGAAGGAATCTCACCTTTTTCTTTTCTGCCCGGAGAATTTTCGATTGTAACCCTACCGATCGAGAAATCAAAACTTGCCTCCGAATTGTTACGCGAAATGAATTCTCTCCGATTTTATTCGGTATATCCTCCGGTTTTACAATTTTTATTCTATCTGAGCGCGCAAGGAATGTGTTTTTTTAATAAAATACATGCAGGAATTCTAATCTGGAAATCGTTTCTATTTTTTTCAGAAATCGGAATTCTCTGGTTCCTTTTAAAAATGTTAAAGGAAGCCGAACTTTCTCAGTGGAGTGTCTTGATCTATTGGCTCAATCCTCTTGTCCTTTTAGAAATCGGCGGAAACGGACATCCGGAATCCATCCTGGTTTTTTGTCTGCTCGTAGCGGTTTGGTATCTGTGGAGATGGATTCAAACGACACGCACAAAAGATGTTTTGATTCATTTTATTTTTTTGATTTTTGGCATTCTAACTAAAATTACTCCTTTGATCTTGGTATCTTTGAGCGGATGGATTTTGTTTCGGAGAAAAAAAATCCGCCTTTTGATTTTATTTTATCTTTTACCGCTTTTAGGACTTTTTGCGGGAATCGTTTTCTTTCCGGAATGGGCAATCAAACAGAAGACCTCCGGAATCGGAGTCTTTTTCCAGCTCTTCGAGTTTAACGGAAGCATCTATTATATTTTACGCGAATTTTTAAAGGTCATCGGCGAGGATTTTTATAAATCCGGAAGGATCTGCGGAATCACGGCCTTAGTTTTAATTCTTCTTTATTCGTTTTGGAAACGAAAGGAAGAATCTCTGCAAAAAATTTTCAAAACCGTGGAGGGAATCTATCTTCTCTTTTTGATTTTTGCGACAACGGTGCATCCTTGGTATATTCTTCCCTTGCTCGCGCTTTCCGTCTTTTCGCAGAGTATCGCTCCCATGGTCTGGTCGCTTGTCATTTTGGTTTCTTATTCCACGTATACAGTATCGCCTTACGAGGATTCTTTTGTTTGGTTGGGTGTGGAATACGGGGTTCTATTCCTTTTTTTGCATATTGATTACAAACTAATCTCTTCGCTAAAAGAATCGTCGCAAAGAATCGATAGTAAGACCTAAACGGATCCGAAAAAGTTCGAATTTCTCAAAGTTTCAAGAAGCGGAATGCACGGAGATTCTTTCTAAAAAAACCTTTCATCTATCGCCTTGAGAGACTTTCATGTCCATATCCTCTTTTTGAGAAATCGACGACACACATGATTGATAAACTGATCCGCGCCTCTATTAAAAATCGAGCCCTGGTTTTGGTGCTCACCTTCATGGTTACCCTTGTTGGAATCTACAACGCCTATCATCTTTCCATCGACGCGATCCCGGATGTTACCAACGTTCAGGTTTCCGCGGTCACCGCGTCCCCAGGTCTCTCTCCACTGGAAGTAGAACAGTTCATAACGTATCCGATCGAGATGGAATTTACAGGTCTTCCGAACGTGACCGAAATCCGTTCCATCTCCAGAACCGGTGTGAGTTCCGTTACAGTCATCTTCAAAGACGGAACCGATATCTACTTTGCGAGACAACTCGTAAACGAAAGAATCAAACAAGCAGAAGCGATCATTCCACCGGGTTACGGAAGACCCGAACTTTCTCCGATCGCAACAGGTCTCGGGGACATCTATGAATTCGTTCTTACATCGGATCGCCATTCTCCCGAAGAACTGAGAACCTATATGGATTGGGAGCTCGCAAGAGAGGTGAAATCCGTAGAAGGTGTGATCGACGTAAACATCATCGGAGGTCAGGTCCGTCAGTATCAGGTCAAGATCGATCCAAGAAGACTCGCTGTCCACAACCTAACTCTTTCTCAGATTTATGATAAATTAGAATCCGCAAACCAAAACATAGGAGGGGGGTATATCTCCAAAGGCGCGGAACAAGTGGTGATCCGAGGTGAAAGCCAGTATAAATCCATCGAAGATCTGAAGAATACCGCGGTTACAACCGCAGGAGACGGAATCCCTCTTTTACTCGGACAAATCGCGGAAGTGGAAATCGGTCCGGCGCTTCGTTTCGGTTTGGTCACCAAAGACGCCAAAGGCGAAGTGGTCGGAGCGACTGTAATGATGCTCATGGGTCAAAACTCTTTGGAAGTCGTAAAGAGGGTCAAGGTTAGAATCGAAGAAATCCGCGAAAGGCTTCCGCCCGGGATGAGAATCGAAACTTTTTACGATCGTTCGGAATTTATCGGAAGAACGTTAGGCACCATCTTCACCAACCTCGCTGAGGCAGCGGTTCTCGTTGTCATTGTTTTGATTATTGCGCTCGGAACCGTCAAGGGAGCGTTACTCGTAGCTTTGGCGATTCCAATTCCGATGCTCGTCGCCACCATCTTTATGAACGCTTTTGGAATCGTGGGAAACCTGATGTCTTTGGGAGCTCTTGACTTCGGTCTTCTTGTAGACGGAACAATCGTGATGTTGGAATCCATTCTTCACGGTTTTATCCTAAAAAAATCCTTCTATGATATGCAGACCAAACTCGAAGACAGAGAATTGGCCGCGGAAGAAATCATCACGGACGCGTGCGTGCGTGTAGGCCGGGCGGCTACGTTCTCGGTCGCGATCATCATGCTCGTCTACCTTCCTCTGATGAGTTTGGAAGGTGTGGAAGGAAGAATGTTCAAACCGATGGCGATCACAGTCGCACTCGCACTTGGAGCCGCTCTATTATTCTCGCTCACAACATTCCCCGCTGCGGCGAGTATTTTATTTAAGAATCCTGTTTTTCATCACAGCAAGTATTGGGACATCATTACCGAAAAATACAAAGAGCTTTTGAATTTTGGAATGTCTCGTAAAAAAGAATTTTTGTATGCCGGAGTCGGAGTCGTCGTATTCTCCATGATCCTAGGTTCCACGTTAGGTTCGGAATTTTTACCTCGGATCGACGAAGGGGAAATCGCAGTCGATATCAAACGCCTTCCTTCCACCTCTCTCAACTATTCCAGAGATACCAACTCCGATATGGAAGCGGTCTTAAAAAAATTTCCGGAAGTGATCGGAGTGGTTTCCAGAATGGGTCGTGGAGAATCCGCTGCGGAACCGGTTGGAACCGACGAAGGCGAGGCGATGGTTAAACTGAAACCTCGGAAAGAATGGACCAGCGCGGACGACAGAGAAGAGCTCATGACCAAGATGAAGGATGAGATTCTAAAATACATTCCTTCGAGTACGGTGAGTTTGTCTCAGCCGATCGAGAACAGGGTAAATGCCCTTCTTTCCGGTTCCAAGGCCGACGTTGTCATCAAAATCTACGGAGACGATTTGGTCAAACTCAAGGACATCGCCGGACAATTTGCCGAAAAACTCAAAGGAGTGAAAGGGGTCGCCGACTTACGAGTGCAGAGAGTTTTGGGTCTTCCTTTGGTCGAGATCAAAGTCGATCGAGGCAACATGGCACGTTATGGGGTACAGGCGGAAGAAATTCTCGCGACCGTGGAAGCGCTTCGACTGGGAAGAAATACCGGAAAAGTATTCGAAGGATTCAAACGATTCGATCTTGTGGTTCGTCTCAAAATAGACGCCACGGATTTGGACGAGGTCGCAAACATTCCCGTTTTTACCTCTTCGGGATCCACGGTTCCTCTCGGACAGGTTGCGGAAATCAAACTCGTCGAAGGACCGGCTGCGATCTATAGAGAATCCCTCAAACGAAGAATCATGGTGGAAACCAACATCCGCGGAAGAGATCTCGTCGGTTTTGTAAACGAAGCACAAAAGGTTACGGAAGAGATTGAGAAGAATCTTCCCCCCGGTTATAGAACCGATTGGGGCGGTCAGTTCGAAAACTTCACTCGAGCCAAGGAAAGACTGGCGATGGTGGTTCCGATCGCGCTCGCGATCATATTTTTTATGCTTATGGCGGCGTTTGGAAGTATCTATTACGCGTTAGGCGTCTTTATCGTGGTGCCTCTGGCTGTTTCCGGAGGAATCATCGGACTTGTACTTCGCGGACTTCCATTTAGCATTCCGGCCGGAGTGGGTTTTATCGCGGTGAGCGGGATCGCGGTTTTAAACGGGGTGGTCTATGCTTCTACTTTGAGGGAAGAACTGGAAAAGGGAGCCTCGATCGCGGACGCGGTTTACTTGGCTGGGATCCATTCTCTCCGTCCCGTTATGACAACCGAGGTAATCGCTGCTGTGGGTTTTATTCCAATGGCGATTTCGACCATGGCGGGAGCCGAAGTGCAAAGACCTCTTGCAACCGTGGTCATCTTCGGAGTCATCGTCGCAACCGTGTTCTCCCGGGTTCTACTCCCGATCGTGATGGAATATCTTTTAAACGTTTACGAACACCAAGAAAAAAGAAAATCCGCGAAACGAAAGTTGTTGGAGAAACAAGCTTTCGGAAGTAACACCGGTTTCGGACAGGACAACAGTGAATGGATGAAATCTCATTTTGAAAACGCAGATATCATAACGGAAGAAGAACCGCCATCGGATACCGAAGCAAAAGCGCGTTTTCCAAAATCGAAGAAGGCAAAGAAGAAAAAATAGCAATTCAGATTCCGGCTTTCTTTTTGGAATTTAGAATGATGCAGATCTTTCGGATTTGTCGGAGTTACGACAATCCTCTGTGAAACAAAAAGCGGGCCCCTCCACCCTAACTCCATAACCTTACCCGCAAGTTAAATCCTGCGTGAGTAATTTAAACATAAATCCGAGATCTATAACTCTCATTAATCCTTTGAATATTGTGAGAGGTCCAGGCGGTGAGTCTGATTTCCGCCCTAAGTGTCCGCCTAACTTTGCAATCCATTCTAAAACAGTGCCTAAATCAGGTTCTTGTTTTGGTGGTTGAGGAGTTTCGTAAAGTCGGCAGTAAGCGCCTTTCCATTCAAATGGTTCAAACATGATGGAAGCTTTTAATCCGGGGACATTCCTTCCTAAGAATGTTAACATCATTCCGCGCCAAGAGACGATTGCGCTAATGGCAATACAAGCCTTGAATCGATCGCCAAATTTGAATTGAGTGGATTCGATTGCACATCCAGATTTTAATATCTTGAAATAGACTTCGATTCCCCAACGACTTTTATAGTAAGAGATTACGTTCTTCGCATCTTCAGAAGTTCTAATTGGAATTGTTGTTAAAAATTTCCACTGAATTGTTTCGTCTTCTGATCCGTCAATCTCAGTTGCGGATACCGCATACATATCTATATTTTCCAATTTTTTATATCGAGGGGCTTTATTGATAATTTTTCAAATCGAAGCTCGATTTTAGCGTCTCTTGCTTGCTTTCTTTCCTTTCTTTCTTGGAACAGAGATTGTATATATATCAACCGGCTCTAAGGTTTCAAGATAGGACCAAGAATAATCACCGCCCTCGATCTTTCTGTCATAAACCGCACGTATAAGCAGATCTGGAGCGTTTTCTCCTACCTCTATATGTTCCTGAAATAGTTCGAAAATATCTGCTTCTCTATCACAGATGAATATGTATTTTGCATCGGATTCTTTAGAAAATTCGCATGTTGTTCTGTAGCCTTGAATCCACTTTATACTTTCCTTATTTTCAATAGGAGTTCTCTTTCTTACATCTCTTGGTAAATGTTTAGAGCCTAATTTCAAGCGAGTCCACATTTTAAAATCTAAAATTCCTAAAGGGATTCCGTCTGTGGTAAATGCAATTGAAGGATGTAAAAGAAGCCCCTGATCCAAGTTGGAATTCATCGGCCCTAAACCTTCGATTCGGTTTCTATTTCGATAATAAATTTCCGTTGTGTCGCTTAACACCAAAATCGTTTCTTGTTTTTCAAGACGCTTTTTAGTCGCTCTGGAATGTGGAGCAATAATTTCATCCGGAGATACTTTCGGGTTCGAGAAAAAACGATAGGCGGCTTTTGTTCCCGACCAATTACCAAAAACATCAGGTAGGCTTGAGCACGTTTGGTTACACATCGATCCGATAATTTTCTTTAATCGTTTATTAAGTCTCTTGTCCCCCAAGCTAAGAGACAGAAATTCTTCTTCAATCCAATCTAAATCCGTTTCGAGCGTACTACTCCAATGTTTAGTGATCATCTTTAGGCCCAAGGAAAGAAAAGCAACAATGGCCTAAAAAAGCTAGTTTTTTTAACTTGTGGGTAAGGTTATGCTAAATCAGGGTGGGGGGCGGAAAGAATCGGGCAATTTTCCTCTATCACAATTGAACAAAATTCGCAAGCTCAAATTCTCTTCCATCTAATGTGGGAACTCCTACAAAAAAGAGTTTCCGGTGAACTTTCGCCCTTCAGGATTGTTCTACCTGGGACATAAATCCCACTCGGAGACTCCGATGTTAGCCCAAAAGCCAATCGTTTCACTTCTTGATCACAGCAAGGATCCATTCAATCTCGCAATCGCAACCGCGAGAACCTGTTATTCTTCCAAGGGAATCCTGCTCCCGAGCGATATGGTTGCATCCGAAAAATCCATCGAGATCCGAGATCGAGTCGCGAAGTCTACCAAAAAGGCCGGACATCTCACCACCCGTCAACATCCTCAGTTTATCTTCACGCTCGATAAAGTTTCGCGCCAGTTCGTATGGTCCTTTTTACATTCTCATCCATTTTATAACTCGGAGCAAGTATCTCAAAGATATGTGGAAGTCAAAAAGGAGAATTACTACGTTCCTCCCGGACTCAGCGGAAAACTTTTAGAATTGTATTTGGACGCAGTGGACTTCGCGAGCCAAGCCTACTTCTCTTACACCGAAGCATTACACCCGTTTATCCAGGAAGAATATTTTAATATCTACAAAGCAAGGGCCAATTATCCCGATAAATGGCAGGCTCCGATCAAGAAAAAATGTTTGGAAGTAGCGCGTTATCTGCTACCTCTCGGAACATATACTTATCTCTACCATTCCATCAACGGACTCACGTTACATCGTTATTATCGATTGATGAATTCGTATGACGTTCCCGAAGAACAAAGAACCGTGGTGACAGAGATGGTCGATCAGGTTCGTGCGGTGGATCCCCTCTACGCGGACGAGATGGACGATCCCCTGCCTCTCGAAGAAACGACCGAATACCGTTTTTTTGATTCCATGTTCGGAACGGGAAAAAGAGAATATCATCCGGAAACCGCGGGCGCCTTTGTAAAAGAATACGATTCCGAACTCGGAGGAAGATTTTCCAAGTTGGTATCCCATTCCTCCAATAGTCCCGAAATCTTGGCGCAGTCGGTTCGTTCTATATTAGGAATTCCTAAATCGTCTCTCGGCGATCAGGACGCGATCGATCTCGTATTGAATCCGGCGAAAAATAAACATCTGACTTCCACTCTCAACGAAAGCTCCCTGAGCCCGATCACGAGAGCGCTTTTTAACGTTCAATATTCTTTCCAAAAAAGAATTTCTCATACCGCTGACAGTCAGGATCAAAGACACAGAATGGTTCCGGGCGGAAGACCGGTGTTGATGTCGCAGTATGCGGGAACTCCGGATTACATCACCCCACTTGTGGTTCAAAAATATCCTCAGCTCAAAGAAAAATATGATTCCGATATGAATCAGATCTTCGAAAAGTTAAATCGATTCTTGGACGCGGGTGGTTCACCGGAATACGGAACGTATCTTTTACCGAACGCTTTCCCGATCCGTTTTTATGAAAGCGGGGATCTTCTCAATCTTCATCACAAATGGAGATCCAGAACCTGTTATAACGCGCAGGAAGAAATCTTCCAAGCATCCGTGGACGAACTTACGGATGTAATGAAAGTACATCCTCAGATCGCGAAGTGGATCAAGGCGCCTTGCTGGATCCGTCTCCAAGGCGAAGTAAAACCCTATTGCCCGGAAGGAGATCACTATTGCGGAACTCAGGTCTGGAAACGGGAACTGAACGAATATTCTCGGGTAATCTAAAATTCTTTCCGAAAACGATTCGGAAGTGTAGAATGGTCCAAGAAGTATGAAACTCACAGTGACCGAAAACAGAACGCAAGAACTCATTCGTTACAGAAGACAGATCCACAAACATCCCGAACTCCGTTATGAGGAAAATCAGACAGCGGGGTTTGTGATCGATCATCTCAAAGCCTTGGGACTTTCCTTTCAGGACAAAATCGCCAAAACGGGGGTGGTCGCGTTAGTCGATTCCGGAAAACCCGGCAAAACGCTGCTCGTTCGAGCGGACATGGACGCCCTCCCCATCTTTGAGGAATCCAAAGCGGAATACAAATCCGTGCACGACGGAGTCATGCACGCCTGCGGTCACGACGCTCATACCTCCATTCTCATGGGACTTGCGACCGATATCAAGGAAGACATTCAGTCCATTCTCCCCAAAGGAAAGGTTTTGCTCGTATTCCAACCCGCGGAAGAAGGCGGTCAGGGTGCGGACAAGATGATAGAAGAAGGTATATTAGAAAAATATAACGTAGATGCCGCCCTCGCGCTTCACGTCTGGAATCATATTCCGGTCGGAAAGGTCGGAGTCGTAGACGGTCCTATGATGGCGGCTGTAGACGAGTTTACGATTTCCATCACCGGAATCAGCGGACACGGAGCCATGCCTCAACACACGGTGGATCCGATCGTAGTAGGCGCGCATATCGTTACCGCCTTACAGACCATCGTTTCCAGAAATACAGATCCTTTGGATTCCTGCGTGGTGACAGTGGGAAGTTTTCATGCTGGAAACGCATTTAACGTAATTCCCGAAACGGCGGAGCTCAAAGGCACGGTAAGAACGTATTCCAAAAAAATGTTCAAAGAAGTGCCCGGCAAACTCGAACGGGTGGTCAATGGAATCGCCTCGACCTTTGGAGCCAAAGTCGACATTCGCTACGAAAGAACAAACCAGCCCACGATCAACGAGCCGTTTATGGCGAATGTTGTACGCAAAGCATCGTTGAACATTCTTGGACAAGATAGCGTAACCGAAGAACATACCAAATCCATGGGTGGAGAGGATTTTTCGGCTTTTTTGATGAAAGTGCCCGGATGTTATTTTTTTGTGGGATCTATGAACGAAGCAAAAGGACTCATTCATCCGCATCACAGCTCCAAGTTTGATATCGACGAGGATTCCCTAAGCATCGGGCTTTCCGTTTTAAAAGAAGCGATCCGGATTTATTTGGACGAATATTAGGATTTTAGCATAAGAATTTTAATCCGACTTGAATCGTGAATCGATGTTTTGGTCGTATCTGTATCCGGCCGATTTAGAGATCCTTGTTGAGACAAGCCGATTTACACGACCAGCTCCGAGTCACGTTTATCAATTTTTTCGGAATAAAACAAAAATTTTACAGGATTTTCGAACAACGATAAAACTTAAACACGCGAGGTGTGTTTTAGAAAAACGTTTAATCGGCTTCGAGCGAACTTCTTACCTGAAGAGCCTTTGCATTTTTAGGATCCAAATTGAGAGCTTTTTCGATCAAACCCTTCGCCCTTGGAAGTACATTCAATATTCTATATATATCTGCGAGATTAATCAGATTTTGGATATGTAAGGGATCCTGGAGATAGGCTCTTTCGCCAAGATCCGCAGCCTTTTGATATAACTTCAACATTTTGTAACACATAGAGGCGTAATATAAAAACTCGCTCGAGTCCGCATTGAAATCCAAAAGAGTTTCCCAATATCCGATCGACTTCGCATAGTCTCTTTCTTTGAGATAAAATCTTCCCAATATTTTTAGAACCGGTTCGCTTTTTGGATTGAGCTCGAGCGCCTTTTTTAAAGAATCCAAACCTTCAGAAACCCGGTTTGTCTGAAGTAATTCTTTTCCCTGTGATAAAATTTCTCGATACGAAGAATCCGAAAAGGAATCTGCAAAATTCGGAATCGCTTTTTGCGGATGATAGGTAATTTTTAAAAGCGTAAAGTCATCGACCAATCTTCCAAAATTCAGAATCCGCCCATACACTTCCCTCAAATCGCCGAGCCCCTCTTCCACTCTGCGTAAAAACTGATCCTGATCTTCGTTGATGATTCTATCTTCTTCCTTTCCAATCAAAAGATCGTCCCTTCCATCGGAACCGATAACGATCGTATCCCCAGGCAACATCCGGAATGTCTTGATCGTAAGATACTGCTCGTTTTCAGGAATTCCGATCTTTCTCAACGTAAGCTCCTCTTCGATATAAGAAGCTACCCCGTCCCTATACAAGACCGTCCAAGGATGTTCCGCATTGATATAATAGAGCAGTCCCGAGGATTCCTCGACCAAGCCCAACACGATCGAAATATACATCGAACCATCAAAGGATTCAAAGATTTTCTGAAGCTCCAAAAAAGCTTCTTTCAGCCAGCGTTCGGGGGATTTTTCTTTTTGAGAACCGATTCCGGATCTCGTAAGGATCGTGTTGAATACGGTCCCCATCACCAAAGCCCCGCCCGCTCCTTGGATGGATTTTCCCATCGCGTCTCCGTTGACAAAAACAACGTATTTTTTTCCGGACAACTCAACGTTACCCGAAATCAGAATGTCCCCACCAATCTCATACGTCTTCCCTTTGAACTCGAAGGACTTTTTCTGTTTTGTATAAAATTCGGTTTTTACGATCTCGCTCGTGTTCTTATTGGAAGAAAGAGGATTGATCAGAAGAGAGGTCAGAAAGTAATCCGCGTCCTGTTGCACCTTTAAACGGTTAACCTGTTCTAAGGATTGTTTCAGTTCTTCCGTTCTTTGCTCGACCTTTTTTTCAAGATCCTCGTTCAACTCCTCTACTTCCTCGTTTAAACGAACAAACTTATTGGCGAGTATTGTAGCAATGCTGAGAATAAAAAGCAAAAACGCATAACCCACAACCCTCGGAAACACGATGATGTTTCTGGCTCCTAATATATCCAAAACACCGGCTACAACGATCACTAAAACTCCGATCAGAATGAATAACGCATCCCTATCTTTTTGAGCGATTCTACGAATCAAATAATACAAAATGATCCCGATATAAAGAAGCCAGCCGTATTGAACCACGTGCTGATTTAGAAGATTGTAATAAAGCACGTTGTTCGAGAAAAAATAAAATATCGTAAAGCAGATATAAGATCCGTCCAAGATATTGAGAAATAAATTTCTTCGATATTTAAAATAAACCCGAATAAAATTAGCAAACACCGGAATCAAAACGGTCAGAATGATATATTCCATTTTTTTCATATGGATAAATTCGATTCCGAGATCGTATTTGATTTGATTTCTTAAAAATTGATACAAAAAAAATAAAATCGTAAACAAGCCATAGTATAAATTTTCCCGATCCGCTCGACGACGTATGTATAAAAAAAGAAAATATCCCCCCACCGTGAGATAGATCATTAACAAAAAAGTCTTAATATATTCCGCACGCAGAAGATCCTTAAGAATCACTACGCTGTCTCCGATCTCGGTTCGATCCTGTTCGATTCCGACCTCCTTTAGAAAAAATTTCTTAACCTGAATGACGAGAATGTTTTCCTGTCCTTTTCGGATCAGACCGTTTGGAATCTGATAAACTCGAATTTTATCATATGCTTGGGGAAGTGTCGAATTCATATCCCCGGTGCCACCAATCAACTGTCCATTTAGATACGCGCGGTCCTTATCATTGATCGTCCCCAAACGGATCGAAAGAGAAAGGGCCTTCCAATCCTTAGGAGCAATAAATTTTTTTATAATGGTAACTTTTTCGACCGACTCGTCCTTTAATTTATGAATACCGGGAACTTTGTATGTTTCAGATTGAAAAGGAAAATCTCTCTTCCCTTCGAGATAGGATAAGGAATAAGAAACCGGATCCAAGACGGAAGTGGTAATCTCCCAACCATGAGTTTTGCTGGAATCCAAACTAACAGGTATGTCAAAAGAAAGGATTTTTTGAACGGACTCCGCAAAGTTTGCCATCGGGAAAAAGAAAGAAAGGAGACACAGAAAAAAGATACAATTCCCGCTGTAACGTTTTGGAAAAGAATTTTTATAACGACGCGAATTTCGGATCAAAGAAGCTGTCGTTTTTTTAAAAAGCGAACCGCGGAAGGTATGAATCAAAACATAAAAACAATTCTTCCTAACAAAAATCGTTTTTGCTTCTAATTTTACCCTGAGGATGTGTCTTGCAATTTGCACTAATTCTAGTTTCGTTCCGACGACAGAACTCTATTTGTAAATTTTTGTGAATCGGGAAATAACATTTGTCACCGGACGGGAACCAAATTTTCTGCAAATGGATCGCGTCCGGAAGATTTCGAATCGCTGAAGTTTCTTAACCCGTAAAAACACTACAACTAACGTTTTATTTCGTCGTTAAGACAAGGAAAAAATTAGTTTTTTTCAAGTTCAAAAGTTTCGTTTTATAAAAAACGCAGTGTATTTCCGTGTAAAATGAAAATCACGTAAAAGACTATCGATTACGGATTAATTTTTTCTCGATTCGATCTCATCGATCTCTTTTGGGATCATTCGAGTCAAATTGACCGGAGTTTGCCCCTGAACAAGAACGTCGTCTTCAATCCGAATTCCGATTCCTCTATATTTCTCCGGAATTTCAGGGTCCGTAGGATCGAAATAAAGTCCAGGTTCGATGGTAATCACCTGGCCGTTCTCTAACTTTTTGGAGATCCCGTTCTGATAATACGTTCCAACATCGTGCACATCCATACCCAGATAATGACTGGTTCTGTGCATATAATATTTTTTGAATGTTTCTTTTTCTAAAATGAAATCAAGAGAACCTTTCAAAAGACCAAGATCCATCAAACCTTCCGAAAGAGTTCTTATCGCCCGATTGTGAATCGCGACAAATTCAACACCTTCTTTCGTATTAAAAACCGCCTCTTTTTGAGCCTTTAATACGATTTCATAAATCGCCCGTTGTTCCGGTGAGAATTTTTTTCCTACCGGAAAATTGCGAGTAACGTCCGCCGTATAATATCCTTTTTCAGCGCCACTATCCACAAGCACGATCTCACCTTCTTTTAACTGACAATCGTTAGACGTATAATGAAGAATCGTCGCATTTTTACCGGTGGCTACGATATGTCCATAACCACCGCCCCAAGCCCCGTGTTTTAGATATTCGGATTCCAAGATGGCTTCGAGTTCGTATTCATACATTCCTGGTTTGGATTCCCTCATCAATCGTTCGTGTCCGATAGAGGTAATTCTCGCAGACTCCTGAAGCGCGGAAATTTCATCGGGAGATTTGAACATTCTCATTCGATGCAAAAAATCCGGAGTCTCGATCCTTTTAGGACCGAATTTTCCTTCTCTGGATCTCTGATTGAGAGAATGAATCCACTCGATCAGTTTGGAATCTCGAGTCAGATTTCTTCCGAAAAAATGAAACAAGGTGTGTTGATTCAAAAGGATCGGATCCAATTGAGATTCCCATTCCGTTGTATCAAAGGATTCGTCCAAGCCGAGGAGTTCTTTCGCCTTGTTCTTACCGATCCGGATCCCGGTCCAGATCTCTTTTTCCTTGTCCTTTGGCAGAACAAAAATGGATTTATAAGAATTTTTTAATACAAGAATTCCGTCAGCCTCGTCAAGACCTGTAAGATAATAATAGTCAGAATCCTGACGAAACTTATATACAACATCCCGATTTCGGATCTGATAAGACGCGGCGAATACAAATAAAACTTCGCCTTCTTTTAACTTTTTCTGAACTTCGGAGATTCGATTTTGGTAGAGACTATGGCTCATGAAAACTTTCCTTTTTTAATTGGACTGCGTATTCAAACAATTGATCAGGATCTTGATCCCTCATACAACGAAAATGTCCTTCCGGACAAACCCTTCCACCGTGAATCCCGCAAGGTCTACAAGATAATCCATGAATTTCCGCAATGATCGAGGAGTCCGCCAACGGAGTATATCCGAAATCGGGAACGGTAGCACCAAAGACGGCTAACGTGGGAATGTTAAACGCAGACGCGAAATGAATCGGAGAGGAATCGTTGCTGATCATCAACGCCGATTTGGATACAAGAAAGGAAAGTTCCTGAAGACTTGTTTTTCCGGCGAGATTGATTGCGTAACCCGAGCCGACTTCCTCGCATAAATTCACGTCCGCCTTGGAACCGATGAGTACGATTTTTTTACCCGATTCCTTTGAGAGACGTTCGCCCAAGACCCTGAACTTGGATGCGGGCATTCTTTTTGTTTCCCAGACCGAACTCGGCGCCATGAGAATGTAATTCCCGGACTCCAAACCGTGTTCTTTCATGAGAACCCGGACTCTAAATACGGACTCCTCCTTCCAAAACAGTTCCGGACGTTTGGAAAGATCGGAATATTCTTCTTCTGTATAAATCAGCGAGAATAATTTTTCTACTTCGTGTTTGCCGCGTATCGGTCTCGGAATTTTTCGCGTGAGCAAAAAGGAAAAACCCGCGGTCTCGTATCCGATTTTCACCTTGGCGCCGCTCGCAAACCCCATGAGAGTGGAACGAAAGGAAAAATGAGGAAGCAGACAAAGCGTATAACGTTCTTTTCTCAAACTCCATAAAAAAGAGAAAAACTTCCAGAATGACTTTTTGAATTCTTTCTTATCGAGCGGGATCAGTCGATTTATATACGGATTGGCTTCGAGAACCGCTTCGGTTCCTTTGTTGACCACAACGGTTAGGTGAGAATCCGGATATTTTCGCTTTACTTCCCGGAAGAAGGAGGTCGTTAGAATCAGATCGCCTAAAAACGCGGTCTGGATTAGAAGTATCTTTTCATTCACTGTCAAATTCCATTCTATCTTTTGGAAAGAATCGTTGCAAAGTTATTCACACCCAATCCGCCTATGGAAAGTGCGAGACCGTTTTGAAAACGGTTTTCTTTATGAATCCACGTCTGTAACTCCGCAATCTGCGCGAGTCCTGAAACTCCGACCGGATGTCCTCTGGTTTTCAAACCGCCGGACGCGTTGATCGGCAATTGTCCGTCGGGATGAGTCTTGCCCTCTTTCACATAACGCAGCGCAGAGCCTTTCGGAAACAAACCCGCGTCCTCCGCACCGATCAGCTCGAAAGGAGTAAACGCATCGTGTAGTTCGGCAATTTGAATTTGTTCCGGCTTTATATCGGCCTCTTTGTAAGCGCCGCCGAACGCCGCAACGCTGGATGGAAAACTCAAAGCTCCCGGCGCCGAGGAAAGACTCCCGATCCCGTGTCCAACGCCTGTAATTTTCAGCTCTCTGGAGGAATTGGTTTTTTCGGAACTCAAAAGAACCGCACAACTTCCGTCGGAGAGTGGGGAAATATCGTAAAGACAGAGCGGACTTGTAAATAGAGGAGATTTAAAATATTCTTCTTCTGTAATATTCTTTCGAATATGCGCGTTTTCGTTTTTCAATCCGTTATCGTGCAGTTTTTTTGAAAGAGCATAAAGATCCTTTCGATCGTATCCGTATTCGTACAGATACCGCGTAGCGATCATCCCTCCACCTTGAGCCATCGACATTGCAAATCGCCTTTGATGTTCCGAAAGCACGCTTCCCAACAAAAGATTGTTCTCTTCTCTTTCGAGACGGCTCATCACTTCGGTTGCGATCACGATTCCCCTTTGAAACGCTCCCGATCTCAAAAGATAGACTGCGGCGTGTAAGGCGCTTGCTCCGCTAGAGGAAGCGGTTTCGGTTCGAATCGTAAAAAGATTTTTTAAACCCAGACTTTCCTTGATCCTTGCGGGAAGAAAGATCTCTCCCGTGTATTTTTCGGGAGCCATCGCCGCAAAAATCAGAAACTGAGGATCAAACTCAGAATTTCTTTCCAAAAGTCGCATCGCGGTTTGATAAGAAAGAGAATGATAATCAAGTTCAGTTTTACCGAACTTGCTGAGTTCGGAGTCGACTAAAAAAACGGATGAAGACATTGAGTCTATGTTTTTGAAAATTGTGAGATTGAAAATCAAAAAAAATTAAATCAAGATGTTACTTACACTTTTCAGATGAGTTTTGAAACTATCCTTGCAAATTTAAGAATGATTTTTATACTGAATGGATACAAGGGGAAAACAATGAAAGGAAATAAAGAAGTCATCGAAATCCTTGGCGAAGTCCTCGCAGCGGAACTTACGGCAATCAATCAATATTTTATTCATGCAAAGATGAACAAGAATTGGGGTTTTA
Source organism: Leptospira sp. WS92.C1 (assembly GCF_040833975.1). NCBI lineage: Bacteria > Pseudomonadati > Spirochaetota > Leptospiria > Leptospirales > Leptospiraceae > Leptospira > Leptospira gorisiae. Next base: position 2,561,596 of record NZ_CP162130.1, read on the forward strand.
AAAAACTCGCTGATTTTATGAAACACGAATCCATCGACGAGATGAAACACGCGGACGAAATCATCGATCGGATTCTCTATCTGGACGGAGTTCCCGATCTTCAGAGATATATGAAGATCAATGTGGGAAAAAACATTCAAGAAATTCTCAAAGTGGATCTGGAACTCGAATACGCAGCAGTCGAACGATTCAATCGTGGGATTGCGATCGCGGTGAAAAATAACGATAACGGAACCAGAGAACTATTTGAGAAAATTTTAGTATCCGAAGAAGAACATATCGATTGGATTGAAGCACAACAAGAGATCATCCGTCAGATCGGCGTTGAAAATTACCTGGCACAACAAATCGAGTGACAAACTTTAAAAATCCAGCTCCTAAAAAGTCCCTAAGGCTGAAAGTAAGAAAGCCGGAGGGAAAATTTTCATCCTCCGGAGAATCGAGAGAAAAAAACCTTCCTTCCAAAACGGAATGGGATTTTTCAAAACCGGATTCCTTCGAATACCACGCTTCCTGTCCGGACGGTTTGTCCGGCTTACTTCGGGAAGAAATCCTGGAATACGGACTGACCATCGTCGCCGAAAACAGAGGCGGCGTTTTTTTTCAAGGTCCGGCAAAAGCTCTCAAAGAATTTATCCTCACCACGGGCATCGCATCAGGAATCAGCATTTCTCTCAAGTATTGGAGAGTGGAAAGTCCAGAAGATCTCTACAATCAGGCCCTGCAGTTTCCTTTTGAAAAAATCATCGGCCCCGAACATGCGATCCGAATCGATTCCACAACAAAGGATTCTCTCAAGGATTCACGTTATGCGACCTATAAACTCAAGGACGCGATCTTTGATCGTTTTCGTTCCAAGGGAAAAGAAACTCCTAAAATTTCCAGAGACGAGCCCGACTTTCTATTCTATCTTCGTTCCCATTCCGATCACGCAAAACTTTCCTTAGGTTTAAATACGAAACCTCTTCAACAAAGAGGTCACGGAAGAATCGGAGGAGACGCCCCTATGAGGGAGGTTCTCGCTTCCGCGCTTGTTCGTTATTCCGGTTGGGACACCAAATCCGTGTTATACGATCCATTCTGCGGTAGCGGAACGATCGTCATCGAAGCGGCGCTCAAACTTTTATACGGCGGATTTACCAATTACAGAAGTTTGGATTCCTCTCTTCCGTTTCAAAAATTGTTCGGAGAACCGTCTCTGACCGAAAACGCGGGAAAAACCTCGGGAATTACGATCTTTGCCTCCGATCAGGATGAGAAAGCCTTAAACCTTGCAAAACTAAATGCAAAAAACGCAGGAGTCGATCACTTGATCGAATTTTTTGTATCCGATGCGACCTTCGCCGAAAATGAAAAACAAATTTCCAACGGATTTATCGTGACCAATCCTCCTTACGGTGTTCGATTGGGGACTAAAGAAGAGGCAAAGGAAATCTACATCGCTTGGGGTAGAAAGCTAAAGGATCATTTCGGAGGCAACACTCTCGCTTTGGTTTGCGGGGACACGTCCTTGCTCGGCTTTCTGAAGCTCAAAAAAGATAAAGAACAATCGCTCACAATCGGCAAACTCAAGGGAAAATTAGTTGCATATACGCTGGGTAAAACATCCAATTGAACCTTAGATGAAACACCAGGAAATTCTCCTAAAACTTTTAGAAGTCACAGAGAACACAAAGGATTCGTTTCAATTTTTAAAACTTTTCCAGTCCATTCAACCGGAAAAGTTCGCCGTCATCTACGCGGATTCCGGGACATTGATGGAATCTGCCGAAGCCCTTCTTTACAACCTCAAACTTCTACATAAGCTCGAACTCTATCCTGTCGTAATTCTGGATAAGGACGGAATTTCCTACACCAATCTTTTTTACAGAAATCAAACCAAGGAGGAAACGGATTCCGCGCTTCCGGGAAAATTGTTTCGTAACTTTCACAATCTCGAAGGTTCGGTAGCGTCTGCGCTTGCCGAAAAAAAATTACCGGTATTTATCACGGAAGAAAGAGGCTCGGCGCTTTTTGAATTTTTAACAAAACTCTGTTCTACTCTTCATACAAAAAAGTTAATCTACTTGAATCACCGAGGCGCGATTTATTCCGGTGGGGAAAAAATTTCCATCTACGACGTGGATTCTACGATCAAACCGGATCCATCGGATATCATCCTCTTACATTCCTGTCTGGAACTTTATAAAAACGTAAACGACTCCGATTTTGGAATCGCGATCACATCCGCGTCGTCTCTTTTAAAGGAACTGTTTACGATTAAGGGAAGCGGAACCCTGATTCGCAAAAAAAATCGAATCGACTTTATCTCCAATCCTCATTCGATCCCGAAAGAAAAAATAAATTTCCTGATCGAAAGGGCGTTTCAAAAATCCCTTAAAGAAAACTTTTGGGACCAAGAGTTTTCGGGAGTTCTTTTAGAATCGGAATACAAAGGATGCGCTCTCATCAAAAAAACTCCGTATGGCTCCTTTCTTTCCAAATTTGCAGTGGACGAAATCGCAAGAGGAGAAGGTGTAGGAAGGGATATCTGGGATCAGATGATTCAAAGATTTCCAGTCCTTTTTTGGAGAGCTAAAAAGGAGAACACGATCTCCAAGTGGTATATGAAAGTCTGTGACGGGATGCAGAAAGAGGATATCTGGATCTACTTTTGGATTGGGGTTCGAGAAGAACATATTCAGGGTGTCTGTTCTTTTTTAAAAAATCTTCCGCAAGATTTAGAAGATAAAAAAGAAATGAGTACATTTTAATATAGCTATGGAAGCCTTGATTTTTTTATACGACGGAGAATGTTCTTTTTGTAGTAAGCTCGCGGCCAAACTGCAACACCTCAATCTCAATCCCAAAATTCGATTTCGATCGTTTCGAGACTTTCCAGATCGGGAACTGAGAGAGATTCACCCAAGCCTGAGCGAATCTACGGCGCGGGGAAACGTTCAAATGATCGCGAATGGAAGAAGATATCCCGGTTTTTTTGCGATTCGAAAACTCAGTCATTCCTTAAAAGGATACAGATGGTTTGCTCCCCTTCTCTATCTTCCTCTGATCCCCATTTTCGGAATGATCGGAATGAATCTGTTAAAAACCTTGAAACGCGATTAGACCTTCGTAAAAAACAAGCCTTGCGTCCAGCGCGAGACGGTTGCCCTCTTTTACTCGCTCCTTTTTTTCCGCCGTGTCTGCGACAATTTCAATGAGTCGAAATAATTTTTCGGAATGAGACTCGTCCGCCTCCAAATTGACTTGAAAGAATTTTCCTTCCGGAAGACCGGTTCTGAGCCTCAGATCCCGAAATGATATAAACATTCTTGAATATTCTAGTTTTAGCAAATATTCGTTGGCGGGTCCGAGCGCCCCGAGCGCGGAATAAAAATCGGTAGTTGTGATTTTTTGCATCAAATCCAAATACGCCCTGGTTTGGGGAAGACAATTTTTTTCCTCCACGATCTCGTTCATATCCGAAAGAAATTTTTTCAAAATAAAAACGTGGGAATCCTCCTCCTTACCTTCCCCCAATTCTTCCCAGATATTCTGAACGAGAACAATCTTGGCATCGAGGTTTTTGCTGATGGCCGCGGTATTGAGAAACCAGTTTACAAAATCCACGCTCACAAAGTATTCCTGACGGAGCCAGAGAAGAAGATCCTCTTTTTCCATTCTCTTTTCTTTTTGTTCCAGCCATCGATTGGCGGTAAGAACGGGGTGGTTTCGAACGGATTCTTCCAGAGTCGTTCGAAACGATATGGGTTTTAAAATCGTCATAGTGAGTCTATTTTTTTGCGGGAACGAAATTCTTTTTTGTTTTTGAATATAAAAAACGCGGATTTTGCAATTCCAAACGAGCTATGTTTAGAATCTCCAAGAACAAGGATTTTTCGTCCCCTAAGCCGTGACGATAACAAATCGGGAAGGTGGAATAAAACGGAGACAACCCCGGGGTCAGATTGATTTCCAGAAAAAAAGGATCCCCGTTTCCATTCAGTTTCCAATCCAATCTCGCGGGCCCCGCGGTCCCGATCGCGTTACAAAGCAAAAGGCTTCGTTCCTGGAGAAACCTCTCCAACGGTTGCAAACAATCAAAGATCAATCTTTCCGGCATAGAATTTTTGGACTTTGTTTTTTCTCCGTAGACTTCCTCCACTTTTAAATCCTCTTGCAAGATCAACCTTCCGGGTTTGCTGACCTGATACCCGGTAGTATGGGAACCCATTACGGCAATTGTATATTCTTCTCCACTCAAGTATTCTTCCAAAAGATACGGAACGTATTCCTCTTTCAGCAGTTTTAATTTGGAAATCAGATCATCTTGGGAAACGACAAAACTCGTCTCTCCGATTCCCAGACTGGAACCCTCTCCCGCAGGTTTTAAAAAACAGGGGAAGTTCATTTTTTCGGAAATATTGACGTCATTTTTATCCAAAGAAGAAATCAAAATTCCAGGAGCCACGGGCAAGCCCAGAGAACTCGCAAAGTTTCGGGTCAAATTCTTATCCAAGGATACCGCTTGGGCGTATGCGTCCGAACCGGTATGAGCAAACCCGAACAACTCCGCGACGGCTGGAATCAGAGATTCTCTGTTTCTGGAACGAAATCCCTCCATTAGATGAAACAAAACAGGTCTTTTCGAAATTTCCAAAGAAGAATAGAGATTCAATTTTTCTAATAGATCTTGAGGCGTTGTGACGAGTTCGGCTGTTTCCCCCAATTCGTTTAACAATTTGAGAATTTGATCCACCGATCCGGAAGATTCCCATTCCTGTTTGTAAGAATTCGGAACATCCCCTTCAAACTCGTGGAGATCCGCGTAAACAAGAACGCTCGGAAATATTTCATTCATCGTCCGATTTCTCTCCGGCTCCGTAACTGTTCGGAGAAATTCTCTCCCACATTTCCTCGGAAAGCAAAGGATACGATTCTTCCATCGTAGAATCCGGCGGTTCCGGACTTAAGTGATAGGTTCCGCGTAACGCGGATCTGAAGACGTGCATCCGTTTGGGTTTGTAAAAACCAAGATACCAATCGGGGGTCATCGTGATCTTTCCTCCCCCCCCGGGAAGATCATTTACGAACGACGGAATCCCCATTCCCGCGATTTTTCCGCGGAGATAGCCGACGATCTCGATCCCCTTTGCAAGAGGGGTTCTAAAACCGCGCGAACCCGGAATGAGTTCCGGATCATACATATAATACGCACGAATCCGAAGCTCCAACAGTTTTTTATGAAGTTCCAACATGATCTCTCCGGAATCGTTGATTCCCTTTAAAAGAACACACTGATTTCCCACGCTCACTCCCGCCTTGAGGAGTTTGAGAACCGCTTCCTTTGCCTCCGGAGTACACTCTTTTGCATGATTGAATTGTGTATTGCAAAAGATCGAAAGACGATCGGTATTATGTGATTCTATTATATTACAAAGTTCTGAAGTAATCCGGAACGGCAATGTGACTGGATTTCTAGTTCCGAGTCTGCAGATCTTTACGTGCTCGATTTTTTCCAAACGTTCCAAAATCCAATCGATTTTTGCATCGCTCAAGTTTAGAGGATCTCCGCCGGATAAAACGACGTCTCTGATCTCCGAATGGGATCGAATGTATTCAAAACAAGCTTCCAAATCTTCGGTGAGCATTCTTTCCTTGGAATCGGAAACCTTTCGTCCTCTCATACAATGTCTGCAATACACGGAACATTCGTGATTGGTAAAAAGTAAAACTCGATCGGGATACATGTGAGTCAATCCCTTCACGGGAGAAAGTCTTTCCTCGTGTAAGGGATCCGAAGATTCTTCCGGGGAAAAAACGGACTCGGATTCTCGAGGTAGGATCATCCTCCGGATCGGACAATTGGAATCTTCAGGATCTGAAAGAGAAATGTAATAGGGAGTCGCCGAAACATTCAATCGAATCGTGTCTGCGATTCCGATCCTTTCTCCGGGTGTAAGTTCGAAATACTTCTCCAATTCCAAACCCTTGACACGATTTTGTAACTGGGCCTTATAATCCGTCCATAAAAAAGAAGAATAAAGATCGGACCGATTTTGCGAAACGTTCCCGAAAAGATCGGCGGCCTGCGAATTCAAATCTGAGGGTTTCATGGAAGAGGTTCTTCCTATTTTCTGCCTGTCCGGGGAAAATCAAGCAAAGGGAAAAAGAAAATGCCAAAAGGATCCGTTTTCAAAAACTGTCCTTAGAAATGACTTCCTTTTCCGGCGATTCTCTCCAGGCACTTGCATTCGATGTGGATGGAACCTTATTCTCTTCCGAGGAAATCATCCTCGAAGTTTACAAGGATTCCATAGAATATTTTTCCAAAACTTCCGGGATTCGCATAGAGCTCCCATCCCGGGATCGAATCATGCTGGAAATCGGGAAACCGGTCAAAACCATTTTTCTCAATCTTCTCCCCCAACTGGAAGAATCTCAAAGAGACAGTATTTCGGACAGCGTCCTTCGTTTTCTCTGTGATAGAATCAAAAATGGAGAAGGAGAATTCTATCCTAAGGTTAAAGAGACGATCGAATCTCTTTCCAAAAAAGGTTTTCGAATTTTGGCGGCGTCGAACGGACGCAGACCGTATGTGGAAACCATTCTTGAAGTGGCCGGTGTTCTTTCTTTATTTGATCCTATCCTCGTCTTGGATAACGATCGCATCAAAACCAAGGGTGGGATTCTCAAAGAATACGTAAAACTTTACGGGTTGGAACCGGAGAAAATCCTGATGATCGGAGATCGACTCTCGGATCACGAAGCTGCGAGACAAAACGGATGTCCGTTTGCCTTTTGCGCTTACGGTCACGCTCCCGAAGGAGAAATTCCGGATTTTGAATTGGAGCTCAAAAACCTGGAAGATCTGGCTCGAATCCTCTGATTTTTACCTGCACAGAATTCTCGTTCCTTCCGAAACTTAGAATGTGCCGGATTCTGAAAAAAGAAAAAATTTAATCTTCATTTTAACCGGAATTATCTTTACGTTAGTGCTTCTTGACAAAAGCACCGGTGCGGGATTTTCGATTTCCGGAACCGGTTTTCAAGGATTCCGAAATATCGGAAAGATGAGCCCGGAATTTTCGTCCTCCAACCGGGGAAATCTCAATCACAAAGAAATCATGGATCAAGCGGAAGACGAAATCCTCGGAGAACTTTTACAGAACGGAGAAATCCAGACGTCTTCCGAAACGTCCAATTCCATCGAAGAGGATCTAGGTGAAGAAAACCTGGTTCCCGTATTGGACACGCCCGTATCCTCCGATGCTATCACAAAACCATCCACTCCGGTGCCAACGGAAAAGGGAGAACTGTCTTTGTATTTCCTAAAATTCTATGGCAAGGGAAGCAAGAGTCATTCCAGACTCGTAAAAGTCCTGAGACTTTCCAAGGGAGGAGATCGTGTGAGATTGATCTTAAATTCGCTCATCGCCGGTCCCGTTGCAGCCGAAAAAGAAAAAGGAATTTTGAATTCGATTCCGCAAGATTTGAGTTATCATGAAAACTATAGGATCGAAAATGGAATTCTACAAATTTCTTTGAGCGGTGAATTGGAAAGAGGAGCCGGTCCGGAAATTCTAAAAGATAGAATCGACCAGCTGATATACAGCCTGATGGAGAACCTGCCGATTATCGGCGTTCAACTCAAAATCAATGGCAAATCCGTGAGATCTTTGGGCGGAGAAGGAATGCCCTTGCCTTCTCTATTGACCAAAAATCCGAGAAAGATCGTTATTTTTTAGATTTATAAATTCATAAATCTCGATGCAAATCTTGGTTAGATTTTCGCAGTCAGAGAAGTCATACAAATCCTGATTGTTTAAACTGAGACTGTTTTAAAATAAGGAAGCGAGATCGATTTCCGAGCATTTTATAAAATTTATGAAAATATTCTTAGGAAAGAATCAAAAGATAAAACTCCTCGCTAAAAGAGTTTTGTTTAATCCGTTTCCGGACGATTATCTTAGAATTTATCAGCCGGATATACGAAGAGCGGCTGTCATTTATTTTTGTTTTTGTATTGGAATCAGCATTCTTTCCGCTCTTGTTTTAGACGGCTCCTCTCCGTTTGCGGAAGAGAACAGAAATCTTGTTTACTCCCGTTTAGCTATAATCTTGTTATCCACGTTTTTTATCTTTCTTTTGATAAGATGGAAAACTTTTTTTAGAAGAAGAATCGAAAGATTCAGTGTCCTTTCTTCAGGCACGATCGCATTTTCCATTTTCCCTTTTCTTTCTTTGGATTCCGAAAGAATGGAACTTTACTTTCATTTTTTTACGATTCTCGTCGTGAGCGGAAATATCCTACTCTGGTTTACAGGAACCACGGTTATCTTTTTCAATTCTCTTTTTTACTTCTCTCTGGTTTTGTTTACTTCCATTACGGGATATTCACAACCTCTACAACACGACTTTGCCACCATTCTGATCTATCTAACAACGGGAGTTTTTGGAAATCTGCTCATCAATTTCTGGAGGGTGATGGATCATAGGGCCAAAAAAAAACTTCAAAAAGTGGTCAGCAAACTCAGAGATAAAAACATTCAGATCGAAAAGATTTCGAAAGTCGACGAACTTACAAGACTCTATAACCGAAGATATCTGATCGAACAATTCGAACTTTTTTTAAAACGCGCACAACGTTATCGGTTCTCTCTCGCGATGATTATTCTGGATATGGATTATCTAAAAGAGATCAACGATTCGTATGGACATTTGGCGGGGGATCAGGCGCTTCGGACGATTTCGGAAGTGATGAAACAAAGAGTGAGAGCCACGGATATTTGTTCCAGAATCGGCGGGGACGAATTTTGCATTCTTCTGGATGCGATCAAAAAAGAGGACCTTTCTCAGCTTTGCGAAAATTTACGTTTGGAAGTTTCCGAAAAGGAACTAACCTATCGAACCAAAAATGGAAACTCGGTCAAGATCACGGTTTCCATCGGCGCTTGTATCTTCGGCCCGGAAGGGGAATTCAGTTTCGACGATATCTATCATTCCATCGATTCGGCTCTTTACGAATCCAAAAAAAAGGGCAGAAATAGAGTCTCTTTTATCGAACCGATCCGCTACTTTCCCAAAGAAAATCCGAGAAACTTCACTTCTTAGGAACCGGAAGTTCGTAAAGAAAGGTGATTTCACAATAAACACCTTCCTCTAAGTATTTCGTATTCTTTGCTTCCAGAAAAAACTGTCTGTTTTTTTGTTCGGGCTCCAATTCTTCCAATTTACGAGCGGCCAAGGTTTTCGCCGCAGTGCAGGACGTATTCTGCATTTTGAATGTATTGTTTTCCTCGATTGCGGAAGAGGCAGCCTGGGCGATCGCAATGAGTTCGTATTTATGAGGTCCTAGCGTTTTTACGGTCACACCAGTCTCCGTTTGCACTCTTTCTTTTACGTCGTGAACGCAAGAAGTAAAAGCCAACGAAACTACCAAAATACTTTTTAGAATCTTCATTTCTTTCTCCTAAAAACTTCCCTTTTTTAAAGAACGTCTTTCTGTTTAAGACCTTCTATAGATTAAAATAGGTCTTGTTTTGTTTATTTTCTTACTTTTAGAAATCGCCACAGAAAGTTTTCTTTTGTTCCGACAAATCTTTTTTTGTAAATCGTGGTTGAACGGGGACTTCAAGTCCGACAAAGAGTAAAATACAGCAGAATCCCTTTCTGAACATGGCCCATATCCGATTCTTTTTTTGCATTGACTCAAAAAAAAATACAAAGCTCAAAGACTCTGGGCCAGCTCGTTTCCGTATCGATCGTAGTTGTAGAGCAAATCCCTTCGTTTTGGGTGAAACCCGCCTTCCTTTAAAAATTTGATCGCTTCTTTTTCGGTTTTGAGTCCGTAGGAACGAAGCACATTTTCCTCTATAACTACGGAGGAAATATCGTCCGCACCGCTTGTGAGAGCCAATTGACCGACCCCCTTCCCAAGAACCATCACCGAAGTTTCGATATGAGGAATGTTGTCCAAAAAGATTCTACAGATTCCCAAAACCTTCAGATATTCCTGTGTGGAAACGGCGCGCACTTTAAAACGTTTTGTCTGAGGCTGGAAGGTCCAAGGGATAAAAGACAAAAATCCCCCGGTTCGATCTTGGAGGTTTCGCACAACGCTCAGATGTTCGATCACTTCTTCTTTTGTTTCTTCCGAACCGAAGACGATGTTTGCGCTTCCTGGAAGTCCCGCTTCGTGAGAGGTTTCCATCGCGCGCACCCATTCTTCGGTGGTGGCTTTTTTAGGAGAAATGATATTACGCATCCGATCCGTGAGAATCTCCGCTCCCGCTCCGGGTACGGAATCGAGACCGGCTTGTTTCAAAATTTGTAATACTTCTTTGAGTGGAAGTCCCGTGATCTTTTCTAAGTTGATGATTTCGACGGGAGAAAACGCTCGGATATGCATCTCCGGATATTTCTTTTTTACGGAAGAGATGACGCCGAGATAATAATCAAACGGAAGATCGGGATAAACCCCGCCTTGGAGAAACATCTGATCCGCGCCTTCGCCCACCGCGTAATCCATCTTCTCCAAAATTTCTTCGGCGCTTAGGACGTAACCTTTTCCACTTCCGATCTCATCCATAAAAGAACAAAAACTACATTCTACATTGCAGAAGTTTGTGTAGTTCACGACGCGAAACATCGTATAACTGGCTTGTGTATGAGGGAGAATCTTTTCTCTCAAGGTTCTGGCGGTCGCTATGATCTTCAGATGGTCCGCATCCTTGTAAAGAGAAAGGGCTTCTTCCGGAGAAATTCGAACTCCGTCCAGGGCTTTTTCTAAAATCGAATCGGTTGGATGGGATGAAAAAATTGAGGCCACTTGTGCTCCTGTATTCGGCGTTCCCAAAAAGGGAATCTCCTTCAATCATTGGACTGATTCCTTATTTGACATCTTCTTTTTAGGGGAGAATTTTGTTTCCCCAGAACGAGTCCTTTCTCTAAAAGAGACCTTGTCTCAACAAAAATGCAAGCCTGTTTTCAAAAGAAAGAAGTGGGGAGTTCCCACACTCCCATGGATGACAAAGTTGAAACCCTGTTTTTAAAAAAAGTATGAGTTCCTACACTTCTCATCTCTCGTCCAAGAAAAGTTGGAACTCTCACAAATTTCGGTCTTACTAAAAAACCATTGAGTTTCAATCTCAAGAATGATCGTCCTACCGAAGATCCTTGTTTTGAAAATTCCTCGACAGGCAAGTTCTGGATTCCTACGCTGTAAATCAAATCACCAATCCAAAAGAAAGGGTAACTCATCAATATGGCAATTTCACAAATCGCCTTTCATGTGATCTTTACGATCCTCTTCGTCATCGCGAATGTAGTTTTTATCCGTGCGATTCTTTATCGCCTTCAACTGATTTTCAGCGCGAGAAAAGCGGCTGGAACCGAAAACTTTCTGGAAAACCCAAACTGGGGATTTAGAATCAACAGCTTTATCCAGAACGTGATTCTCCAGAAGAAGAATTTCAAAGAGCCCCTTCGTGGAATCATGCACGCGTTTATCTTTTACGGATTCGTAACCTATCTTCTGCACACCACGAGTCAGATGATTTCGGGAATGTTCGGATACGGAATGGACGATCCTTACAAATTCTCTCTTATCGGTTTTTTGTTCGGAGAAGGAATCGGACACTTGTATGAGTCTATCGTTCAGGTAGTATCCATTCTTGTTTTGATTGGTCTTGGATTTTTCGCTTGGCGAAGATGGATTCAAAAAGCAAACGGACTCGACGTTCATTCTCCCGCATCCGCGGTTGTAATCTCCATGATCTCGATCCTGATGATCTCCACTCTTTTAGGTGAAGGTGCAAAAGCGGTCGGTTCGGTCTACGACAGTCCGACCGAAGCGGCGTCCTGGATCGCGGCCGGAATCGGAGCCGTGTGGAAATCGATCGGAGTGGAATATTCCACTGCGGACACCGTGGTTCAGATCATGTGGTGGCTCCATATTCTTTCCGTATTCGCTTTTATGCTCTATGTTCCAACTTCGAAACACGCGCATTTGATTTTCGCACCTTTCAACTATTTTCTTCAATCCGATACTCCGAAAGGCGCGCTTTCTAAACTCAATTTGGAAGATGAGAATGTGGTTTGGGGTGTAAACAGAGTCGAAGACTTTCCTTGGCCGAATCTTCTCGACGGGATGTCCTGTATCGAATGTGGACGTTGCCAGGTTCAATGTCCCGCAAACAGAACCGGAAAGGTTCTCAACCCGAAAGCAATCATCGTAGAATTAAAACACGCTCTTCTGGAAAAAATGCCGGAAGTCGCAAAGATCCGAGCGGAAGAAACCGACGCAGCCGTAGCGGCTGAAAAAGTAGCAGCCTTGGATACCGGAGTGATCAACAACTACGAAGGACTTTCGGAAGAAGCTCTTTGGGGTTGCACCACTTGTTACGCTTGTGTGGAAGCCTGCCCAGTCGGAAACAACCAGGTGAATGCGATTATGGAAATGAGAAGACATTTGGTTCTCGCGGAATCCAAGTTCCCTGTGGAATTACAAAACGCATTTGTAAACATGGAAAATAATTCCAATCCTTGGGGTGTAGGAGCTCATACAAGAGCGGACTGGGCGGACGGACTCGGTGTAAAAACCATGGCAGAAGATTCTAATGTAGACGTTCTCTATTGGGTCGGATGCGCCGGCGCGTTTGATGAAAGAAACAAAAGCATTGCGAAATCATTTGTAAAAATTCTTCAGAAAGCGGATGTGAAGTTTGGGATTTTGGGAACGGAAGAAAACTGTTCCGGAGATTCTGCAAGAAGAGGTGGAAACGAATATCTCTACCAAACTCTCGCACAAACCAATGTAGATACGATGAACGGATACAACGTCAAAAAGGTAGTCACCGCTTGTCCGCATTGCTACAATACGATTAAGAATGAATATCCTCAATTCGGGGGAAATTTCGAAGTGGTTCACCACTCCGAGTTTATCAACGATCTTGTAAAAGAGAAAAAACTGGATGTAAAAACCGCAGAAGACGCTTCTTCCGGAAAATACACTTATCACGATTCTTGCTACATCGGCCGTTACAACGACAACTATGAGAACCCGAGAGACGTGGTTAAAAAAGTTGCCGGTGGAAAACTTGCGGAACCATCCGATCACCACACAAAAGGTCTCTGTTGCGGAGCCGGTGGAGCTCAGATGTGGATGGAAGAGCAAAATAACGACCGAGTCAACATCAAAAGAACCAAACAGCTTCTGGATACGGGAGCAACCACAATCGCTACTGCTTGTCCTTTCTGCGTGACCATGATCACAGACGGTGTGAAACACGAAGGAAAAGTAGAAGAGGTAAAAGTAAAAGACATCGCAGAATTGGTTGCAGACAATCTTGCATAACCGATTCTAATTTAGAATTTACTCATAAAAAAGCCGGTGTTAAAGCCGGCTTTTTTATTGTACGCAACGCGGATCCTGTTCTCGAAAAAGCTTTATTCTTTCTAAATCAGCTTCTATTTTCTTTTTCATTCTCGTTGTTTTTTGAATCGATCGTTTCTTTTGTATCGTTTTGAAAAACAATATCTTTCCGTAATTTTATCTCATTCGGACTTGAAGCCCGATTTCAAGCAATTTTCAGAGCAGATACTTTGTCGGACCAATTAAATGCAGTTTTTTGAATGTATTTTAGATCCAAATCGAAAACCACCCTTTTCAAAACCGTTTTCTCCCTTTGAACAAAAATTTGTCCCAAGGGAGAATTTTTCGAAAAATTTTCAGACTCAATCTCCAAGAAGATTGACTTCTCCGTAAAAGCAGATCATTGCGGACTTCAAGTCCAGGAGAATAAAAAATGAAACTCATTCAAATCGACAAGCTGAGAAAAAATTCTCGGCTTACACATTCCGTTTACTCAAACGATTATCATTTGGTTTTTGCAACCCGAGGAAAAATTCCTTGGTTGAATGCAAGGCTTGTAATGAGAATTCGGAACCTATTTCGAGAAAAAGGAGAAGAATTGAATCTTCTAATATATCTTGCAAACGGCCACAAGAACCATATGCACGTCCTTCTTTCCGTTCCACCTACGATGGGAATCTCTTACGTTGCAAAACATCTAAAAGGATATTCTTCTCGTAGATTGGGAAAGAAAAAATATTGGGGGGAAGGGTATTACGTTCGTTCGGTTGGAGATCAAGATTTTATTCCGACATTCCATTCTATCTCCAATCAATGGAGTCGACATAAACTCCAAACTATGGAAGAAGAATTTAAGGAATTCCGAATTGCGGCATAAGAAGTGAAGCATTGACTTTTAGAAGTTTAGTAATTTTTCTCTTTATTCTCCCTTTCAGCATTTGTGTGCTCAAAGGGAGAATTTCTTTTTGAAAAAAGAATTGAAAATTCTTGAAAAACGGTTTTATAGGGGACTTCAAGTCCGCGACCTTACCCTATTACAAAAAAATAGGCGAAGTGGTCGAGACCGCTTCGCCTTAAAGACATCTGGTGCAAATACAAAATGTATGACTCGAAAAAAAATCGGATTCTTACCGTAAGGGACTGCTTTTTGTTCTTATTTCGATCGTTCGAAAAAGTCGTGGATTTATGAATGCAAAGGAATAGGAGCGCAAACGTGCTCAAACTCTGAAATATCGATTCCATTTTTCAATGGAATCGATTGCCATTTTGTAAAAGACAAAGTGAGACCGGATTTACGATATTCCCGATTCGATATTTAGGAAGCTGGCGGATAATCCAAAAGAGTAATTTCGGGATTCTTTTTTTGAAAATAACCCTTATCCCATTCCGTATCAAACAAAAGCGCTGCCCGCCCGCCCCGATCGGAAACAAGGTTTGCAGAAGAAGGGACCTTTCCCAAATCCTCTTGGCCGATCCAGCAAGAGATCGCGTAGGGAAGAATCGTGATCGTCGAAGGTGCGTTGTATTCGTCTTGAAGTCTTCTCCGAAACACTTCAAACTGAAGTTGTCCCATTGCTCCGATGATCGGCAAACCGCCGCCTACCGTTTGAGAAGAAAATAAATGCAGAATCCCCTCTTCCGCGAGTTGATCGATTCCCTTTCGAAAACTTTTCATACTCGCAGTGTCTGAAGAAGAGATGGTCGCAAAGAGTTCCGGCGCAAACACAGGAAGTCCTTTTAGATCTGGAACCTTGGAAGTGGCGACGATGTCTCCGATCGCATACGTTCCAGGGTTGACGAGACCGATGATATCCCCCGGATATGCTTCATCCACCGTGTTTCGATCCTGGCCGAAGAACGCAAACGAAGAGGAAAGTTTAACCGACTTTCCCAATCTTCCGTGAAGCACGTTAAGCCCTCTTTCAAACTTTCCGGAGGTAACTCTTAAGAATGCGATTCGATCCCTGTGTTGACGATTCATATTCGCCTGAACCTTAAAGATAAATCCGCTAAACGGAGTGTTGACCGGGTCCAGTCTGGATCCGTCCTTCAAAGGAAAGAACATCGGAGGTGGAGCGATTTTGATAAATTCATCCAGGAACAATTGAATTCCAAAATTGTTCACCGCCGAACCGAAAAACACGGGAGTGATTTTAGAATCTAAAAAGTCTTCTTTGCTAAATTCGGAGATCCCGCCTTCGACAAGATCCAGTTCTTCGCGAAAGGATTTTAAAACCCATTCTTCAAACCGAGAATCCATTTCCGGATCATTTACACCCGATGTTTGGAATGCGGATTTCTGGCTTCCACCGGGAGTTTTATCATAGGTTAAAATTGTCTTATCTTTGCGGGAATACACTCCGCTAAAATCGACCCCGGTTCCGATCGGCCATACCATAGGGATCGCCGAAATTCCAAGAACCTTTTCAATCTCATCCAAAAGAACAAAAAGATTCTTTGTGGGGCGGTCCATCTTGTTGATAAAAGTTACAATCGGAATTCCGCGGTCTCTACAAACCTTAAAGAGTTTGATCGTTTGTGGTTCGACTCCCTTTCCTGCATCAAGAACCATCACCGCAGTATCCGCTGCGATCAGAGTTCTATAGGTATCTTCGGAAAAATCTTCGTGACCGGGAGTATCTAATAGATTGAGAACGTGACCGCCGTATTCAAACTGAAGCGCCGCGGAAGTAATAGAAATTCCCTTTTCTTTTTCCATCTCCATCCAGTCGGATGTGGCAGCCTTTCGATTTTTACGTGCCTTGACCGCGCCCGCGAGTTGAATCGCTCCTCCATAGAGAAGGAGTTTTTCCGTAAGTGTAGTTTTTCCGGCATCCGGGTGAGCGATGATCGCGAAGGTTCTTCTCCGTCGCGTTTCTTCTTCGATCGTTTGATTTGATTTTTGTATGACTGGTTCGCTCACCGACTCTTCCTCGCCACTTTCCAGATTTTTCCTACAAAGCCGGCTGTCAGCAAATAAACCTGCAACGCGACCCATAGGAAGCGTTGCATTGAGTTTTCCCCAACGCGCCCCATAGGAAGCAATTCACTGAGTTGCCCTTGGGGACTTCTTCTGTCAACTCAACACAGGATTCCCTAAACTCGGCGAAACGCTTTCGCAATTCAAATTATAATGTGCGTTCGGTCTGTGGGAACTCCTACAAATTTTTTTTCTAAGAACCGCTTCCGATTTTTATTCTATTCGTATTGTTCAAGTAAATCGAATGTAACAAGAATTCGTTACATTCTACCTATCTCAATTAGAAGGTAAATGTATGGAAGGGATTCCCCTCAGCCCCTCAAGAATTCTGAAAGGTTTCAAACTCCGTATCGACGGATTTGGACACGAGTTCGAAATTCTAAAATTAAAGGAAGAAGGAATCACAATCTCTTCCGGAATCGAACTCCAACTCCTCAGCGGTTCTCCGATCACCGGACAAATCACATCCTCCACTCTTCAATTTCGCTTTCAAGGTACTCTTCAAAGACAGGTTCTTCGTCCCGATCAGAAAGGTTTTATCCTTGGAATTCAATTGAACCAAACGGTGCAATTTCCGGATCTTCTCATCGCATTGGAGTTCGCTTCCTAAATCAAAATTCTTCGACTTGTCTCTGCGACGCGATCCATAGAGAGCGGAGCATGAGTTCGAGTAACTCACAAACGCTTCCCTGCGACGCGATCCATAGAGAGCGGAGCATGAGTTTTAGTAACTCACAAACGCTTCCCTGCGACGCGATCCGTAGAAAGCGGAGCATGAGTTTTAGTAACTCACAAACGCTTCCCTGCGACGCGATCCGTAGAAAGCGGAGCATGAGTTTTAGTAACTCACAAACGCTTCCCTGCGACGCGATCCATAGAGAGCGGAGCATGAGTTCGAGTAACTCACAAACGCTTCCCTGCGACGCGATCCATAGAGAGCGGAGCATGAGTTCGAGTAACTCACAAACGCTTCCCTGCGACGCGATCCGTAGAAAGCGGAGCATGAGTTTTAGTAACTCACAAACGCTTCCCTACGGGTCAGCGTTTGGGTCAGCGTTTACCCCTTTTTTTAACTTAGCAAAGGCTTCTTGCGAGTCGGTATTCCTCTTTTTCATTTACGAAACAACTTCCGTTTTGTTTTCTGTACATAGAAGATCCTATGTCTGAAAGTAACGTGAAACATCTTATCTCCTGGGAAGATTGGTCGGATTCGGAAATCCTGGACTTGCTGAACTTTGCGATTCACGTCAAAAAGAATCGAGTCAACTACGCAGGTCATCTCAGCGGCCGTTCCCTCGCCATGCTCTTTCAGAAAACTTCCACAAGAACCCGCGTATCTTTCGAAGTCGCGATGACCGAAATGGGCGGTCACGGTATCTATTTGGATTGGATGGCTTCCAACTTTCAACTTTCCGATATCGATCTGGAAGCGAGATATCTTTCCAGAAACGTTTCCGTCATCATGGCCCGTCTCAAAAAACATGAAGATTTATTAGCGATGCGGAACGGTTCTCAGGTCCCGGTGATCAACGGCTGCGACAATATGTTTCATCCCTGTCAGTCTCTCGCGGATATCATGACGATTGCTCTGGATAAACCCGAACGTCCGCTAGGTCAGGTACGTCTTACTTATATCGGCGTTCATAATAACGTGGTCAATTCTCTCATCGGAATCACCGCGGCTCTCGGAATTCATCTGACCCTTGTGACCCCGATCGCAGAAAAAGAAAATCTTCACGAAAGCACCATCGAAAGAGCCAAGTCCAAGGGAACCCTTTCCTGGGAATCCAATCTGGAAAACGCAGTCAAAAACGCGGACTATGTTTACACGGACACTTGGCTGGACATGGAATTTTTCAACGATCCTTCGTATGCGGATAAGAAACAGAAAAGAATGGAATTGATGATGCCGTATCAGATCAATTCCTCTCTCATGGAAAAAACGAACGCGAGAGTCATGCACGATATGCCGATCCATGCCGGATATGAAATCACGCGGGACGTGGTCCTATCTCCCCGCTCGATCATCTTTCAGCAGGCAGAGAATCGACTCGACGCTCAAAAAGCCGTCATTCTAAAACTTCTCGAGGCGTAATCTTCCGGAAAATCGATTTACCAGAGGCGCATCCTTTCCAAACCTGTATTTAGAGCCTTTTCACCCTCATCTGCGGGCTCGAAATAAGAATTAAAGGTATCTCTATGTCTAAATTGACTCATCCAAGAGAGGCGCTCTTCGAAGGAGAAAAGCCTTTCCCTATCATTCCCGCCTGCGAACACTTTGCGGGTTCCGAAAAGCTAATTACCAAAGCCCTTGAACTTCAGAACAAACTCGGTGGTCTTTTTGACATCACCATGGATTGCGAAGACGGAGCACAAACCGGAAAAGAAAAAGAACACGCGGAACTCATCGTTCGTCTTCAGAACAGCGAACTCAACAAACACAAAATGAGCGGCGTGAGAATCCACGACTATACAAATGCATTCTGGAAACAAGACGTAGATATCATCGTTCCGGGCGCCGGAGAAAAAATCGCTTACATCACAATTCCTAAACCGACCCGCGCGGCTCAAGTGGAAGATATGATCACCTATATTCAAAAAGCGGTTCAAAAAGCGGGCATCAAAAGAGAAATCCCGATTCACGTTCTGATCGAAACCAACGGAGCTCTTCAAGAAATCGAAAAGATCGCGGCTCTTCCTTGGTTACAGGTCCTTGATTTCGGTTTAATGGATTTTATCTCGGGACACCACGGAGCAATTCCAGCTTCCTGTATGAAAAGTCCGGGCCAGTTTGATCACGAACTCTTAAGAAGAGGAAAGGCGAACTTAGTGGCGGCCGCTCTCGCAAACGGAGTGATTCCCGCTCACAACGTCACTCTCGATTTGAAAAATCAGTATCAAACCTACAAAGACGCAAAACGCGCCCATGACGATTTCGGTTTTTTGAGAATGTGGTCCATCTACCCGACTCAGATCCAGGCGATCCTCGACGCGATGGCTCCGGATTACAGCGAAGTGCAAACTGCGGCTGAAATTCTCATCCAAGCTCAGAATGCGGAATGGGGACCGATTCAGTATGCGGGCGATCTTCATGACCGCGCGACTTACAGATACTTTTGGGAAATTCTTCAAAAAGCAAAGTTGACCGGGATCTCGATTTCGGACGAAGCAAACAAAAGATTTTTCCACTGATCGTTTTAAAATCGATCAAAACGAAAAAAGCCGCAGTAATGCGGCTTTTTTTATGTAGCGAAAATCTCATAGAGAAAAGAATTATTTTACAAATTTCTCCACAAGTTTAGAGATCAATTCGTTTAAGCTCTTTTCGACGTATTCCCAAGATTTCTTGTTCATCGGTTCCAGTGGCATTTTTTTATTGAGCTGTTTGAATCGATCAAAGCTTTCTCTCGCATAATCCAAATACTTTTTCGGATCGATCCCAAGTCGATCCAGATGCCCTTCGTATTTATTATAAATTCCCGCGATCTTGTCCCTATATTCGTCTTCTAAAAAATAATAACGGATATCCAGTTTGATCTCATCCATCGCTTTGAAAATCTTTGTTCCCGCGCTTTCTTTTTTTTCGGCGGGAGTCGCACTCTTATCAACGACAGATTCTGAAACGATGGTTTTGGAAACATCACCTGAAGAAAGTGCTGCGGCCTTTGCGTTTTTGTTTCCCTTTAGCAGCTTTTCGAGTTTTTCACGTTTTAAAACATCAAATAAAGCGCTCTTTTTGTTCTTCGTCACGATCAAATTCCTGTCTTTAGATTGCTTTTATATTTATCGGAAGTTACGACCCTTCTAACCATAACTAACACCTCATTGGACGATTTTTCTTATAAAAAAATTATCTTTTGGCTTTGGTAAAACCAAAAGCGATCCGGAAAAATTATTTCCCGATTTCCGGTTCCGTCTTTAATTTTCTCAGGGCGCAATTGGGCAGCCATTCGCACCGAAGACAAAAAGGATCCTCCGTTTGAAAGGTAGGCGGAGGACATAAATTGACGTTCGTTTCCTGCAAAGAAACCAGAAATGTTTCCTTATCCGAATGGGTATGTTTCTTAGCAAGCTCTCCAAGAAGATCCCGATTCTTACGCGTTTGAGAATCCAGATCTTCTTCCAGAGATTTGACGTTTGGGGTCGAAGATGTCGCTTCTTTTTGCATCTGTTTTGGAAATATCTTTCCTGTGTCAAAAAGATTCCCCTTTAAAATCAAGGGAGCAACCAGAGTCGCACCTAACGCTCCCCCCAAATGACAGGAGTTACTGACCACAAAAGGAGAATGAAAGTAATAA
This sequence comes from Leptospira sp. WS92.C1, assembly GCF_040833975.1. Classification (NCBI taxonomy): domain Bacteria; kingdom Pseudomonadati; phylum Spirochaetota; class Leptospiria; order Leptospirales; family Leptospiraceae; genus Leptospira; species Leptospira gorisiae. Next base: position 2,582,228 of record NZ_CP162130.1, read on the forward strand.
ACTGAAATCATATCGGCCACAAATCCACCGCCCACAAAGATCCAAGCCGCATAACGAGCTTTCATCCTAAAAAAGATCAGAAAAACTTCCGTCTCCGGAAATAAGATTCCGAACAATACAAGAATCCCGGTCACTCCCCCGCTTGCACCGAGTGTCGTAGTTTGAAAAAGGTCCATCGGATACTGAATTCCCAAAATTTGAATTGCGATCGGCGAAAGCAATACGGTCAATCCGCCCACGAGAATGGAAATCACATAGATTAAAGAAAATTTCCAAGCCGAAACGTATTTACAAATCAATCCGCCGAACATAACAAAAACATACATGTTAAAAAACAAATGGATAAACGGAGTACCGTATGCTTCGTGTAAAAATCCGTAAGAAAAAATCTGCCAATAATAGCCGTGAAAAAATCGAGAAGGAGTTAAAGCAAAGTAATATTCAAGAATTCCCGTACCGCCCGCAAAGAGCTGTAGAATGTAGATAAGAACATTTGCGATTAAAAACAGGTTGATCGGATGTAAAATGGAATAACCGAAGAGCGAGACTCCGTTTCGGTATTTTCTTTTTGCCATATAGGATAGAATACGAACTGTGGTCAAGAGAGTCAAGCAGGCAAAGCCGGGGCTTAAGAATCACCCCGGGTTTCCTCATTCTCCGGGAGAAGGAGAATGATTTTCAATCACACTATCTAAATCGAAAAAAGAAACCTCATCCTTAATAGCCGGAACAAAAAAAATGCAAGAATCAGGATTAAAGCCAATTCTCTGGAAGGAAAAAAAACTAATCCTTTTGGATCAGAGAGTGCTTCCGGGTTCTACCTCGTATTTGACCGCAGAAACGCTCGAGGACTGTATTTTTGCGATCCGTGAAATGGTCGTTCGGGGAGCTCCCGCAATCGCGATCACAGGAGCATTCGGAATCGCAATCTATCTAAACGCACTATCTTCCAAACCAAGTCCCGCAGAATTCAAAAAAAAACTCACCGAACTTTTAGAATCCAGACCCACGGCGGTCAACCTCAGATTGATGATCGAGGAATTTCAGTCCCGTTTTACGGAGAATGAAAATTCTACGTTATCTTTGGAGGATCTTCGAAAGCAAGCGGAGATATTTGCTCTTACCATGTTAGAAACCGATCTCAACGATAACTTGGCGCTTTCCAAAAACTCACTTTCTTTATTTCCGAAATCCCCTTCTCAACTCAATCTGATCACACATTGCAATACGGGAGCGCTTGCGACCGCGGGACATGGAACTGCGTTAGGCGTCATCCGCTCATTGAGAGATGCGGGACACTTTCTAACGGTGTTTGCGGATGAAACCAGACCGTATCTGCAGGGTGCAAGGCTCACTGCTTGGGAACTCAAAGAGGAAGGAATTCCCGCCTTTCTTATCACGGACAGTATGGCGGGCTGGTTGATGGGTTCTCGAAAGATAGACGCCGTGATCGTAGGTGCGGATCGAATCGCATCCAACGGAGATACTGCAAACAAGATAGGAACCTATCCGCTCGCGATCGTCGCCAAACACCACGGAGTTCCTTTTTATGTAGCCGCCACCGCAAAGAGTATGGATTTTCGAATTCCGGACGGAAGCCATATTCCCATCGAAATGAGAAAACCCGACGAAGTGACTTCCTTTAGTTTTTTAAAAGACGAGAATGGAAAACCGTTTTTAAACGAAGGTGTGATCGCACCGATCGGAATGGACGCACTCAATCCTTCTTTTGATGTGACCCCTGCAAGTTTAATCACTGGAATCATCACAGAACGAGGAATCGTTTCTCCGGTAACAGAAGAAAATCTCAAAAAGATTTTCGGTCAGCCTTTTGTCTGAAGCGCGACCATCATAGCTTTGTCCTGGCCGGGTTCAAAGACCATCATAAATGAGGATTGGAATTTCGTAATTTTTTCAACCTGTCTTCTGTAATGGATTACGGCACCGGGATAAGCTCCTTTTTGAATCGCTAACCGTACCGCGCCCGGATTGAAACGAGAACTTTTCAATTCATCCTGTTTGGATTTCAACATATTCATAATTTTTAATTTTTTATTATAGTCCTCGAACACGATTTTAAAAGTTTCCTTTTTTTCCTCCGGAAGATTTCCACGGGAACGTTGAACCATATGTTTGATCTGTTGAATCTTAGGAAGGATTTTCTCCATTTCCTTTTCGCCCATAAGAACCTTTTTTGCGATGTCTTGAAAAGTGCGATCGTTCTTATAATGAAAACCGAGTTCGATACTTACATCCAATTCTGCGCTCGAACCCAAAGAGCTTAGGGAAATTCCTTCGTAGGTTCTGACCTTACTGGAAACCAAATTTCCGTTCGTGCCGTTTAGAATGACCGAACCTAAAGTATCAACGGTTGAATTGAGAATCGCTCCTTCGATCACGATATCACCTTCCGTTTCCAAATGTGAGTTCTCGATAAACTTTGCCTGAACTCTTCCCGTAACCTGAATGATATCCGTACTCGAACCCTTGATTCCCCCGTGAACGATCAAATCCTGTTCTACTTTGATCGCATTGCTTTCCAGGTTTCCATAGACGACGAGAGATCCCGTACATGTTACAACCGAACCGGGCTCAATATCACCTCGAACAATTACGTTTCCGTCAAATTGAATGTTTCCGGTGGCCAGACCGACGTTTCCGGCGATCTGAAGCTCCGGAGAAACGGTAATCGATGTTTCGGTAGCAAAGATCACACCGTTTGTTTCCGCAAAGTATTCTTGCAGAGGTTTTCCCTCTTCGATTATTTCTTTCTCAACGATGTTTTTTCCAATCATCAACTTAGGACGTTTGATCGAGGGAGCAGGAATGATATTTCCGAACACATCAAAGCCCGGAATTCCGGGAGTCCCCTCGAACTTTGTCGCGAGTTTTTCTCCCAGCTTTACATTGATATAACGGTCTATGTTTCGAAAATCGGCTCTTCCGTCTTCTAAGAGTTTGACTCTTTTTGCCATGGGATGATAAAAACGAACCCAGCCGTTTTCTCCCGGGGTCGGAGAAACCCCTTTTGCTATTTCCACTTTGATTGGAGTAAAATCGCTCTTTTTTCCGGCTGCATCCAGAAGAGTTAAAATCCTGCGAATTTCATCGACTAACATCCGTTCTCTGTGGATTCCCCAATCGAGAATGATGCTCCAAAGTTTATCCTTGGATATGGTCTCACCTTTTAGATTGTAAGGTCTGACCGTAAGAATAGCCGAAAGTTGGTCCGAAGAAACGGATATACTTACGGCTGACTCCACGGAAATGGGGGAGATTTTGGGTTCTGGAGTTGGTGTATTCATAGAATCATTGTTCGCATTCATATTATTTCAAACTTGGCATCAGCCGCGTCGCACTCTTTCTAATTTCGACTTAGAGAGAAAGAACTTGAATGTAGTATATAAGGTTCCATCGAATTGAAACTTTTTTTTACTTATAACTCTCTCAAAAATTCGTTTTCTGTTCCAAAAACGAAAGAAAATCAAAGGGCCTCTTCCTTTTTAGCAAAAGAACCTTTTTCATTCATGAAGTTCCCAAACAAATGAACGTCTCTTAAGATTAACAAACGAAACATCCAATTTCTCATAGAATCTTACTCCATTTTAGAACCATAGCCAGCAAGTATTCTGTCCGAAACCAAAAATAGATCCTATTTGACCGGCTATGAGACGAGTGTGGCTTTAAAAATCCACACTTACTTTTTGCCGTTTGCGGTAGAAAGAAACTCCCCCCAAAAACCCGCCATGGGTAGGATTTCTTGTATACGCGAGTAAAAAGGAAGATGATCGCCATGAGTCAACAAGCTGGTTTCCAGAAAAACCGGAGAAGAGTCCGGATTTTTTAAGAGCAGATCCCTTAAGTCCCTGGATTCCTGCGATGAGATAACGGGATCGTCGTTTCCGTGCAACAAAAAGCATTTTTTTATGACCTGACTGCTAAAAAAGGCGGGAGAGGTTTCTTCGATAAAAGAATCGGAAACCTGAGCTCTGAGATCCTGAGCCGCTTGAATCCTAAATTCGGGGTTCTCTATAAAATCTTTTACAAAAGTCCGATCCGGAAAATCCAAAGTCTGCAGAATTTTCGGTCCTTTGCGGTCCTCCCCTTTCCGAGCAAGACCGTTGTCCAAAGCGGATTCGTAAAAATATTTCTGCAATTCCTCCGTCTTAGACCGAATCAAATGGACAAAGTTAAACATCATCACATTGACTGCGTAACTTTCTATTTCATAATTTTTTAAAATATAAGGGAATGTTTTTCCAAAGTTAAAATAACCGCCGATCAATAGACTTGAAGAAAGAACTTTCTGACATTCCGGATTTGCCAGCGCAACAAACCCCATTCCCGCAGAAAAACTAGCGGAGACATAGGATAAAAAGCGTTTTTCGAGAGAATGAATTTCAAGAAACACAGAACGAATATTTAAGACCGTCTCCGATTTCATCAAAAGTCCTTTTACTTCCGGAAGTTCCGGTAAATAAACTTTAAAACCGCGATTGACAAGGTTTGTTCCAAGCGCGATGATTCGAGGATCATCTATTCCTTTTGCACTCATTCCGTGTTGAAGATAAATTACCGGCGCTGTAGAATTTGCTTCCGCTTCTAAAATTTTACCCCGAAGCAAAACGGAATTCGGAAGTCGCAAACTCGTCTCCGTTATGCGCGCTTCTTTGGACTTTTTTAGACCGGAGTAATCGATCAAAAAAGGCATCCCTTTCAATATGTTTAAAGAATTCATCCGATTGAAGGTTTAAGATACGCTCAAAATCTCTACATATTTTTTAATACGCCCTTTTTTTTTGGAGATGTGCGACTTGAATTGAAAAAGACGCGATGATAATCAGATAAGCCAAACATCAAAGAAGAATTCAAAAAAAGTGATCGTCATACTTCGCGAAACAATCCGCCGAAATAGAATGACGAAGGTTTTTCTCAAAATTTCTTCATGAGAAGAATGAGATAGATTCTACCTAAATATTGTTTGGCCTTTGGATCTTTTAAAAAATAAATCAGAATGTATTGCCGATAGGTTTCAAGATCGACGGGAATCAATTTATGATTTAGAATCTCGGGCGGATGTTGCTCTGCTTCAAACCTGCCCATTCTCATTTCCGTGATTAAAGAACCGCAAATTTGGTTTGCAAATTCCATCAAAATAGACGGTGCGTCGGCGCGAACGGTCGGATCGATGTGAAACGATCGGGCGATCATCGGAAGAAGTTTTAGTTTGGTATAACCATCCATCGCAAGAAATAATTTTCCCTCGATCTCTCCCTGAAATTCCACCATCGTACAATTTTCGTAACAAAGTCCTTCGTTTTTGGAAGGTCCAAACGCTTCTCGGATTGCGCTCACGGAAATAGTCTTGTCCAGATACTCCGGAAATATCTGAGAAATCGTTAGAATGAATTTTTCGTCGAGTAACGGATCTATACTCACAGACAGATATACCGATTCGGACCTTGTTCCATCGATTGTCCCAAAGCCTTTCTGGCATTCAAAACCCAGGATTCCCTGTTTTCCTCCAGGATGGAAACTCCGAGATTGAGATCGACCGGATGGCTTTCCTTTTGGAGCGATTCCACAAGCTCTTTTAGATTTTTACTAAACGTTTCCCATTCCTCCGGGGATAAAAAAAATGCGACTCTGTCCTGGCGAATTCTATAAAAACGAATCTGTTTTCTGAGAATTTTGGAAGTCCAGAGAGAAACCCATTTCAACACATAAGGCATCGATGACAAAGTGGTCAAACTTGCAAAAATTAGAATATTCTCATGTACCCGAATTTTATCCAATTCAAATGCGTGCAAATTTCCAAATCCGGTTTCAGGATCCGAAGATTCGAACTGGATGGAAACCCGCTCTTCGTATTCCTCCTTCCAGGAATGAAATTCTCTCGGAGTCAACTGTTTCCAATCGGAAGCGGCGATCTTTAGATATCCGAACGGCTGAATTCCGGTCGCAAGAGGAATATACACAAATTCTTCCGTAAAACAAATTCTTCCGGATTGAACGTCTTTCAGACTTTTATCGGAAATCGATTGTTCTTCGGGGGATTCCGGAAGATGAAACAATTTTCCATTTCTGGAAGCCAAAAGCAAAGAAATGTCCCCACTCAAAAAACAAAGCTCCGCAAAACTCACTTTAGAACTCAGTTGTTCCAAAAATGTTTGGTGAGCAAGAACGAGTTCGGGATGTATGGGCACTTCTCGTTTCCAGATATGATTTACCTGTGAGGATTTTACCGAAACGGCTTGATTTCGAAAACTTTCCTTTCCGATCGGGTTCCGAGAAACTACGTCTTCGAAAACAGAAACAGATTCCGAAGCTGCAGATATCGGTTTAGTAAGTTCGGATAAGACATCCTTCTTTTTCTCCGATACATTTCGAGATTTCTGTACACTTTCTTTAAGAACCAATCCGAAAAGAAATAAAAGCGAAAGCGAAATCCCCCCAAAAACCAAAGTGTCCCCCGAAAAAAGATCCTTTGATAGATTTGAACGAGTTTCGATCGCTTGGACAGCAACATTAAAAAATAAGAAAATGGTTCCGAAATGTTGGATTTTCATGAGCATAGTGCCGTTAATATAGTTAACGGGCAGATTCCGATACCTCTAAACCAATTTTTATGAAGTTGTACAACGAACTCGCAGAATTCTACTTTGATATCGAAAAGCCCGCGCGCAAGATCGATTCGGAGGCCAAGTTTTTGGACCGACTCTTTCGCAAACATAGAATTATGACGATTCTTGATATGGGATGCGGAACCGGAGAACACGTACGTTATTTTCAATCTTTGGGATACAGACCTAAAGGAATCGACTCTTCCTCTCGAATGATCGACGTCGCTAAAAAAAGGTATTCTCACTGCAAGTTCGACGTAGCGCCGATGCAAACCTATCAATCCGGAGTTCTACTAGATTGTGTCATCAGCCTTTTCGGATCGTTTAACTACCTTTTGACGAACGAGGAAATCGATTCCACCCTCAAACTCATCGAACAAAACCTAAAACCCGCGGGACTTGCGATTCTCGAAGTCTGGAATGCGGAACCTCTGCGCACTATCAAACGGAAGCCGATCACACCGGTCGCTCAAATCAAATCTCTCAATACTACGATTCAAAGAAACCGCGGATTTAGATTGGTCAGGGCCGATACTTCCACGATGGTGGAAGTCAATTATATCTATCAGATCAATACCCGCGAAATCCGGGACAAACACGTTATGAGAGTATTCTATCTTCCCGAAATCGAAAAAATGATTCTCAGACATAAATTCGAAATCATGCAAGTCTACTCCAGTTTTAGCGAAACCAAGTTTAAAAATTCCGCCGGAAGAATGATCCTTGTTTTAAAAAGAAAAAGCAACTGATCCCCATTCTTCTTTTTTTAAAACTCGCTATCCAGGAACTTTACTTCTTTAAAAAAATCCTTGCCCAACCTCGACAAAACCCTCATTTAATGAGCTCGGGAGAATTTTATGCCAGAAACCTACGACCTGACCGTCATCGGAGCGGGCCCGGGCGGCTATGTCGCCGCAATCCGGGGAGCTCAATTGGGTATGAACGTTTGTATCGTCGAAAAAGAAAGACCCGGCGGAATCTGTCTGAACTGGGGATGTATTCCAACCAAAGCTCTTTTGGAATCTGCCCACCTTTTGGAAAAAATGCATTCCGCAAAAGAATTCGGAATCGATCTGGGATCTGCTCAACCCGACTTCCCTTCCATCATCCGACGTTCTCGAAACGTCGCCGACGGAATGGCATCCGGCGTAGAATTTCTTTTGAATAAGAATCAAATCACCCGTAAAAAAGGAACCGCCGTATTCAAAGATTCGAATACGATCTGGCTCCCCGACACTTCGAAGGAGGAAATCGTCTCCAAATATTTTATCATCGCTACCGGAGCCAGAGCCAAAGAGTTTCCCGGTTTACCTTTTGACTCGGATACGGTTTTGTCTTCGAAAAGCGCAATGATTCAGAAGAAAATTCCTCAATCTCTTTTGATCGTAGGAGCCGGTGCAATCGGCGTTGAATTTGCGGACTTTTATTCCGCCATGGGAACCAAAGTCACGTTAGTCGAAATGTTGGATCAGATTCTTCCCGTAGAAGATAAGGATGTTTCCGCATTCTTAGAAAAGTCGTTTGTAAAAAGAGGAATCCGGGTTTTAACGGGGGTCGGAGTTTCCGATCCGAAACTATCAAACGGCAAAGTCAAAGTTCTTCTTAAAGGAAAAAATCTTCCAGAAACCGGAGAAATCTTAGAGGCGGAAAAAATTCTCGTGTCCATCGGGCTTGTTCCCAATACGGATTCGATGAATCTAGAAGAGATCGGTGTCTTTTTACAAAAGGGTTTTGTTAAAACGGATCGCAAATACAAAACGAATGTTTCTCATATCTACGCGATCGGAGACTGTAACGGACCTCCCCTTCTCGCTCATGTCGCTTCGGCGGAAGGAATCAAGGCAGCGGAAGCGATTTCGATTCACGCAGGCAATCCTCATCATCTCGATTTTATTCCGATCAACTATGATGCGATCCCGGGCTGCACCTATTGTCATCCCGAAGTCGCTTCGATCGGTTTGACCGAAAAAAAGGCGACTGACATGGGTTATACGATCAGCGTTGGAAAATTTCCATTCACCGCAAGCGGAAGAGCCCGTGCGATGGGGGACGTCGGGGGTTTTACAAAGGTGATCGTGGATAAAAATTCGGGTGAAATTCTAGGAGCACATTTGATCGGACCGGGGGTTACGGAACTCCTACCTGCCGTCGCTTTGGGAATCACTCAAGAATTGACCGCCAAAAACATCGCTTCCACGATATTTGCTCACCCTACTCTTTCGGAAACGGTGATGGAATCGTTCGCAGCTGCGTTAGGAGAGGCGATCAATCTTTAATCGGAGATTCTAAATTTCCACTCAGAAGAATATCGGTTTTGTTTACCTGAAATTCGGATGGAAGATTGGAACTGAGAGAAAGCAAGGAAGGATCGATATCGTGAAATTTGCCGGATTGCTCATCAAAGAAATGATAGTGATCCACGATATTGCTGTCATAAACCGATTTTCCAAGACAGGAAAATTTAAATTCCCGCAGAAGTCCGGCTGACACGAGTATGTTGAGGGTATTATAAACGGTTGCAAGACTCATCTTAAAAGAACGGCTGTCCACCCATTCCTTTACTTCTTCGGCTGTGGGATGATCCGCCTCGCAGAGTACGTATTGACAGATGGATATCCTTTGCATCGTTGGCTGGATGGAAACCGATTTGAGTCTCTGCTCGATTTCCGTCGGCGTTAGACAGGCTTTTTTTGCAAACAATGCTTCCATTCTTTTAGATTCCTTGTGGTATCCGGATCTTACCCATCAGACCTCCACAAACCTCATTTTCGTACAATTTTATTTCCGGAGTTCGTAAAGAAACCATCTCTTTCTTGAAAAATTCTGCAATCCAAAAAAGTTCGCAAAATAAGTATGTCGGGAACCTGAAAAAAAAGACAAAGAGAGTCTTTTTCCTTTTACTCTATCTTTGAAATCTCGAAAATGTCTAAAAATTCTTCAGATGATACGAGCCATGAAACAAAAATTGATATCCGTCCTATTGACGATACTTCTTACCCTGCCCGCAGCGGCACTCCTTGCAGACTCTGATCCTGCCGGAGAAACTCCACCAAACGTTCAAACAACGGAGACACAGGATTCTTCTCATCAGGAAACTGCTTCGACCACTCACCATGAAACCGTGGGAGAGAATCTTCCGTATTGGAGTGTGATTCCCTTTATCTTAATTCTTTTGAGCATCGCTCTTTTACCGATCGTTTCTCATACTACCTCTCATTGGTGGGAAAGCAATACCAACAAATTGATCCTCGCTCTTGCGCTGGCCGCGGTCTCTTTTGTTATCCTCGTTCTTCACGGTTGGTTTGGTAAGATCGTTCATACTCTTGTTTTTGAATATGTTCCGTTTATCATTCTTCTCGCTTCTCTCTTTTATATTTCGGGTGGAATTCGTCTAAAAGGCGATATCGAAGCGACTCCTCTAAACAATACGATCTTCTTGATCATCGGAACTTTCCTAGCTTCGTTTATCGGAACGACCGGAGCTTCGATGCTTTTGATTCGTCCGATTCTAAAAACAAACTCGGAAAGAAAACACGTGGTTCATACCGTAATCTTTTTTATCTTTCTTGTTTCGAATATCGGCGGCTCCCTAACCCCTCTTGGAGATCCTCCTCTCTTTCTGGGTTATCTAATCGGAGTTCCGTTTACCTGGACATTCAAACTTTTGCCCGAGCTGCTCGTAGCGGGATCTCTTCTCTTAGTTCTTTATTTTATTTGGGATACGATCGCGTATAAAAAAGAAACCGTTAAAGACCTAAAAAAAGATCACGTTCATCAAGAGAAAATCAGCCTGGAAGGTCAGGTGAATTTTATTTGGTTGTTGGGAATCGTTTTATCAGTCGCGTTTCTCAACCAAAACTACATCCCTGCGATCGCCGAAAATCCCTATCTCGCATTTATCAGAGAAGGTGTATTGATCGTCCTCATCCTGCTTTCCAAACTTACCACCAAAGGTCATGTAAGAGAACACAACAAGTTCACCCTTCATCCGATTCAGGAAGTGGCGTATCTTTTTATCGGAATCTTTATCACGATGATTCCCGCTCTGATTTTATTGGAACACCACGGAAAAGAACTGGGTGTTACAGAGACTTGGCAGTTTTTCTGGGTGACCGGTTTGTTCTCCGGAGTTTTGGATAACGCGCCTACCTATCTGACCTTTTTGTCCTTAGCAAAAGGAACCTTGGGGCTGAGCAATGTCTCTCAGATCCTGGCGGATCCGCACGCGGAAAGTATCCTCAAAGCGATTTCGGTCGGAGCCGTATTTATGGGAGCGCTTACGTATATCGGTAACGCGCCGAACTTTATGGTGAAGTCGGTTGCGGAAGAAAATCACGTAAAGATGCCGAGTTTCGGAGGGTACGTTTTGTATTCCGTTGGAATTCTGATTCCGGTGTTTATTCTTCTTACCTTTATTTTCTTTCGATAAGAAGTTTCGAATTTTACAAAAGGCGGACTTTAAGTCCGCTTTTTAGTAAAATCACAATGGATCCGATTTCTCCGATCCATTGTCCTTTCGCTTACTCCGAATTCCGAACTGGAAGCCAATGTTCCAATCCCAGAAAAGAATTCACAAAATCGAAATCGATACTTCCGGGTTCGGTTTGCGGACCTTTCAATTCAAATCCGAATTTTTTGAGAGCGAGAGAGACTTTAAGGTTTCGTAACGAACCTCGCGAATCTGAACTAACGTATCGTCGTAATCAAAAGGACGGCCTTGACTTTTATTTTTAGATTTTTTATTACAACGGAATCCTAAAATAAGGATTCCGTTTTCAACGATCATTGTAATTTTTCTTCCACAGGAAGAAAAATTACAGAATCGATCCGTTTCCCTTTTTCAGATTCTATATAATTCACTTCGACCTTTCTCTGCGCTGCGGGTTGATACATGATAAGAGCAGCAATCATATCGTAGACCGTCAAAGAGTAATCGATCGCAGTCACAACGGCTTGAAACGCCAGAAATCTGGATTTGGTCACGGGTTTGACTTCTCTTTCCTTCCCTGCAGCCATCCATTTGTAAATTCGAGTGGATCGATTGACACCTTTAATATGTTCGAGATCGATTTTGATTTCGGGTAGAATCGCCTCCGTTTGACGAAAGGAAACCTTTACTGGAATTTTCTTTTCTTTGGATTCCTTCAAGGCTTGAGAAAGTTGCAGATCAAACGTATCGTCATCCAGATATTCGACCTCGTTACAGGATGCGAATATCGTATTGCAGATATCTCCGTATTTACGATGAACAAAATAGACCAAAAATATATTTAGTGTTTCCGGATGATACAAAACCTTCGCATGATAATCCGAAGTTTTTCGATAATAAATCTTTTTATAAATTCTTTTAAAGACCTCCCAACCCACTAAACCGACGTCTTTTAGAAACGGAGGTTGTGGAAGTTGAAAAGAACGAACCGCAATGTGAAGTCTTTCGATCGCGACTTTACCGTCTCTTTTTGAAATTTCCTCCAAAAGAGTTCGAATATCATCCAAATCATCCGAATCGATCTTTCTCGAAGCGCCGGAAGTATCGATCAAGATTTTTCCCGCATTCTCGGAGAAAAGCGTGGTAATTTTGGATTTGACTCCATCTTCGAGAATTTCCTCCAACTTGAAGGAAATGCAATCATTCGGATGACAGGAAATCTGTTCCTCGTAACGAGAATCGTCAACGGTTTGAGGGAATTCCATAGAATCCGCGTGCAAAAAGGAAGATGGGAAAAGAATCAGAGAAACTAGACCAAGTATGAGAAAAGAAAAAAATAAATCGGAAGGGAAATTGCGGAACATTCGATCCAGCTCCTTAAAAGAAGATCTAAAAGACTTTCTTTCAAGGATGAAAGGAATGGAAACATCTTTTTTACACAATCAATTGATTTCGTCTCTATAGTCCATAACCAAATACATCAGTGTTTCTTGATCGGTCGGATTGGAATATTCATGCGGGATATCGGCTCTAAAAAAAACGGAATCCTTTGGTTCGAGCTCCACAACCTTCTCTCCTACACGGAGTCGAAGTTTGCCGGAAACGACCACGATATTTTCCGTAGTTCCGGACTGATGAGATTCCGCAACTTCGATCCCACCGGGTTTTAAAATGAGTTCGTAAAATTCGGTTTTTCGATTTCCGTTATAAGGAAAAAGTGCGCGACTGGAAAAAACCTTCGAGCTCGAAAACAAAACCTTTGTGTTTTCCGCTTTCATTACGATGATTCCTTCCGTACCCTTTTCTTTCAAAAGTTCGCTAAACGGAACATTCAAACCGTTTGCAATCTTCCAAAGAACTGAAATCGTAGGAACACTTTTTCCTTGTTCGATCTGAGAAAGCATCGCCCGGCTGACCCCACAACGGGAAGCCAGTTTGTCCAAGGAAAACCCTTTTGTATGGCGGATGAGTTTTAAGTTTTCTTTAACAACTTCTGTGATATGTTCGCTGGAGGGAGCTTCTTTCCCTGCTTCCAATTCTTCCATAGCTGGGTTCATTTCCTTTTTTTTGTCTAATATAGCAGAATTCTGTCAATCGAAAACTCCTCTTGTAAAAAAAATAGACTGGATATAATCATCGCGATTATGATATTCACGCCTACAATTGAACTCAGGTCAAAAAACGAAACAAATCCAAAAAGAGGAAATCACACGAGTAAACACTTCTCAACTTTGGAAAATCTACAAAGATGTCGCGAACTGGAAAACATGGGACTGAGAAATGGAGGAATCCTTTTTAGAAGGAGAATTTCAAAGGGGAAGCAAGGGAATATTCAAGCGCAAAAGCGGCCCCAGAATCTGGTTTCGAATTACGTGTAATAGTTAGAACTTGATCTTACACTCCTTAAAATAAATAAGGAGAAAAAAGATGACAACGGTACAAAAAATAATCAAGAACAAGGTAGGTCTTTTGAAGTTAGCAGAGACCTTAGGGAACGTCTCAAAGGCGTGTAACGTTATGGGCTATTCACGGGATAGTTTCTATCGTTTTCAAGAGTTATATGAGAAAGGAGGCGAACTCGCTCTCCAGGATCTGAGTAGACGTAAACCGAATCCTAAAAATCGTATCGAACCTGAAAAAGAAGAAGCGGTAAAAAAAATGGCGATCGACTTTCCTGCTTACGGTCAACAGAGAGCATCGAATGAATTGAAAAAACAAGGAATCATAGTAGCACCTGCGACCGTTCGTAGTGTATGGGTTCGTCACGATCTGGAGACCTTTCAAAAAAGACTGAAGGCTTTAGAGGCGTTCATGGCTCAAGGGAATTCTCCCGTATTAACCGAATCACAAGTGCAGGCATTAGAAAGAAGAAAATTAGAAAAGCAAGTTGAAGGTGAGATAGAAACAGAACACCCAGGATACTTAGGATGTCAAGATACGTATTACGTGGGCACAATCAAAGGCGTAGGAAGGATTTACCAGCAGACCTTTATCGACTCTTATTCTAAAGTGGCGATGGCAAAACTTTACGATCGGAAGAACGCATTAGTCGCTGCTGATATGTTAAACGACAAAGTGATTCCTTGGTTCGAAGAAGAAGGCGTTCGGCTGTTGAGAATTTTAACGGATAGAGGGACCGAGTATTGCGGAAATAGAGAACACCATGAATTTCAGTTGTTCCTTGCTTTGGAAGATATAGACCATTCAAAAACAAAAGCAAGGCATCCTCAATCTAATGGAATTTGTGAAAGATTTCACCGAACCATTCAAGATGAATTTTATGCCATTGCTTTCAGGAAAAAGGTATACAGCTCGATTGAAGATTTGCAAAAAGATTTGGATCACTGGATCGATTCTTATAATAACGAAAGAACACATCAAGGCAAGTATTGTTTTGGTAAAACTCCATTCCAGACTTTTCTTGACACGAAGGAATTAGCTAAGAATAAGTATCTCGACAACTTACAATTTTCGTAATCAACTTTAAAAGAGTGTAAGATCTTATTTTGGCTATTACAAATTACGGAAGTCCGGGAAAAAGAATTCTTTTCTGATTTGTCGCAACTCCCACTTTGCAAACTGAAATTCAAACACAAACTCATACCGACTGCTTCGGGCACAAGGTTTGTTCATACAGTCTTATTTTCCGGATCGCTTTCTTTTTTATTTTTTAGAATGATCGGAAATAAAATTCGGAAAGCGCTCTCAAGACGCAATGAAAAATCTCGCGAAATTTGCAGAAACGATTTAGCAATTTTGAATTCAGATCGTTTGTATCGTCGAATCTCCGATCTTCATTTGGAAGTAACTGCAAGAATATCCAGAGGACTTCCTTCGATTTCGGGGCTTACAATAGTCCACGCAGAGGGAAGTCCTGTGTTGGAATAACCAAAGAAATTCGAAGCACCTACGATCACATATCGATCTAACATCGTGTTGTAAGCGGAACCGTTGATAGAACCCGAAGAACAACCGTTTACAACGCTGCCGCTTCCCGGATGCCAAACATTTAGACCAAACTCATAATAGTCCATAGAACACGAGTCTCCCAAAAGAACAATCTTATCCTTCCCTTCCACCGCTGTGTTGGCTTGGCCTTGGATCGCGGTAGGCAATGCAGTTGTGTTGATAAAGCCAAAGGCAGTGAGTACCGAGTTTAGTTTTACCACACTCGATGTTGGTGTGGTCTCGTCGTTGTCTCCATAAACCATAACGCGCCCCGATTTCAACGCGAGCACTCTGTTTTTCGTAGATGGAGCCGCTATTGTAATGACACCGTCCACCAAAGAAGGCACAGCCATATTAATCATCGCAGAATGCGAGTGAGTTCCGCCAAAATGAATATTCGATCTTGCAGCATTGTAAGATGCGGAATAAAGAGAGTCCGTGCCAAGAGCGGAAGTGCCGTCTATGATTCCGAGATAAGTCCAGTTGATCCCGTCAAACGACATTTGACCAAAAAAATCGGAACTCGTCCCGCCATTGTTATGTCCTCCTGCCGCCCAAAATCGATCTCCGCCGTAAGTCACCACAAAAAGGTTTTTGATCGACGGGGTCCCTGCGATCACTACCGTGTCACAGTCGCGTAAAGCCCAGGTTTCACCATCATCGTGACTAGACCAAATCCCACAACTGAGTCCGGTCAATGTTTTGGTTCCGACAGCGACCCAAACACCGTTCCCGTAAGCAACGCTTCGAATTGTCCCTTGATTGCAGCCTGGAAATCTATCTGCGCTGTAATTCCAGGTGATTCCGTCCCGAGAAAGCCACGAGGAACAGGATTCTCCCACCGCAATGAACTGATGATTCGGAATTGCATTTATGCTCCAACCGATCTGTCCCAGAAGCGCCAAAGGATTGGAGGAATCCACACTGACCCGAGCGGCCTCTGAACATGCCGTTATACTGAAAAGAACGAAAGAACAGGATATAAGAAATTTCATAAAACCCCGGCGTAAGGACCAAAGAAACCTTTGAATCCATAAGCTTCCGCCAATTCTATAACAAGTAGGAGAGTTAAAAATGCGACTTTCAAAAGAGAAAATCAAAACAATAAGAATAAATAACATATAAAACAGAATGAATGACAATTTTCGAAGCAAGAATATCCCGACAGATATGAACTTGAATCAAAAATGAATCAGAAAATCACTATCCATTTATCACCTAACGACGTAAAGTTTATCCTCTTCCATCAAAAAAAAAAATTCCAGGTGCGCTGAAAAATCTCGCGAGTCTTGAGTCTTGCTGAGGCAAATCTAGGAATTTCGATTCTTTGATCTACTTCCAACCTTTATTTGGAAGCAACTGCAAGAAGATTCAAAGGAGTTCCTCCCCCGATGTCGGGACTCGCAGCAGTCCATGTCGATGGCAATCCTGTGGTGGAATGACCAAAAAAATTCGAATTGCC
This sequence comes from Leptospira sp. WS92.C1, assembly GCF_040833975.1. Taxonomy (NCBI): domain Bacteria; kingdom Pseudomonadati; phylum Spirochaetota; class Leptospiria; order Leptospirales; family Leptospiraceae; genus Leptospira; species Leptospira gorisiae. The sequence goes on from NZ_CP162130.1 coordinate 2,598,690, forward strand.
TACCGCCACATATCGGTCCAATACAGAATTGTAAGCGGATCCGTTTAGATGATTCGTAGAACAACCGCTCAATGTGATGCCGCTTCCCGGATGCCAAACATTTAGACCAAATTCATAATAGTCCATAGAACACTGATTTCCCAAAAGAAGGATCTTATCCTTTCCCTCCACGGCTGTGTTGGCCTGTTGTTGGATGGCAGTCGTAAATTGAGTTGCAACTGCAATGGCATCGAGATTGGGAGCGAATCTTGTCACACTCGACGTAGACGTAGCATAATGATTGTCTCCATAGACCAGAACATTCCCCGATTTCAACGCGAGCACTCTGTTCTTAAAAGATAGGGTCGATAACGAAACAGAGCTTTGGGCTAAAGAAGGAACGGCCATCTTTACAATTTCTGCATTTACGGAATGGGTTCCACCAAAATAAATCTCCGATCGGATCGCGTTGTAGGATGCGGAATAAAAAGAATCCGTATCAATGTAGGAAGATCCGTCATCGATCCCAAGATAACTCCAGTTGGTCCCGTCGGACGATATTTGGCCAAAAAAATCTGTACCTGTCCCGCTACCGTTATGGTCTCCCGCGGCCCAAAATCGGTCGCCTCCATACGTTACCACACGCAGATTTTTAATGACCGGTGTTCCAGCGATGATCTTCGGTGCACAATCATACAAACTCCAGGTTTCTCCGTCATCGTGACTGGACCAAATCCCGCAACTGAGTCCGGTCAATGTTTTGGTTCCGACAGCGACCCAAACGCCGTTCCCGTAAGCAACGCTTCGGATTGTGCCTTGATTGCAGCCTGGAAATCTGTCTGCGCTGTAATTCCAGGTGATTCCGTCGGAAGAAGTCAACAAAGAACAACGTTCTCCCACCGCCATGAATTGAGTGTTCGGAACCGCATTTAAACTCCAACCGATCTGTCCCAAAAGCGCCAAAGGATTGGAGGAATCCAAACTGACCCGAGCGGCCTCTGAACAAGCCGTTATACTAAAAAGAACGAAAGAACAGGATATAAGAAATTTCATAAATCTCCAACGTAAGGTGAGGAAATCGGATCGGAACAAAGAAATTCTTTGATTCAAAGCCTACCTCTCGCTTTACTCACTCGATTAGAAAATAGAATCCAATTTTCAAAAGAAAGAACCAAAGTAGCAGACACAAACGACATGTAAAATAGAATAAACAACCTTATCTGTTTTTTTGTTTTTCGATCGAAAAACAAAATCGATTGAATCGACAAAAAAACGTTTTTTATACTTTTACTTTTCAAATCGATTTCCGACTACTCCAACAACCCTAAAATTCAAAAACAAGCAACAAATCAAACGTGTTCATTTTGCAAAATAAATTGTTACCGATCGATACTTTTCAATTTGATATTCCATCCACAAATCATACTACATTCCAACGACCTTCGAATTTTGAACCGAGCTATAAAATTTTATTGAGTAGCAATTCCTAATATAGCAGGACCGGGCGATCCGATATCGGTTTGTTCCACGACAGTCCAATCCGAAGGAAGTCCGGTCGTAGAATAACTGAACGCGGTCGGGACGGTTCCAATCACTCGAGCTCCCGCAACAAATCGATCCAGAGTAACATTGTATGCGGCCGACATCCAATCCAAACGAGAGCAGTTTGACATATCCGGCGGAGCGGAAGCACCGGCGGGATGCCAAACCCCGATCGCAAACGAATAATAATCAATTCTACATTCATCACCGAACGCGACAAGTTTGTCCTTACCTTCAACGACAATATTGATATGATCTTCTATCGCGGTATTTAATTCGGGGGCGTTGCTAATGGAATCGAGAGAAGAAGCCATCTTTACAATCCCCAAAGTGGCGTAGATAAGAATTTCTCCGGACGATTTTACTACAAGAACACGATTCAAATTGGAAGTCATCGAAATCTCAACATAGGAACTTGTCAATGCAGCCGCTGAAACCGTCGCGATTTCGGAACTGACACTGTGCTGACCTCCAAAATAAACTTCCGAAGTATTCGGATTGTAAGAAATCGAATCATAATAATCGGTATCGTCGTAACTCGATCCGTCTTCTATGGAGAGATACTGCCAAGCCACCCCATCTACAGAGGTTTGTCCGAAAAATTCATGGTTGGTGCTGGCTCCGTTATGCGGTCCGCTCGCCCAAAATCGCGATCCGCCGTAGCTCACTGCGAGTAATTTATGTACGGTTGTTTCAGCGGTGATCGGTGCGCAAGAGGATCTGACCCATGTCTCCGCATCCTGACTGGACCAAATTCCACACGTTTTCTCAGTGCCCAAAGCCGCCCCGGATTCCATTGCACCCACAGCCACCCAGGTTCCGTTTCCATAGGTTACGCTCTGGATAGAACCGTCGACACAACCGGGAAATCGAGTATTACTATAAGACCAAACGATTCCATCATCGCTGGTCCATGAAGAACAACGTTCCCCTACGGCTACAAATTGCTTATTTGGTGGAATCGCATTTAGACTCCAAACCATCTGTCCCAAAAGCGCTAAAGGATTGGAAGAATCTAAATTGAATCGACTCGCTTCTGCGCAAGAGTGAAAGAAAGAAACCCAAAGTAGAACGGAAATTATTTTTTTCATAACACTTCAATTTATAATAACAGAAGATCCGGCTTTTTTATCAGTAAAAATTTATAAATCAGCAGTAAAATTGGATCTTTTTTTAAAAAAATCAAACAAGGCGATCCGGAAGCCACTCTCTCGGGAGTTCCCAAGAGACAATTCGGAACAAGTCCGATCCATTTTTACTATTTTCAAAAACCAGTCTTTCTAAAAGAATCCGTCTTTTCAAGGACTTTCGGATCTCTAAATTCATTTTGAACATTCTGAGAAACCCTGATTTCAGAACATTCAAACTTTACAAGAGAGCGGAATAAAATAGAATGAAATCGGTTCGAACAATCACCTATGAAATCCGAATCTAGATTCAAAGAGGCTCATCCCCAAGAAATCACCGGGTTCCTTTTTTGGCAAATCACCAATCTTTGGCAAAAACGAATCCGGGAAAGTCTTGTCACCCTGGATTTGACGCGCGTTCCGTTTGTTCTTTTGGCAAGCCTCGTTTGGTTTGAAGAATCCGATCAGAAAGCCACTCAAGTTCGTTTGGCGGAACACGCAAAAACGGATGTGATGATGACTTTCAAGGTTTTGAGAAGTTTGGAATCCAAAAATCTTTTGACCCGAAAACCGGACCAGGAAGATTCCAGAGCCAATTGTCTTTTTCTCACCCAAGCGGGAAAGGACCTCGTAGGAAAGGCAGTGCATATCGTAGAATTCACGGATCGAAGCTTTTTCTCCGTTCTCCAAGACGAAAAAAATTTCAGAACGTATCTTCTCGATCTGATAAAACAGAATGTCTGAAACACATTCCAATTTTAAAATATTTTACGAGGATACATCGTTTGTATTCGCCGAAAAACCGCCCGGTATTCCAGTACACGCAACCAAGGATTCCCAAAGAACCAACTTTGCGGATCAATTGCAAAAACAGCTAGGGCTGGAATTTTTAAGAACCGTAAATCGACTGGACTTGGATACAAGCGGTCTCGTCTTTTTTTGTAAAAATCCAGAGGACAACAAGGAAGCGGATCGGATTCTAAAAGCTTCGATCAAAATTTATCTCTGTGTCGCGCGGGGAATCGTTGAGGACGATCATTTTACGGAAATCTGTTATTTAAAAGACGGGAACAAAAAAGTAAAAAAAGTATTCTCGGGAGGGGACAAAGCCGTCACCGAATTTATCACGATTAAAAGGAACGTTTCCGAAAACGTTTCCATTCTTCTTGCAAAATTACATACCGGAAGAAGACATCAGATCCGTTTTCATCTGTGCGAAAAGGGACATCCCATCCTCGGGGATCTTGTCTACGGAGTATCAAACGTAACGGAATCCTTTACTAAAAAAAGAATCGGAACAAACAAACTTTCGAAAACGATCGGACATTTTGTTCTTGAAGAATCGCCTAACAAAAAACCGTCGAAGCTACCAAACGCAAAAAGATCTCTTCTGCACGCACTTGGCGTTTCTTTCCAAACAAAGAACGGAAATACGGAGCAAATTTTTTGCCCTCCCCCATCCGACTTTCAAAGATGGATTTCCGGAATCGAGTTGGACGCTTCCATTTTTTCAAAATTTTCAGTAAAATAGAAAGACAAAGAAAGAATCCGGGAAAGCATCTTCCGCGAACGGAGAAAATCGATGCCAATCAAAAATGCACTCATCATCGGAAGTAGCGGAGTCGCCGGACAAAGCGCTCTAACTGCGGTCAGAGAGTATTCTCAAAAACAAAAAGAAGAATGGAGGGTCATCGCAACTACAAGCAGGGATTCGTTGTCGTCCGAAGCGGATCTTACGATCAACGGAATCAATTTGGATTCTCCTGAAACCTCGCTTCCTCATCTTTACGAGCAATTGCAGAAAAACGGTATCGATCGGATCGATCTGTTTGTTTATACCCCGGCGCGCGGAAATCTAGGATATCCCGTGTCAGAAACCTCTGAAAGCGATCTCAAAGACGCGCTCAAATTTTGTCTGGATCCAATGATCGCGGTGGAAGAAAAATTAAAACCCTTGTTGAGCGTTGGATATTCCGCATACTATTATAGACCTCATCTACAACCCTTTTACGGATCCCTTGCCTTTGTAAAAAAGAAAATGGAAGAATGGGCTCTACAAAATCCAGTAAAACGAAAGATCATCCGAGCGGGGTCTTTTTTTAGTCAAAGCGTTCGAGGGATTACGATCATTCTGCAAAGGATGGGAAAAAAATCTCAGGATCAAGATTTACAAAAACTGATCCGTCTTCAAAAAGAATCGGGTTTAAATTTTTCCGATTTTTTCTTGGAGTATGTCGCCAAACAAGAAGAATCTTCTTTTGCTTCCAAGTTTCCGAAAATCCCGTTTCGTCTAACGTCTCAGGAAGATCTTAAAAAGGCGTTAATTCGCATTTTGGAAGGAGAATCAGCGCCGATCGTTTCTTTGATCGGAGATTGGGTTTGGACCGAAAATTCCCTGCCGGATATGCCCGAATACTTAAAGAAAAATCAATATTCTTCTGATCGAGTTTGAACTAAGCACAAAAGATCGATCGTTCTCATTTGTAACGCAGACAAATCCGATAGAATATCGTCGTTAGGAGAAAAATCCGTATTCTATCGGATTTTAAAAGATGAGATCCAAAGACTAAAAAAGAGTTCGGCTATCTAAAGTCTATTTAGCAAAAATCGATATAAATTTTATGAAACAATTTTTCGCTTATACCTTTTTTCTATTTTTCTTGTTTTATCAAAACCAAATCGACGGGCAGGTTGATCCCAGCGATCCCACATTGAGCCCCGAAGAAAGAAAGAAAATCATCCAGTATCAGGAAAATCGATGGGAAATCGGCAAATCGTCCACTACTCCTAATTTTACTTCTCTGGGTTTTTCTATCTTAAAACCTTTTGTTGTCTTGATTCACAATGATCTCGACTCTATAGTTACAACCAATCAAGGAGATCTAAGACTCAAAATTCCCACGGGTGCTTTTCCAAAATCAACGAAAATCGAAGTTAGAATCACTGTCTTACGAAAACACTTTGATTATCTTTTTGCGGGAATTCCCACACAACTGGGCCCCAATCAGTCCCCCAATATTCTGTTGGAATCCACCGGAATGTTTTACTTGGCTTTTTTTAACGAAAACGGTCAACGTATCGAACCAAAAAAGTCGTTGACCGTCGAGCTTGCGTCTTTAACGGCCGATCCATCTAATTCCAATGTTTATCGTTTTTCAAACGGAAATTGGAAACTTGTCGCATCGGAAATCAATTCGAACACTCAATCAAATGCAAATGATAAGAATCTGGATGAAGATCAGGCAAAGTTGTATCCAATACAAGCGAGTCCGAATATCGAAGAGAGTATGAATGAGGGATTTCAATTTCAGATCTATTCAAAGATCCAATCTTCCGGTTGGTGGAATTTCGACATACCGAAACCGGAGTTTACTTGTATTACCGGTAAAATAAAGAATAACAATTTCAAAAATTTGAATATACAAGCGATTGGGATCGACTATTTCGGAACCAGCTATGGAAATGTGGATGCTTCCGGAAATTTTTATCTAAACGTATTGAAAGATCAAAATGTAAAAGTTTTAGTAACTCGTTTTTCTACAAATCCATCTCACTCGAAGGAAATCGGTTTTTTACCTACATTCCGAACCCAGAATATCACCGCACATACGTCTGCAAGCCCTTCCAAATGTCAAAATGTGTCCGAGATAGGAATGATTCCGATTCCGGAAGATGCGATTAAAGATCGATCCAAATTTCTCAAAATCATCGATATGCCGGATATTTAAAGATTGCGTTCCGTTTTTTGAATCCAAAAGGCTCGATCCATTTTTTTGAATGAAATTCAACGAGCCTTATTTTCCTAAAGATCGATTCGTGCCTTTTCTTTTTGAGAATCCGTTGTCATCCTAATTCAGAATAAAAACTCGCCTAAAATCGGTATTTCCGCTCCATAGATGCAAAAAATATAAAAGATAGAGCGGTTTTTTAATTTTGTGATTTTTTTATTTACAAAATATCACAAAATTTTATTTTAGATTGAGAAATGATAACGGGAACTTACAAAACAAACGTTTATTCAAATATTTTACAAAGGGGGAAAATTACGATCGAATCATCAAAGATCCATTAGAGTCAAATTTACAACAAAGGGTTTTGCAACGAAATCGAAGATATGAGACGATAATCCCTATCAAAATCATAAGATCAAAACTTGATCCAAAGCCCTTTGAGCGTGGGATATTCTTTAATACAAAAATTTTTACTTCTTTTTCAAAAACGATTTTTTGACCGTCTTTGAAAAAGAAGAGTTTTTTCTCTGCGAAACCGTTATGACGGGATTCCCCTTCGGTAGAGTATCTACAATTCGGATCAGCTCGCCGATTTTACCTCGAAATTGAAATTCAGTTTCTAAGGTTAAATCCAAACAAAAAAAGATCTGTCTTTCTTCTTTTGTTTTCTTGAAAATAAAATCCAAGTCGTGTAGAACTGCCTTGTAGCGATAGGGAGTTTCATAAAATACGAATGTATTTCCGGATTTGAGATACTGTGTCAATTCTCTCTTTCGATCCGAAGATTCTCTGGAAAGAAATCCGCAAAATGTAAACGGAGAAATTTGAAAACCGGAAATACTTAAGGCAGCACCAAATGCGATCGGTCCGGGAGCGCTTTTTACAACCCCGCCCCGTTTTAAAACTTCCTGCACAAGTTCTTTACCAGGATCCTCGATTCCAGGGGTTCCAGCATCCGAAATCAACACACTCAGATCATTTGCTAAAACTTTTTCCCCCAATTCGCGGATATCTTCGGGTTTGGAATGTTCGTTGCAAAGAAAAAATTCTTTAGAGACGGATAGGGATTTGAGAAGCGTGGAGGTGGTTCTGGATTCCTCCCCGATAAGAACATTACAATCTTTGAATAGTTCTTTTGCCCTTTGTGTGATGTCCCCCGGATTTCCCAAGGAAACGGAAACAAGAATCAGAACCCCTTTGGATTTGGACTCCGCGGACATTTCAGACTTGAATTCCTTCCAAAACATTCCAATGAGATAAGGATTGAATTTTTGTCCCCGGAGGAGCAATCGTTCCTTTGCCTCGATCTAAAAAAAATCCGGCTTGGGTCGCCGAATTCAAAAGAGGAAAATCATTGATCGAATCTCCAAAAGCGATATCTGGCAACGAACCGGCATTGTTTTGAAAGCGTTTTACTTTTCCGTTTCCATAGGTAAACGGCTCGACGATCTTGGAAGAATGAACTCCGTTTTCAAGGGCCAATTGCATTCCTAAGACCTTTTCGGAGGGAATTCCGAAAAGACCACTCACGGATTGAATGATTTCCTGAGGAGACGCCGTTACGATCCACAGATCCCAGCCGTTTGTGGTGAGATGATTCACGAGTTCTTTTATAGGTTCGTAAATTTTCACGGAAGCCGGAGAGGGATCCGTTGCGTGAGAATTCCAGACGGATCTTGAAATTTCTTTCAGTTCCTCCGGAGTATGCCCCGAAAAGATCCAAGAACTCCAGCGATACGAAGCTTCAAGTCCAGACTTGGATTGTATAAATTCGTATTCTTTCAGAACGAGGGAGCGAAAGAGGGAAGGATCCACAAATCGTGAAGAAAGGATTTGTTCCAGATTCTCCTTTTCAAAAAAAGAGGAGATATCGTTTTGATACGCTGGAATTCCCTGTGAGAGAAACCGTTCCATCACAGCTTCTCCAAAATCGTTTTTTACAAGAGTATTATCAAAATCGAATGCAGCTTTCCCGGGTTTTAAGCGGGAAAGAGTTTCATAGAGATCCGGATTCCAAAAATCCCGGTTGATGGACACTTACGGTTGAATTGTCTCCCGGGTGATCGCCACACGAGCCTCGGAAGAAGATTGAAATACCGGAAGATAGTGTTCCGGATTTAAGACCACGTTTTGATAACGGACTTCGAAATGAAGATGTGGTCCGGTTGTATGTCCTGTATTTCCGGAAAGAGCGATGATCTGACCTTTTTTGACCTTATCCCCTTCCTTTACATACAAGAAAGAATTGTGGGCATAAAGAGTATTGATTTGGTTGATTCCCGGATGAGAAAGAAGAACTTTATTTCCGTATCCACCGTCTTTTTTGGATTCGAGAACAATTCCATCCGCCGCAGCGATTACGATCGAACCGGTTGGACAGGCGATATCAACGCCGGAATGCATCGCATTCCATCTTCTTCCCAAACGAGAAGTTACAAAGGAATGTTTAAAACTGATCGGCCAGATAAATTCTCTTTGATCGGTTCTGAGAATTTCGCGTCCTTTGTCTTCCAGAAGGAGACTGCGAACAAAGTTTTCGTTGTAAGGAAAAAATACGGGCTCGTTGAGCGGAATTCTTTCATTGTCCGGAATTCCATTGATCCGTTTGATCTCGTGTTCTTTGGTTCCAAAGTTATGAACCAGATCTCCCACGGATTCTTTAACACGATTCGGAACGATCCAAATCCCTTCCACACCTCTGTAGGTCTGAAGATACTGATTGTCCAGCTTGATCTCTTCTAAATTTGTATTGGCGAAGGACTTGATGCTAAAGAGCAGCCCGAGAACAAGCAATCCTGCCAAAATAGTTCCAGTTTTTCTTTTCATTTCGTTTATTCCAAAATATGTCGCCAATCAAACACCGATTTCCCGGGCTTATTTTCTAGGTCGGCAACGGAAAACAACTTCTGAAGTCAGTCTTCTCATTCTGGGATTCCATTCAAGGATTTTTCGACCCAAATTCCTAAGTCAAAATTAATGATTTTCAGTGATTATAAAGATATTTCTTTGTAATTTACTATTTATTGTTTATTTATAACTAATTTTGCTAAATTTTACGTTTTTGCGAGAATCAAATCTGTGAGTCGTCTGTAACATAAATTTTCGCCCCGATTCGAGCTGGCAAAAAAGGAGAAATCAATCTGTAGGAACTCTTACAAACTCGGAATACTTCGAATCACAAAGGGAAGAAGCATGGAAATTTTTTGCATTGCAAAAATAACGAGTCGATCGTTCTGTTTTTAGAATTCTAAGAACCGAGATTTGAGATTCGGAGAAGGAATTCTGCAAACTTCCAATTTTCCAAACCATCGATATCGATTTTTCGCGATCCAATCGTAGACGATATCTCTCAAAAATCTCGGGACCAATCGAAATAGGAAAAAAATATTCCAAGGAAAAGAAAGATATTTAGAAATATTCAGAACGGCATCCGACTTTTGATAAAGAATTCCATTCTCCAGAAGAAGGACCGAAGACGGAAATTCTCCGAGTCCGATTTTTTTGCCAAGCAATGCTTGTGCAGCACCGGATTGAAGACTTGCAAATCGTAAATTGTTTTTAGGATTGCGATCGATGAAAAATAATACCGTGCTGTTGCACAAATTACAAACTCCGTCAAAGAATACGATCGAAGTCTCTTTTTTTTGAATTGCCGAGTCCATTCCTTTCTTTAGACTCATCGCTTCCGCTTTGTAATCAAACGGCGACTTGATTCTTTCGTTTTTAGGATCATAAAATTCTTTTTTGTAAACAATCCATGAAAGTTATTCTGAACTCAGGATGAATTTACCGTTTTGAATGACAATCGTTTGTTTTTTCGAACCTTGGAAAGAGATCCCATTTTCAAGAGAGATAGAAATTAAATTCAAACTCAGACAAGGAATGCTCGTTTTGGCTTCGATAACCGCCTTTGTTTCAACCTCAAACGTTCTTGTATTTTCCTTTTGGGAAAGAATCTTAAAACCCGGAACGTTTTCTCTGAGAAAGAGCGGTACCAATCCGTTTTTTATCGTTTTATTTGGCTTTTTTACAAAACAGATTTTTGAGGAAGGAAGTCTGTTTTCCAAATAGACGATCGTATAAGCACGATTATCTCGATTGATCAGATGTGTTCCGTTTTTAAAGCTCTGTGCAAAGATTGCGATAGCTGAAAAAAAAATCAAAAGAAACGATTTGATTTGAATCCATTTCAAAAAAAACTCCTTTTTTTTTGATTCTTTCATTTTAGAAACGTGTGATATACGGAGAAAAAGAAAGATTGAATATAGTTTTATTTTCATATCCAATCATTATAACTCGTTCGCGATTGATTTTCGCCCACTCGACGGGATACACGTTATGATAGCTTTGAGTGGAAATTCCGGAATATAAAACCGCGTCTAAAGGAAGCCATTCCCCGAAATCGGCCATCCATCCCGAAAGCCCAGCGCCGATCAGATTTTTTTGGATGATTTTCTGAATCCAAACCACGGCCTCCGGGTTTGTGAGATCCAGCAAATATGCCGGAAAACCCGCGGTCTCGATTTCGTAATCTTTTCCGTTTTTATCTTTGACGAGATATCCTTTTTTTACCGCCTCTTCATAGAGAGGACCTTCGTTTGCCAAAAAAGGATTCAAATATCCTAATACATGAATTCCTTGTGAGTTTAAATCCGAGCATAATTTTTTAAAATCGGGATAGGATTTTTCATCTGCAATCCATCTCCACCAGAGTTGGGATCCGAAGCTCGTTTTTCTTCGTCCCACCCAATCTTGAATCCAAAGAACTGTGATCGGATTTCCTTCCTTTTTTGCGGCCTCTATGTGTTTGAGAACGACTTCCTTTCCACCCTGGACCCCGAGCCAAGTTCCATACGCCCATTCAGGAAATAAGGGAGCCCTTCCCGTTTTTTGAGTAAATTTTTGAACGAGTTTTATGGGGGAAGAATCCTTCCAGATCGTTCCTTTCAAACCGTTTTCACGAAATTCGATCGTAATCTCTTCCGGTTTTGAAAAATCAAATTGAGAATAGGAAGTATTTTCGAAATAAACGGATCTGTTTCTGGAAGTCAGAAAAAACGGAATCGGTGTATAAGTGGAATATTCGTTTCCACCGGCACCCGCCATCAAGTTCGCTCCAACCGTGATCGGCTGATCCCCTCTTCCGATTCCTTGTTCTTCGGTTAACAAAAAGGGTGCTTTCCCCTTGAGATTGAAATTTGTGAATTGTTTCCCCAAACCAAAGATATTTTCTTTTTCGTCCGAACCGATTTTTAAATACGAGCGATTGAGCGAGGGATCTCCGAGGATCAGCTTGAACTCAAGTGCAGTTTCGTCTAACGGATGAAGACTCAGTTCATATGAGCTGGAACAGTTTTTTCCAGACAGATGTCCCGAAATTTTAAGACCGATTTGTGTAACGACAACATCTTCGATACTCTGGGAATGACATAGAACCAGGATTTTGTCTTTGATAGAAAAGGAGGCAAACTTATACTTTACGGTTTGTTCTCCCTTTGCTGCGGATACAAAGGGTTTTAAGAGGGATAATTCGAGAAAGATTCCTTGTGAGGAACGAATTTCCAGGACATTCTCCCCTTGAATCGCTTGGAATCCTTTGTAAAAGGAAATTTTTTTTTCTTTAGGAAGAGCAATCTTTGTATAATCGGAAAACGGTTTGGCGCAAGCCATCAATCCCGCAGAAATCAAAATCAAACAAACAGGTCTTATAAAAAACATGGATTTCTCTCCCGAAAAATTGTTACTGAAATACAAATCCTTTAAAAATCCAGTTCTAATTTCCAGACTGTCTGATCCTAAAAGTGTGATTTTCAAAGACACACAACGTTTCTTTCCTTCGGATCCAGAAAAAGAAAATGATTTCTCTGAATCATGAAATGCTCAAAGGGATAAAATTTTTGAAAAAAAAGATACTATTCTAAATTTTCGTTGCGGTTTTCAAAATCCGATTTTATGGGGAATTCAAGTCCGCCGAAATTCTTCGGTTTTAAAAAAGATCAGCGCAGAAACAGGGACGGTGAAAGTTCAATCTGAAACGATCAAAAGAAATTTTCTCCCCAACAATCGGTTGAGGAGTTCGATTTTTAGGATTTACTTACGATCGGATCCGCCGATTCGAGGTGCTACGACACTCGCTCCGGTTTGTCCGTAAACGGAAACCGCTTGTTTGGGAAGACTGGATTTTCTCCATTCGAACCAGGAACCTTGGTATGTATGAACGTCCAAGTAACCGACCTCGCGCAACATCAGCGCCAAAAGAGAAGACCTCGCACCGTTGTAATCGTAAATGACCGTAGTCCTTTCCGCCATAAACGGAAAGGACCTCAGTTTTTTGTTAAACTGATTTTTTTCGATGAGATTTCCTTGGCCGTCGTAAAGAATTCTCCAATCCCAAAGAAAGGCTCCCGGAAGACGCCCACAAAGGGAACCGGGCTCCGGAGCGGTGAGTCTCGGTAGCTTTCCTTCGTATTCTTCCTGGGTTCTTGTATCAAAGATTTGAAGACGCGTTAGGTTCTTTTCCAAGAAAGCTTTGTCCACCACACCTTCGAGTTTTTTCAATTTATCGCCGGGACCAAGCTCCAATTCCTTGGATCCTTTTTCCAGAGACACACCTTCCACTGGCCAGCGATTTCCATAGAGAAACGTATTTTGAAATCCTGCCGCTCTGAGAAGAAAGACCATTCTTGCGGCAAACATTCCCATTCCTTCGTCAAAGACAAGCACCCGAAGAGAGCCTTCTTTTTGGATCAGTTTTAAAATTTCTTCCAGCGGACCCGTCATCTTTTTTTGAGATTCGGGATCCGAAGCAAATGCTTTTTTGATAAATGGAAAGCTATATGCTCCCTTAAAAGTAGATTCCTGATATCCGGACGCGGAGCGACAATCGATCAAAAAATCTTTATCATTGAGTTCAGTTTTAATAAAATTCCAGCTGGACAAGCAAACCTACCGTATCAATCGAAATGAGTCTATTCTTTAGATTTAACCATTATTTTCAGCCTGAGATTTCAGATGTACTTTTTTTTAAAAAACATTATAAATTTGAGACATAAGCGTAAAATAAAAATCCGCAGCATTGCAACGGTTCTTTTGGAAGAAAAACAGATACTTCGACTTTTTTAAAAAGGAAGAATGGAAAGATAGAAGTAGAATCGATCTCTTTGTATCCTTTGATTTAACATCCGGGGTATCAAAGACCGATATTCTTAACAATGATAAGAGAATTCAGGAAAGACCGCTCACAAAATCGAATTTTTCCGGACCAGCATCGGAGGAAACGGGTTTTCTTTCTCCGGATTCTCCTTCTCTTTTTTCTTTTTACCGGAAAAATTCAATCCGAAGCTGTGTATAAAAAATCGGATTCGGAGAATTTTCAAATCTTTCTGAAAGAATTTCAAAAGACCTCCTCAGAATCTCTCGTTCACTCATTTCAAAAAAGACATCCCAGTATCGAACTAGCCCCTTGCTCTTTCGAAGAATCGGGTAGATTTGAAAAAGTGATTTACCTCACCTATCATTGCAAAGAAGAAAAATGGCCGGGATTTATTTATCTCGGCTCCGGTCCTCATTTCTGGAAAAACAATCCGGAGCGGATTTCTTTGGGTGAGGTTCTTAAAATCGGAAAAAAGATGTATCTCGAGATCAGAGCTTTTACAGGAAATCGAATTTCCGAAGAAGGTTTGGCGGATCCGAAAAAAAATCCGCGACAAGAAACCAAAACGATCCAACCGATTCCCATAAAAGAATACAAGGACAACTACGGTCTTCAATATTTTGTCAGTATCGCAAAACATCCCGCAAAACGAGATCTGAAATCCGGAAAGGAAATTTTTTTCGACGCAAACTGTCCTTTGATTTTTTTAAAAAAGGATTCGGATTTTTATTGGGACAAGGCGGTTTATTATTCCTTTCAGGCGAGTTGTATTCCGACTTCTCCTTATTCTTATATCCGAATTCGTTCCGACTTTTTGGGAAAAATTCGCGTGGACGATAAGGACACAGATCAGGTTCAGGAAGGCGCGAAGTATCTGGGCAAATTGAAAATTCATTCCATAGAGGCGGATAAAGTCCTCTGGCAAGACGCGGAAATCTACAATGAATAAAAAAGTATTTCAGAACATTCTAATTTTATTAACTTTGCTGCCAAGCTATTCTCTTTTTGCGCAGAACGGAAATTCCGCGGACTTAAAAACCCTGCTCGACAGCGTGGTTATTATCCGAAGCGATACTTTTACCGAAAAAGAGGAACAAAACGGTTACTCCGAAAAATCGATTAACCGGGATGCGGGAACCGGAATGATCATTACCGGAAAGCGAATCCTAACCAACGCACACGTGGTTTCCAATTCCAGTTATATCAAAGTAAAACACTTTAATTCCAGTAAATTTTTTAAGGCAACCGTACAACATCTCGGTTTTGATTGCGACATCGCCGTCTTAAAAGTGGAAGACGAAGATTTTTTCAACGGAATCGAACCCCTCGAAATCTCGGAAGCATCCCCGGCTCTGGGAAGCAATCTTCTCATACTCGGTTATCCGGGCGGAGACGAAAATATCACATTAGAAAACGGGAATGTTTCCAGGGTGGAAAGAATTCGTTATTCGTTTACGGGTTTGGATTATAGAAAGGCGATCCGAGTCAATGCAAACATCGGGCCCGGTTATTCCGGAGGTCCGGCGATTCAAAACGGAAAAGTTGCGGGAATCACCTTTCAAGTCAGTCAATCACAAGGCAATATCGCATATCTGATTCCTCCCGAAATCATCAATCATTTCCTAAAAGATGTGGAAGACGATACCTACCACGGCTTTCCCTTTCCTGGTTTTAGTTTTCAAAACGGCTATTCCTCCTCCTTAAAATCATATTTAAAAATACCCGAAGGACTCAACGGAATTTTGATAAACACGGTATATCCTGATTCTTCGTTTTCGGATATATTAAAACCGGAAGACTTTGTTTATAAAATAGATGAATCCTATCTAAACGACGAGGGCGGTGTGTTGGATCCGAACGGCGGTTTTATCGGAGAGATGATCGAAAACAAGTTTATCGGAGAAACCGTTAAGGTTTTCTTTTATAGAAACGGTAAAAATTACAAAGTGGATGGCACTCTTAAAAAAGTTCCGTCACTCGATTTCTATAGACAACAGGGAAATAACGGAAGCTTTTTATCCAGCGGATTCTTATTCCAACCCGTTACCCGCGCTTTGGCGGGAGGGGATTCCAGACGACTGGAAAGTTCCCTTCGGTATCATTATAGTTATTATATTCAAGACGAATTGTATCGTTTTACGGATAGGGACATCATTCTTTCCGGAATTTATCCGGATCCTCTGAACTCCAAATACGCCGGATATCGATATAAAATTTTAGAGTCCATCAACGATCAAACCCCTTCCAATTTGGAAGATTTTAAGTCCCTTTGGAGAAAGTTTTACGGAGGTATGATCACTCTGAAATTCAGAGGAATCAATCTTCCGATCGTTTTGGATCAGGATACGATCGATAAGATCAATGTTCGCATTAAAAAACGCTTCGACGCGGAGGCGGATGAATGAAATCATTTCATTTTAAAAAATACATCTTTGGGAACGGAATTTTATCTTTGGTTCTTTTTTCTGCGATCCTACCCGGTTCGATCCAAGCGGAAAGTATATTGGTTCATTTTAAAAGATTCTCCCATCAGAATCCCTGGCAAAAGGGAAGTCACTATGAGAAAAAAATTCCTGCGATTGTGGTCAATCCGGACTTTCTTTTGGCGTTACTTCCTCCGGGAGAATTTCCTCTTTTTTCGGAAATGAATCCGGAAACCAAACCGGGAACCCGTTTGTATATTTTCAAACATGATCCGGAAACTGGACTGGCTCTTTTTTCTCATAAGGGAAAGTTTTCATCCAAAAGACAGGCGCATTTTGTACAGAGTTCCCAATCCGGTTGTTCTTCTTTTTTTCCAAAATTAGAATGGGCATTTCCAGAGTTTTCACATTCGGTTTTAAGAATGTCCAGACAACAGAGAGAGGAAACGGGAGAAAGAAAATTTTTATATTCTAAAAATGGAATCTGCGGTTATACAGACGGAAGATGGAACATTCCCTCCGAATATCTCACAGTTTTTTTTCAAAGCCCCTCTTCCAATCCGATCTCTCATCCGGGGTTTTCCTTCGAGGACTCGTTAACGGTTCCCGAAAAAAAATTCTATTTTCCGGATTCTTCGTATGGAGTGGTCGTTTCGGAGGTATTTCCCGGAGTGGGACCGGTTCACAATTTATTTCCAGGAGACGCGATCTATAGCATCAACGGACAAGGATTTTCCTCTCCTCCGGATCGACAGGAAATTTATTCTAGAATCCTGGTTCGAAACCATCATCTCGTTTCTCCCGGGAACAACGTCATTCTCGGAGTGTTTAGAGCTGGGAAACGCAGGGAAGTCACCTATGTCTTAAAACCATATACAGAAGAATTCTTTTTTATCCCCTCCAAGTTCGGAACCAAAAGCCCGCCCTATCTGATCAGCGGAGGACTCTTTTTTACGGAACTTACGGGCGCTTATTTAAAAGAATCGGGAGATAAATACAGAGAAAACTCGGATAAAAAACTTCTCTATCTATACGAATCCTACAATAAGAAGTCGCATCCCGAAAAAAATCGTCTTGTGTTTATCAGTAGGGTATTTCCAGATTCCGAAAATCAGGGGTTTCACGATTTTCAAGATCAAATTTTGGAATCCGTAAATGATTCTCCGGTCCGCTCGATCGCGGATTTAAAAGAAATTCTCAAAGAAAATCATCATGAATTTATTGTATTCCGTTTTTCAGGAAATCGGATCGCTACATTCCAAAAAGATCAATTACAACAATTAAATCAAAAGATTCTTTCAAATTATAATCTGGACAAACTCGATAATTTAGACTGATAATATCTTGACGGATCTATTCCGAAAATATAATTTTTGATTCCGGAATCATACCATGAGAATTCTTTTCCTAGACGATGAAGAGGTAATTCGGGACCTGTTTCGAGAAATATTCGGATCTTCTCATGATCTGATTCTTGCAGGCACCGCGGAAGAAGCCCTCGAAATCTGCAAAAACAAAGGTTTTGATCTAATCGTAACGGACGTTCGTCTTCCCAAAATGAGCGGGATCGACTTCGTATCCAAACTTAGGGACATGGGAGTCAACACTCCTTTTATCGTAATCACCGGAAATCAGGACATTGACGTGTCGATTCGCGCCCTCAGACTCGGTGCGGTTGACTTTTTTATCAAACCGTTTCGGATGGATGCGATCCGTCATTCTCTACAAAAATTCGAGAATCTGTTTATTTCCAGTCAGGAACTGATCGGCAAAAATCATTTTCAACTCGCGGAATCGAGACAGCAGTTTACGATCAAGCCGAGTCTCAAAAATCTGAATCAATACGTGAACCTGGTCATGCGATCCATCGCTTTGATTCCCGGAATTCATACGGACGATGTGCTCGCGATCAAACTCGCTTTGTATGAATTATTAGGAAACTCGATCGAACACGGGTCCGCGGGAATCAATTATGAGAATAAGTCCAGACTTCTTTCTTCGGATGTGGACTATTTCGAACATGTGGATCAAATCTGCGAAATGATAGAAGAATCGATTCAGCTGGAAATCGGTTATGAAAATCAAAAGGTTTACGTTTCTCTCAAGGATCACGGAGTGGGGTTCGATCCTTCCAAGGTTCCCGACCCGGTGACGGATCCGAACGCGAGCCATCTTTCCGGAAGGGGAATTTTTTTAGTCAGAATGAACGTGGACGAATTGATTTACAACGAGGTGGGCAACGAGGTCCGTTTTAGCAAAACCCTAAAAGCTCCTTCTCTTATCGTTCCTTCAAAAGTAAACTCCGGCTGAAAGATAAACACGGGAATATTCTTTTATCGCCTCATTTTTTCTCCATTCGTCAAAAAGAACTTTTTTCTCTTTCTGGGGATCCACAGCTGCATACGAAAAACTCATTAGGATATAAGAATATTCTGATTGATATCCAGCGATTCCGACCGCTTCCCAACCTCGCCCCAACGATGACGAAGAGGATAGAATCATACTTTGCAGAGTCCATTTCTGATCCCAGGTTTTTCTAATGCCCATCTGAAAAAGTTGAATTCCCTTGTTTTCAAAGTCGGGTTTGGAAACACTTCCGTCTTCTTGAAAGACGTTTCCTTCCTGGAGCAAAAGGCTTTCCATCATAAGAAAAGAGCTTTTTCCTCCATATCCCCTTGGGTCCGTTCGAATTCCGGCGTATCCGTTCGAGTTACGATCCGTTCTGAGCTCGCCGTCTTTGGAAGTGTAAAACCCTCCGAGGAAATAAATGGCCTCCGGTCTTTCCCAGTAAAGTCTGGATCCGAATAGAATCCCGCCAGTCGTTCTCGAAGTCTGATTACTTTGAAATGCATCGATCCCGTATTCCCGAAAACCGGAGACTTTGATCCCGTCCAGATCCAAACGAATTCCTTTCCACTTTGTGGATGAGAATTCGAATCCATAATATTGATATCTGCCGTAAGGACGAAACGGTTCGGAAGTAAAAAACAAATCCCCTTTTACCGATTCCTGTCTGGACTCTTGATACAAATAGTAGAATATTCTAAAATTCTGAATCCACCGATTTTCGGAAACGCTCAGAGAACCTCCGCTGATCCTTTGCGGAGATTCCCGTCGGTTTCGCTCGGTATAAAGCACCGAGTTTTGCATTTGGGCTCCGAGCGCGGAGAAAGAAATCCCGGTCGTCTTCCAGTTGAATAAAAATTCTCCGAAGTTTAAAAATCCAACGAATAAAAATCCATTCCGATCCAGTCTCTGATATCCCCTACCGACTTCGATTCCGACTCGAAAATCGGGGGATTCCCAGCCCGTAAGAAACAAAAGCTCTCCATCGGAGCCCTTTGTGATTGTTTTGGTTCCGTTTATTCTTTCTTCATATAACAAATACGGAGAGATTAGAATCTGCTGATAAAAACGTTCTCCTTTTTTAACCCAGCCCGTCTCCGGACTCAAAATCATCCTGGAAAAACTTTTGTTCGCCTGTTCTTCCCGAATTCCTCCCCTCTGCGTCAATCCGCGATAAAACGCGGTCCCGATTGCGTAGAAGTGAGAATCGGTCGTTTGTGATTCCACCACATTCGCGTTCGGATCGGAGGATTGAGATTTGTTTTTGGGTAGAGAAAATCTTCCCTTTGTTTTTAGTTCTCTTTTTCCGTCTTCGAGTAAGAGCAAATCGTCTTGTCTATATGCGGGATATGATTCTCCAAAAATCGGAACGGCAATGACGGATAACGCGAAAAAAAGAAACATCGTTTTGAAACAAAAACTCACCCGCGGTAGGGATCGAAGCATAAACTCAGCACATCGCTTCCTATGGGGCGCAATGCGATTAAGAATTAGAATTATACATTCTAAAACGATAATATATAATTTATTGACTATAGCCGAGAGCCCGGTCCGCGTAGCGGAACCGCCCGTCATCTCATCATCTTCTAAAAAAAGCAAGGAAATATCCGGTCAAAATGAGCCACGATACGATCTGACCCAAAAAGTAAGAAGACGCCGCCCCAGTCGGTCCGTATTCCGGTATGAGTAGATTTGCCAATACCAATCCGCAAACCAAACGCAATAAGGATAAAAACGCGAGCATTCTGGGTTGTCCCAAGGCGAATAACGCGATTCCCAACGGCGAAAATACCAATTGTAGCATGTAATTCGGATACAGAATCTGAAAAACTCCAATCGAATCGGCGTATTTTCCGCGGAAAAGTAGATTTAAAATCCATTCCGCAAGAAAAAATCCAGGCGATAAAACAACCGCCATTCCCACGGACAACAACACGGACTTCCACAAAAACTTGGGAAATTCTTCCGAGTCCACCAATCGGGAAAGTTTTGGATAGATCAACGAATTGATCACCGAAAACAAGATCACAAAACCGCTGAACAACTGTAAGGCGGTTCCGTATACGGCCGCCGACTCCTGGGAATGATACCATTTCAAAAAAAAGATTTCCATTCGATCGGATATCATCGCAAAGATAGACGCTAAAAACACATATCCGTTAAACGAGGTCAGAGTGGATGTCATCTCCTTGACTCCGTTTTTTTCACCGCTCCAATACAACTGATTTCTCGGAAACACAAAGAAAAACAAAACCAATACAAAAAAAGGAGAAGCCGTGAAGATCGCGAGAATATCCAAATGCCCAAGCGCGCTTTGAGACAAATGGTCCGCGACGTAGAGAACGAGAAGTCGAATTAAGTTCGGTAACGGATTCCAAAAAGAGAGGGAAATATAATGTCCAAAGCAGATAAAGATACTTTCAAAAAAAGAATTGAAGGAAAGAACAAAACTTCCGAAAACAAGAAGCGCGACTACAATCGAACTTTCTCTCAACAAGACGGCGCCGATCAAACTGATCACGGTCAAGGCCCCCAAGGATCCCAATTTGATCAACATCGAGGAGGTTAATAAAATTCCGATCTTATGTTTGTCTCCGGTTACCGGTGCCAAAAATTTTACGAGCGCCGCAGGAAGTCCGAATTCCGCGATCGCAAGCAAAACCGGAAGAAATCCTGCGTAGTATTGAAAGAGTCCGTTTTCACTTTTGGTGAGAATGTTTACGGAATACACCATAAACACAAGATTGAGTAGAGAGGAGATTGCCTTGGAAACACTGACAAAAAGGGAAGATTTAAACATTCCGGATCTACGGAACTGAACCAATAGGTTCGAAATTTTTTGCACCTTCCCTGAAAGATTCAACATTCTATTTTTTTAAATCAGCATCTCTCTTCCAAAGAAACAAAATATAAACGGAGAAAAAACCGATGTAACTGCTAACGATCCCGTACCTAAGGTATCTTGCAACCGGATTTTCTGGAAAGAATTTCTGAGTCAAAAATCCAGGTAGAAAGTAAAATACCAGGATTCCCAAAAGCAAAACTCCGATTCTTCGGGACACCTCCCGGAAAGAATCCGCACGTTTCCAATCAATCGAATTGAATTTTGAAAGTAAAATTCCGATCGCAAAACCGCCAAGCGCTCCGCTTGCGGATATCACTTGTTCATAGGATTTTATCTTTTCATCTGCATCCGCGGCGGAATAAAGAAGTACCGCTGGCAACGTTATAACCACGATGAGCAAAGAAATCGTTTTCGTATTGGAAAGCGTTTGACCGGAAAACATTCCCGGATTTTCCAACTCCGGAACCGAACGAAAGAGAATTTCCACGAATATCAGTCCGCACAATCCCAAGACCAAGCCGCCCAAAACGTCTCCGGGAAAATGAACTCCCGCATACATTCTTGAAAACGGCATAAATAGAATTATGAATAACGCAAAAGACCGAATCGTTTTTGATCGAACATGCATGAAAATCAATCCCCAGAGCACAACACCGCTCTGTACGTGTCCGGAAGGAAATCCATACGAAGCTTCGGTCAAGGTTCCGGGCCCGTTCCAAGAAAGCGAAGGTCTCGGGCTTTCAAACAGAGCCTTTACAATTCCATTGATCATTCCGGACGTCAAAAGTCCCGCTGCTAAACGAATACCGAGTTTTCGATCAAAAAGAAGATACGTGATCGAAAGAATACTCATAAAAAAAAGATTTCCTCCCAAATAGTGAAACCCGAGAGTCAAAAAGCCGAATAACGGATCGAACGCGGTTCCTCGCAACGATTCTAAGAAGGTCTGACCAAACCAAAAAGGATCTTGAAACCAATCGGTGTTTCTACTCATTCTAAATTTCTCCTAACTTTTGTTTTTTACGATCTTTCCATTCCGAAAAAATCGAACTTGATGGATTCGATTCCATTCGGTACAATGAATTCTACATCTAATATTTATGGAACATTCGTTCTAAAAGCAGACTTTGAATGGAAACCCAAACAGAATCCGATCTTCTTGACAGCCTCTTTCTCATTCCCAGAGAACCCGTAAAACAGTTTTTAAAAACCTTACTACACCTCGTTTATTCGGTGGAGGTAACCGGCTTAGAAAACATTCCGGAAACCGGTGGAGCCGTCCTCATTTCCAATCACACGGACAATCTGGATGTTATTGTACAAGGAACCTCCGTTTTAAGAAAAGTGATTTATCTGGGGAAATACGAATTGTTTCATCCTCAGGAGACGGTTCTGGAACTTCTTGAAAATCCCAATTCTCCGCTCAACTTTTTTCCCTTAAGTTTGATGAAACAAACTCTGGTTGCTGCCCTCAATACCTTGGGAGATTTACAAGGAAAACAGCTCAGTCATTGGGGAGGTCATCCCATTCTAAGAGCGCATAACGTAACCGATGCAAAGTCAGCGGCGGTTTACTACGAAAACTTGGAAAAC
The DNA here is from genome assembly GCF_040833975.1 of Leptospira sp. WS92.C1. Classification (NCBI taxonomy): domain Bacteria; kingdom Pseudomonadati; phylum Spirochaetota; class Leptospiria; order Leptospirales; family Leptospiraceae; genus Leptospira; species Leptospira gorisiae. The sequence goes on from NZ_CP162130.1 coordinate 2,621,429, forward strand.
TATATCGTGGATCTGATCCGAAAGGGGGAATTGATCTCCATTTATCCACAAGGAACCAGAGTCGAAAACGTCAGCCCCGGTTCTTTCAAGGCGCTTTCCGCAAAACTAGCGATCCGAGCAGGAGTTCCTATCATTCCGAGCGCAATCAAAGGGGCTTGGAAAATGATGAAACCCGAAGCGTTTCTAACCGGAAAAGCGTTTGGTTCCAAGATCACATACAATATCGGAAAACCGATTTACCCGGATCAATTTCCAAAAGAACCCTTAAAAAAGGCGGCAAAGATTGTCACCGAAGAATTGGAGAATCGGGTAAGAAAACTTATCGAATTTCCGGAAAGCTAAATTCAAAAAACGCATCAACATTAGAATAAAAGAATATTATGGAAACTCAAATTTACACCCCAAAAAACAAAGTCCGTTTTATCACAGCAGCATCCCTTTTTGACGGACACGATGCATCCATCAATATTATGAGAAGAATTTTGCAAGCGTCGGGTGTGGAAGTGATTCACCTAGGTCATAACCGTTCCGTAAAAGAAATCGTGGAATGTGCGATCCAAGAAGACGCACAAGGAATCGCTATCACGAGTTATCAAGGCGGTCACGTAGAATATTTCAAATATATGATCGATCTTTTGAAGGAAAAAGGCGCGGGTCATATCAAAGTATTCGGCGGTGGCGGCGGAACCATTCTTCCTTCTGAGATCAAGGAACTCGAATCCTACGGAGTGACAAGAATCTATTCTCCGGACGACGGTAGAGAATTGGGTCTTCAGGGAATGATCAATGACCTCATTCGCAAATCGGACTTTATCCCGCCTCTTACCTTCAACGGAACCTTACACACGTCTTTAAAGGATAAAAATCCATTAGCAATCGCTCAAACGATTACTCTTGTGGAAAACACGTTCGAAAGAGAGGAAATCGAAAAGTCCGCTCTCACCGAAAAATTAACCTTTCCTCCAAACTCAAAACAAGTTCCCATACTCGGAATCACAGGAACCGGGGGCGCGGGAAAATCCTCACTTACCGACGAACTCGTTCGTAGATTTTTGATCGACTTTCCGGATAAGACGATCGCGATCCTCTCAGTCGATCCCTCCAAAAGAAAAACCGGAGGAGCCCTTCTCGGGGATAGAATCCGCATGAATTCCATCTCTCACGAGAGGGTTTATATGAGATCCTTTGCAACAAGGGAAGCAAACATTGCGCTTAATAAAAATGTAAAACGAAGCATTGAGGTTTTAAAAAGCGCCGGTTTTGATCTGATCGTCGTGGAAACTGCGGGGATCGGTCAGAGCGATTCAGAGATCACCGAAGTCGCTGATGTTTCACTTTACGTGATGACCCCCGAATACGGAGCCGCGACTCAGCTTGAAAAAATCGACATGATCGACTACGCGGACCTGATCGCGATCAATAAGTTCGACAAACGAGGTGCATTAGACGCAATCCGAGATGTAAAAAAACAATACCAAAGATCTCGAATGTTCTTTGATCGAAACATAGAAGAAATGCCAGTATATGGAACGATCGCGTCTCAGTTCAACGATCCGGGGACTAATAGCCTTTATGGCAGCGTAATCCAAACGGTTTCCGAAAAATTACAACTTGGCTGGGTTTCTTCCTATGGCAAAGAAGCGGGAATGAGCGAAAAAATCTTTATCATTCCCCCGGATCGAGTTCGGTATCTCGCGGAAATTCGAGAGGAATGCAATCGATACGATCAAATGACGATAAAGGAATCCGCAAAGGCAAGAAGATTGTTTCAACTTTCCGGCGCGATGGAAGTCCTAAAGGAATCCGAACAAGACATCAAAACACTTGAATTAGAATATTCTAAAATTGAAAATTCCATGAGTTTGGAAGCAAAAAAAATTCTCGCGAGCTGGGAAGAAAAACTTCAGAATTACAGAGGCGAAAGTTTTACATACAAGGTTCGAGATAAGGAAATCAAGGTTTCCAATACTACGGAATCTTTGAGTCATCTCAAGATCGCGAAAGTCGCGACCCCTAAGTTTAAGGATTGGGGGGAAATCGTACGCTGGTCTTTTCAGGAAAACTTTCCGGGAGAATTTCCGTTTACCGCCGGAGTATTTCCGTTTAAAAGAACCGGCGAGGATCCGACTCGGATGTTTGCGGGCGAAGGCGGCCCCGAAAGAACCAATTCACGTTTTCATTATGTAAGTATCGGAATGCCCGCGCAACGTTTGTCGACGGCTTTCGATTCCGTAACTCTTTACGGAGAAGATCCCGGCGAAAGACCCGATATCTACGGAAAGATCGGAAACTCCGGTGTGAGCGTCGCAACTCTGGACGACGCAAAAAAACTCTATTCCGGATTTGATCTCTGCAATCCGACCACTTCGGTTTCGATGACGATCAACGGTCCCGCCCCGATGGTGCTTGCATTTTTTATGAACACGGCGATCGATCAAGCCTGTGAAAAATACATTCACGAACAAGGTCTGGAAAAAAAAGTTCGTCAAAAGATCGAAGCCATCTACCGGGAAAAAAATCTTCCAATTCCAAAATACAACGCACCGATCCCGAATGGAAACGACGGCCTGGGTCTGATGCTTCTTGGGGTCACGGGAGACGAGGTTTTAGAAAAAGAAGTTTATGAAAAAATAAAACAGGAAACCGTAAGAGTGGTTCGAGGAACGGTTCAAGCGGACATTCTCAAAGAGGATCAAGCTCAGAACACTTGTATTTTTTCCACGGAGTTTGCCCTGAAAATGATGGGCGATATTCAGGAATTTTTTATTCAAAATCAGGTGCGAAATTTTTATTCCGTATCGATTTCCGGTTATCACATCGCGGAAGCTGGGGCCAATCCAATCACCCAAGTAGCGTTTACTCTTGCAAACGGTCTCACGTATGTGGAATATTTTTTGAGTAGAGGAATGAACATCGACGACTTCGCTCCGAATCTTTCCTTTTTCTTTTCCAACGGAATCGATCCGGAATACGCGGTGATCGGAAGAGTCGCAAGACGAATCTGGGCAAAGGCCATGAAATACAAATACGGCGCTAACGACCGTTCTGCGATGCTCAAATATCATATCCAAACATCAGGGAGATCTCTGCACGCCCAGGAGATCGCGTTTAACGACATTCGAACGACGTTACAGGCTCTTTATGCGATCTATGACAATTGCAATTCTTTGCATACAAACGCTTATGACGAAGCGATCACCACTCCGACCGAAGAATCCGTTCGCAGAGCGATGGCGATCCAGCTCATCATCAATCGGGAATTGGGTCTTGCTAAAAATGAAAATCAGGGACAGGGTTCGTTTATCATAGAGGAACTCACGGATCTCGTGGAAGAGGCCATATTGGAAGAATTTCACAGAATTTCCGAACGAGGCGGGGTTCTCGGCGCGATGGAAATGATGTATCAAAGAAATAAGATCCAAGAAGAATCCTTATATTATGAATCTCTAAAACACAACGGAGAATTTCCAGTGATCGGAGTCAATACCTTCCTCAGTAAAGAAGGCTCACCTACGATCATTCCGGAAGAAGTCATTCGATCGACAGACGCGGAAAAACAAGCGCAAATCGGAGCCTTAAGAGAATTTCAAAAACGAAACGAGAATCGTTTTAACGATCGTTTGCAAAATCTGAAAAACGCCAGTCTATCCAACGGGAATATTTTCAAAGAATTGATGGAAACTTGTAAGATTGCCTCTTTAGGTCAGATGACACACGCATTGTATGAAGTCGGTGGACAGTATCGAAGAAGTATGTAAAAAAACAAAGTATTGAGTTATTTCAGATCTGTTTTGAGAGAATCAATATAACCTTGATCATAAACGCGATCTCTGCGAACATCAACAAAGCTTGGATCCAAACGTCTAAGCGCATCGTATATCAAATTGTAGAATCGAATAAATTCGTGATAATTTAATTGTTCTTCTACAAGATTTACGTTACTCAATTCAAGAAAACTTTGGATTATAGACGCCGCCCCATTCGAACCGGGGATCATCTCAACAGGTTTCTGTTTAGAACGCGTAAGATTGAAACAATTACAATCTTTTTCAAAAATAAGAACTTCCGATTTTTGAAAATTAAAAATCCTAATTTGACCGATCCTTTGGGGTTCTCCAGAATTGCTATCTATCGATAGGACACCGTTCTCCGCAATATCCAATTTCTGGATCCAATCGTTTTGATTCAGTTGAATTTTCGGATTCATATAATAGCCTAACCGATTTACGATAAAACCATCGACATCAATAAAAAGAGATCCATCTCGAGAATACACAACGTCACCAGAAGTATTCTTGAAAGCAAAGAAGCCAACTTCATTTGATAACGCAATATCCAACTTCCTACCAGTCGCAATCAAAGATCCTATCAAAAAAGATCTTGTCAATTTCCCTTCGCCTTGGTCCGAAATCGTATCAAATGTCCGAAACTTTTTATAAGCAATCGTGCGTTTATTAGATATATTTTCAATCGTCGCCTTGATATAACGATCCGTCTTTTGTAAAAGTTCTAAAAGTTCGGGTATATCTCGTTTATTCAAAATATATATATTCTTGTTCGTATCATTTTTTTTTATTTTTTTTAATAGAGTTTCGGTTTTTGCAGATAGTCCCAAGGAAGCATGAATTTTAACTTGTTTCTCCCCTTGGGTGTCGGTAGCAGATAGTCCAAGTAAAATCAGAATCAATATTTTTGCTTTCACTCATATACCTCCTTCAAAATAACTCTAACAAAATCGACTTCTTGTATGATAATTTGCAAATAAGAATAAAAAGATTCGATTCGTAAAAATTCCTAAGAACAAGGATTTTTCGAAAACGGTTCCTTTACTATTTCTTTTCCCTTTCCGCCAGTCGTTTGAGGCTGTCTTCAAACTCCCCTTCTACCAGAATACCGCCGGATTTTTCAATGGAAAACTCGATCATCAGATTGAGAGAATTTCCAAAGTCCTCGTTAACAAGATATCCGTCCTTATCGATCGCATAACCGGATGAATGCGGAAATGTTCCCACATTCCTCTTTACGATTTCCGGCAAAGAGAGAAGGTATCCGGAATAACCGTAGATTTTTTTTCCAAGTGAAAAAGCGAAACCGATTTCAAACGCGGTTCCATCATCTATAAGAGCGCCACGAAAGGGATTACAATTTGCGAGAATGATATCGGATTTTTGAATCAATTCCACATTGCCCAAGAAAATCTTTCTTGCAAGCTCGAGGTTTCTGATGTGATCGAGAGGAATTTCGGAATCAAAAGGAGTTATAGCGTGAAAGCCGTATGAATTACAGAGTGATTTTCTTTCCTGCAGAACCGTTACTGCATTCGGTAAGAATACTTCCGGTCCTGCAAGATAGATCGTTTTCAAAGCAGATTCGTGATCGCTCCGTTGGTCGCCGATTGAACGAGTTTTGCATACTTAGCAAGTACACCCGATTTATATCTCGGCTCCATCGGTTTCCAGGATTTCAGTCGTTTATCAATTTCTTCCTGAGGAATTTCCACTTGAAGAAGATTGTTTACGGAATCGATTGTGACCATATCTCCGCTTTGGACGATCGCAATCGGACCACCTTCAAAAGCTTCTGGAGAAATATGACCTACCACAAGACCATGGGTTCCTCCGCTAAAACGACCGTCTGTCATCAGACCTACGTCCTCTCCTAGCCCCTTTCCCACCAGTGCGGAAGTAACCGCAAGCATCTCTCTCATTCCGGGACCACCTTTTGGTCCTTCGTAACGGATAATGATCACGTCCCCGGGTTTGATTTGATCGTTCATAATCGCGTTAAAACAATCGTCTTCCGATTCAAAAACCTTTGCGGGACCTGTGATGGAAATTTTTTTCAAACCGGAAATTTTTGCAACGGCTCCGTCAGGAGCCAGATTTCCTTTTAAAATCACAAGCGGTCCGGACGGATGTAAAGGTTCGGATCTTTTACGAACGATCACTTGATTCTCTACGAGGTCCGGCATGTCCTTTAGATTTTCTGCGATTGTTTTTCCGGTTACTGTCAAACAATCGCCATGAAGCATCCCTTCTTTTAAAAGATACTTCATTACTCCATGAACCCCGCCCACCTTGTCCAAATCGGTCATCGCAAACTTTCCACCAGGCTTTAGATCCGCCAAGTGAGGTGTTTTTTTGCTGATTCGATCAAAGTCTTCCAGCTTCAAATCAACACCGATCTCCTTTGCAATCGCGATCAGGTGAAGCACCGCATTGGTAGAACCGCCTAACACGAGCACTACGGTAATCGCATTCTCAAACGCTTTTTTGGTAAGAATTTTTTTGGGAGTGATATCGTTTTTGATCAGATGGATCAGAGCCTTGCCAGCCTCGAAACAATCGTCCGATTTTCTAGAACTCACCGCCGGCATGGAAGCAGAACCGGGAAGACTCATTCCCAAAGCCTCGATCGCGGAAGACATCGTATTTGCGGTATACATTCCCCCGCAACTTCCGGCTCCGGGACAAGCGTTCTCTTCGACCCGGATAAATTCCTCTCTTGTGATTTTTCCGGCGTTGAATTTTCCAACGGCTTCAAAGATAGAAACGATATCCACGTCCTGTCCGTCACAATGACCCGGCATAATCGTTCCGCCGTAAACAAAGATGGACGGAACATTGACTCTACACAACGCCATCAAACAACCCGGCATGTTTTTATCACAACCGCCGATCGCAATCACACCGTCATGTCTCATCGCGTTGGAAACAATTTCGATAGAATCCGCGATGACTTCCCTGGAGGGCAGTGAAAAGTGCATTCCTTCGTGACCCATAGTGATCCCATCGGACACGGTGATGGTTCCGTATATCTGCGGCATTCCACCCGCAACACGGACCCCTTCTTTGACTTTTTCGGCGAGCTTATTGATATGAATATTGCAAGGTGTGACTTCGCTCCATGTGGACGCAATCCCGATCATCGGTTTGTGAAAGTCTTCGTTTGTAAATCCTACCGCACGAAGCATGGCGCGGTTGGGGGCTCTGTTGTCCCCGTCAGTGGTCATCGAACTTCTTTTTTTTAGGTTATCGCTCATGATTTAGTTTCCTATATGAACCTGTCGCCTTTGGTGCCAGAACCTTGTAGCGGTATTTTCCGAAAGGCAGGCATTTTTTAGCGACAAGCTATAGAAAATACAGTTTTGCGTACTCCTCTCCCAGTCAAATGGAAAAGCTCGGATTCATTCTAAGAATTTTCAGAACCCATCGCATGCAAAAAAAAATCGAATCGGGTTCTTCTAAATTCAAAAAATAGTTTTTGAATTCATTCTAAATTCGAGCCTGAATTGAAAGGTGGAAAATTTGTTTAAAGTATTTGGAATGGCTTTTTTTGAACAATCCAGCCACGAACCCGTTTATTTCCGTGAATCGATGGTTGTTAAAACTTTCTCCAAACGGAAGGGAAAACACTCAGTAGATCGAGGCCAATCATTCCAAGGGAATCAAAAGCGTTGGCAGTGATGGAATCCCATCTCAAAGGTAAGGATTTTTTTGTGGGAAACCGACTCACGATCGAGGATACAGCTTTATTTGCACACACGTAACCGAAGACGGGGAATTTTCCGAGACCTTTCCGGCAATCCGAAAATGGCTGCATAACGTAAAAAATGTTCCCAAAATGATTTCGATCCAAGGATAAAAAAGAATCACCTATGCCCACGATCATGACTCATACCGCTGTTCCTATTTCCATCTGGATCGCTTTTTTCAACAAAACAATTCCGATCCGACTTTTAATTTTCGGAATGATCTTTTCCATTCTCCCCGATGCGGATGTGATCGCTTTTAAATTAGGAATTCCTTATGAAAATGACTTAGGGCATCGTGGTTTTAGTCATTCGATTTTATTCGCATTCTCATTGACCGGACTCAGTTTGATTCTCATCCGATGGTTTCGAGTCAAAGCGGTCGTTCTATTTTTATTTTTATTCACATCCATTCTCTCTCACGGAATCCTGGACGCGATGACAAGCGGAGGTTTGGGTGTGGGTTTTCTCATCCCCTATTCTTCCGAGCGATTTTTTTTCGCTTTGACTCCGATTCGTGTTTCTCCCATCGGTATTAGAAATTTTTTGACAGCAAGAGGACTTGTAGTTTTACAATCCGAGTTCTTATTTGTATGGCTTCCACTATTGAGTATATCATTTGTCTTGTTTTTAATCCGCAAAGTCTATACCAAAAATCGAACCGATCCTAAGATGAGAAAGGACTTGTCCGAGTAGCACTGCGGACTCAAAGAATCAGATCGTTTTAAAACAATGGACAAGAATCGACGATCTTAAATTTTGAAATGGAATCGTTCGAATTTTTTTAGGATAGAATATGAAACAATTTATAGTAGTCTTACGTTATCTCACACCGATCGAAGTCGTGGACAAGCATGTATTGGAACACAGGGAATTTCTTTCCAAGGGTTACGAACAAAAGATCCTTTTGGCCTCCGGACCTCAAGAACCGAGAACCGGAGGAATTTTGATCGCGAGAGCAAAATCACGTCAGGAAATCGAAAATTTCTGTCATCAGGATCCGTTCTATCGTAACGGGATTGCGGAATATCAAATCTTAGAATGGAATCCTGTAAAATATCAGAAAGAATTCGAGTTCTGGCTCTAAACCTTTCCCAATTCGTAGACATCCACGGGTTCTTCTCTACCTTTGACTTGGATGAAAGAAAGGTGTCTTCCGGGAATCGAATCCTTTACATTGCTGTAGACCGCTTCCGTCACTAAAAACTTGGTTCCAAATTCCTTGTTTAACTGCTCTACGCGAGAAGCAAGATTGACAACGTCTCCGATAATCGTGTATTCCTTTCTCACTTCCGAGCCTACGTTACCCGTCATTGCTTCTCCGCAATGAAGTCCGATTCCGATCTGTGTTTCCGGGATTTTTCCTTCCAGATTGAGCTGTTCGATTTGTTTTAATAACGCCAGAGAAGCGTTTACTGCATTTTTAACATCGTTTCCAGCGTCGGAAATCGGAGCTCCAAAAACAGCCATAAAACCGTCTCCCAGAAATTTATTGATCATTCCATTGTTTATATTCACGATATCGATGAGGTGTGAAAAGATATAATTCAGATAATCGATCACCTCCTCCGGAGAGCGTTTTTCTGAAAATCGAGTGAAGTTTCGAATATCCAGAAACATCACACAGACATGTTTGAATTCTGAAAAACTTTCGTTTTTTTGTTCGAGCAAACGGTCGACCACATCAGGAGAAACATATTGTCCGAACATCCCCACAACTTGATTTTTTTCCTGAACCGCTTCCATCGCCGAAATCAAGGAGCGCCTGAGTTGAATTCCAACAAGTCCTGCGGCCACCCCCGCTAGGGTAAACAAAATTCCTTTGGAAAAAAAAGGCGTAATCGAATTAAAAAAGTAGATCGGCATCTTGATTTGGTTCAAAGGCATAAAATAAACCGCTAACAATACAATCTGAGCGCCTGCGACAAACCCGGTAAACGCGCTCAACCAAAACTCAAGACGAAGTACCGAAAGAATGATAAAGATAAAATATGTCAGAACAGCGGGAGAATAAAGAGGAATCAAAGGGGATTCAAATGCGCCGCCGTTCAACCAAAGAAGAAGGGTTACGGAAGAAATTTCCGCGAACGCGTTTCCAAATCTTGCGATGGTAAAAACCGTTTTTCTTTTTTTGAGATAGTGGTTGAATACACGATTGACCACAAGTTCATAAATCGCAGTGAAAACATTGACTCCAAGGATGGCGATGTAAGGAAAACGTCCTTGTCCTCCGGTTTCTGCATCGATAAAATCGCGAAAGAATGTAAAAGCAACCGCCATCAAAGTAGATGCAAAGGCAAAGAAGAAGAACAGAATTTTTGTTCGAACGATTTCGCTTTTTAGAATTTCATAAGAAAGAGGATCCATAGTCTGGTTCTTAAATTTTTTGGTCCATTGTTGAATTGGATTCGCCATTTTTTGACTCCGTTTTTTTGACCCGCAGCTTTTATAACCAACAGATATAAGTAAATTTTTTTCTATTTTAAAAAAGAAAACTACAAATTCAAACGAAGGTAAAAAACGATTTCAAAGAGTTAAATCCGAGTCCAGTCCGCGTCTTGCAGTAAGAAATCTTTGAGATGTTTTCCTGATTTAGAATTCAAACCTTCATGTAAAACAATTTCCAAATCAAGATCCAATTCGTTTTTCCAGATGTTTCTTTTAATTTTTCCTTGTTTTAAAAGATTCCATTTTATAAACAAAATCCTTTTGGAAGAATTTCTCTGATTCTCATTTAATAAATCGGAACTTAATATTTTTAGAATGGAGTAAATTCGAAAACGATCCATGACCGGATGTTGAAAGGAAAGTTGATCGTCATGTCCTCCGTAGCGAACAAGTAAAAGTTCGTCCAAAAGAGTTACCGGATGAGTTGCTGTAATTCGCAACCATAGATCATAGTCTTCGCATGCAGGAAGTTCCTCGTCCATTTTCCCTGCAGATACGTATAAATCCTTTTTAAGAAGAACCGAAGAAGGAGTAATGCTACACATTTCCAAACTCCGATCAAAAATCCATCCGTTGCTCTTTTGAAGATGTGCGGGAGGATTGATTCTCTTACCGTTTCGGATCCAAATTTCTTGGGATTGTAAAATTTCAATGTCTTTTTGTTCTTGAAGAACCTTCCATTGAACTTTCAATTTATCCGGAAGCCACAAATCATCCGAATCCAAAAAAGCGATCCAATCAAAAACGGATCTCTCTACTCCAAAATTTCGAGCACGACTGACTCCTCCATGCTCTAAGGAAAAAATTCTAATTTGATCCAGAAAGTCTTTGAAACGGTTCCGAATCAGCGAAATCGTGGAATCCGTAGATCCGTCGTCGACGATGAGGATTTCCATCGGCAAAACGGTCTGTTTGAGAACGCTCTCAATCGCGCTACAAACCTGATTTTCCCGATTGAATGTGGGAATGACAACGGATACGGGAATCAAATTCATAAATCTTTAGTTTTGAATTCGGATGCGCGCGCAAAACTTTCTTGGTTCCGGATCCATCGGATGAGGCTGCCAAAAAATAAAAGAATCCTTAACTTCTCCCTTTAAAGCGGAAGTACATTCTATTTTTAAAATATTCTTTTTTTCATAAATATCAAACACAAACGTCTCGGTTTTGTTTTTTTCTTCCATACGACCCACTTCCTTTTTTTGTCCTGCGAGCGTAACCGCATAATGGGAAGAATCCGCAATTGGAGTAAAATGAATCGTATATCTTTTTTTTTGATCACCGATCAATTCCATAAAACTTTTCCCCTCCAAAATCCAGATCACATCAGAATCTTGTCCCGGAGGAAAAAAGACCCCGGACCGAAATAAAAAAGTAGGGTAAAGATATCGGGAACAAAATACAAGCGACAACGAGATCGACAAAAGAGAAACCATTCCGCGTATTCCAAAACTCCGATTTTCTCGAATAAAAATCCGTAAAACGGAAAACAATTGCGTCTTTTCTAAAAATACATTCTTTTTTTGGAATATTTTATTCTTACTATTTTCAATATCACCTTTGAAAGAAAAAAGAAAAAAGGCTCCGATCCATTGAAAAAATACCGCGCGCAAATAAAACCATTCCTGAAAAAAGGAATATACGAAAATAGCGGAGATCGAACCGAAAATCAAAGACGAACTCCAGACATCCTCATCGGATGTTCTTTGAACGGAAAGCCGACACAAAATTTCGATCCATAAAAAAGAAAAGACAGCAACCCCCAACAAACCCATTCCCGCAAAAATCTGTAAAAATTGATTGTGAGATGTATGAAAGAAACTCGCACGACTTCCCGTCTGGATACAACATTCGTTATACCATCCGAAGGATTCAAATCCACCGCCGAGTAAAAGTTTACTCAAACCCAAATTTTTTGCCGCTACAAAATGAGAAAGACGATCCTGGCCTTGAGTTCCTCCTTCCATCCAAATCGTAAGAAAGGGAAATAGGACTCCGATTCCGACCAAAAGAATCGAAAAGGTTAGAAATATTTTTTTTCTAAGACGATCCTCCTTTGACAATCTACAAACGATTTGATGAAACCAGGAAACAAAAATCAAAACTCCAAACGCGACAAACGCTCCTCTTGCCCCGATCCCCAAAAGCGTGATTGCGAGAATGAAAAAGATTCCTAAAACCCAGATTCGGTTTTTACTGTTTTGTTTTTCCAAAACGACTGCGAACAAAAAAGGAAGAGCGGATAGAATGGAAACGGCGAACCAACTCCGATTCCAATACAAGGATTGAATCGCAGACTCGGGCAAAAATCGATCGAAAAACGGAAGGATCGAATGAGGAGACGTCACCAGTTTGTAGCCGTCAAGCCATCGATGATATCCGTCTAACGATGATTTTACGAATGGAGAAAAATATTCCATCCACCCAATCGCGACCGAGAACAACAAACCTGCGCTGACTCCAAACGAAAATACTTTGATTAGAGAAGTTTGATTCTCCGATTTGTCCAACCAATCTCTACGGGATAAAAATCCGAATAAGAACAAGATTCCCATTCCCAAAACCTTGATCGGATACCAGGGTTCCAATTCGGTGGAATGTAAAAACCAAAACCATCCTTTCCGGTAAAACCGAAGATCAGCAAACAAATCCGGATTGGCCAAGAGACTTAAAAAAGCCGCGAAGAAGAATGAAAGCAACAAAAACCCCGTTCGACTCTTTCTGAATTCTTCACTGAAAAAGGAATTTCCGGAACGTTTGTTTTCCAAGATCCCTCGTAAACACCAGAAGATCCAAAGACAATCCTGTAATTCCAGAAATCTTCCGCCGGGATGATTTCCGAACAACGGTCCGGAAGCGGCGAGTAAAAAGGTAGAGAAGAACGGAGAAACCAGATCCAGCACAGCGAACAGCGCAAAGAAGACACAAAACCCGATTCGAAACTTCCAAGGATAAAAACCGAGTAAGGGAAGAATCAAAATCAAAGAAAATCCGATCCAAATCGAAAATCGTAAAATGTTGAGAAAGGAATACCACGGCCGGGTTTTCATTAGGATAGAGAATCCGAAACGATCTATTTTAGAAACGATAAAATCCGCTTGAGATCGATGCTTCTTTCGTCTGAAAGAAGACGATTTTTTTGTTTCCAGAAAAAACTCTTTTCTGAAATAGTAGTATTCATCCCTTATGCAGCAATTGGAAGAATCTACAATCTATCCCGATAAGGATTTGTTTCGGATCGAGTTTCGTAAGAACATCTGCTCCATCGAATCGGAAGAAATTCAGGAAATTCTATCTCAGATTCGAAACATTCGCCCTAAGGCTGTGCTTTTAGATCTCACTCCGGTTGTGGCGATCCCATCTATGGTTCTCAATCGAATTCTAAAATTCGTTTCCGAATTGAAGAAGGAAGAAATCCAAATTTCGGAAGTAAAACTGAGCGAGGGATTACAACTCGTCTTTTCCAAACTCAAAATCAATTTGGGATGAAATCGTTTTTTTCCTTCTATCTCTCCGTTTCCATCCTATTTCAAGCCATTCTATTTTCCAGCGGGTTGTTCGGTTGTATCCTCAGTGAAAAAGCCAAAATTTGTGAGTGCAATCACGGAAGCAAAATTCAGAAACACGCAAACAAAGAAGACAGCCGATTTTCAAAAAAGGCACATTCGAACCTCGCACTCAGTTCCCCTCAAAAACTTCCGAACTGTCATTCTGCAAAATCGGGAGAACAACACGCGTGTTCTTGTAAAAAAGCGGAAAACAAATTGTCTCAGTTGAGCGCGTTTTATTCTCACTTATTTTCATCCGATCGTCATCGTATTCCGAATCCGATTTCAAGTTTGATTCAAATCGTCACATTTCAAGATTTCAATTCCGGAATCGATTTTTCTTTTTCTCTGCTAAAACCCCCGCAAATCTCCTAAATCAAAACATCGATAAAATGGAACCGGCTCCATTTTACGACCCAGAATTTCTGACTATAATCCAGAATGAACGCTGCGGCGGTCCATAAACAGACAATCGCGTCGTTTAGTTATCAGTATCTTGGAACATTCTGTAAGCCGGGTATCAATACGATTTAGGAGATTTTTATGATGAAAAAAGCACTCATCCTTTCCTGGATGATCACAATTTGTTTTGCATTTACATTTTGCCCTTGGGACAAAAAAAAAGAGGATAACGATTTCGTTACGATCGCAACCTTAACCGCTTTAACCGGAAATCAAGGCATTCAATTTTCTGCATATGCAGGAACGCAAAAGTTGGTCTGTGGGGCGACACTTCGCGGTCACGATCGGATTTTAGGAACGGTACCGTTTATTCCCACGGCTCATATCGCGGAAAGCACAACATTTCAACTTCACGATTTTAGACTTTATGTTCACGGAATCACTCTCATAAGAACGGACGACACGGAAATTCCCCTCTCTCTCAATCAAGACGGTCGCTTTCAATCCGGCAACATCGCTCTTTTGGATTTTGAAGACGGAACCGGAAAATGCCAAGGAACTCCCGAAACAAACAGTTTTGTCTCGGCCTCGATTCCATTTGGTAACTATAAAGGAATCAAATTTATTGTGGGAGTTCCGGAAGCACAAAATCATCTGGACGCGGATTCTCAAACTTCACCTTTGAATGTAACCGGGATGTATTGGAGTTGGACAAGCGGATACAAATTCTTAAAATTGGATTTCGAAACCGCGGAAACTGGCGCAGCCGGAACCTCAGTCCATATCGGCTCCGGAGACTGCACCGGTACCGGAAGTTCCAGCACCTGTGTGCGGGCCAATCGGATCCCGGTGACTCTGACTCCAACGGGAGGTTTTGATCCCTCCACTCAGGAAATCAAAATCAACATACAGGCTCTTTTACAGGGGATCAATCTTGGTGCCGATCCAAACGGAGCGATGTGTATGTCCGGAGGTATGATGGCTACAGGCTGTCCGATCATCTTTCCAAATATCGGTTTGAGTTTTACAACGGGAAATCCGATCACTCCCGCCCAGAGCGTATTTACGATCAAATCGAAAAACTGACCCTATGAAACCCCGGACTTTTCTCCGGGGTTTCCAGGAGAATCACATGAATCTTTTAGTATATTCCATTTCTATTTTATTTTTGTTTCAATGCGGTTCGGGGGTTTTGCCCTTTGCCCCTTTTGAAAAGGAGAAATCCAACAACGATGCTCTTCTATTTTTGTTGGCAGCTCCGCGGAATTTTTATGTCTGGGACCTTCCGACCGGATTTCCGATTCCAAGGGTGCCGGATTCCAATCCAATGACCCAGGAAAAAGTGGATCTGGGGAGATTCTTATTTTACGACAAACGTCTTTCCGGAAATCAAACCCAATCCTGCGGAACCTGTCACCAACAAACAAAAGCGTTCACGGACGGTCTGATAACCGCGATCGGTTCGACGGGAGAAATTCATCCCAGAAATTCCCAAGGAATCATCAACGTCGCTTACAACTTAAGACAAACTTGGGCCAATCCGGTGCTTCGAGATTTGGAAGAGCAGATGTTTGTTCCGTTGTTCGGAGAACAGCCTGTAGAGCTCGGACTTGCCGATCGTGAAAACGAAATGTTAAATCGCCTAAAAGCCGATAGTCGATACCAAATCTTGTTTTCAAAAGCGTTTCCCTTTGAAGAGCCGTTTTCCGTTTCAAACGTAGTCAAGGCGATTGCCAGTTTTGAAAGAACTCTGATCTCGGGTCGTTCGCCGTATGATCGCTATTTGTATGAAGGAGATATTTCCGGTCTTGGAGATTCCGTTCAAAGAGCTTCGATCCTACGAGGCGCTCAGATCTTTTTTTCCGAAAGAGGGGAATGTTTTCATTGTCACGGTGGTTTTAACCTTGCCGCGACCAGTGTTCACGTCGGCACCGTTCAGGAAGAGGTTACCTTTCATAACAACGGACTCTACAATATCGGAGGCGCAGGAGACTATCCCGCTGGAAACCAAGGTCTTTACGAAGCGACTCAAATTGCCGCTGATAAAGGCAAGTTTCGAGCTCCTTCGATTCGAAATGTGGAATTGACGGCTCCCTATATGCACGACGGTTCCATTGACACTCTGGAGAATGTGGTGGAACACTATAACGCTGGCGGAAGAGAGATCACGACCGGTCCTAATATTGGTGACGGACGACTCAATCCGAATAAAAACAATTTTGTTTTTGCAATGGGTTTGACCGCGGGTGAAAAAACGGACCTCGTCAATTTTTTAAAAAGTGTAACCGATACGGAGTTTGTCAATGATCCGCGACATAGTGATCCTTTTTAACGGTTTTGTATCCGTTTTTCTTTTGAGCTCCTGCACCTTCGGTTCGGTGGGAGACGCAAGAAAAGAAGAAGCAAAAGCTTTGCAAAGATTGTTGACCCTATTCAATGAAAGACCCTCCTCTTTTATGACGAATCTGTATTATACGGACGATCAACAAGACGCAAATATCGGCGGATTCGATGTGGCGTCCGGAATCAATATATACACTCTTCAATTGCAAGCGGGTTCCGAGATTGTGTGGGATGCGATAACGATCCGGGTCAATCCGAACTTGGTTCCGATAATTCCGGGACAAACAAAAACGATCGATAAAGGAGGTCATTCTGCGCAGTCTCATACTCCGTATACGGTTCCTCTGGATCTTCCGATCGCTTCTCCATACGGACAAGAATACGGAACGGCTTCCTTTACGGATCGAAACGTGGACGCCGTAACCGGAAACATTCTCACCGGAGACGTGCATACATCCCTCGTTCCACAGATTCAAGGAGTTCCCGCTGGATATCTTGCTTCTGTAAAGTATAAAATTCAATCCTTGGATCTTACATTTCAGATCTCAAGGACCGCTCCGACCGCAATAACAAGAAACGTAAGAATTCAGATGCCTCCGTTTATGGTAGAAATTTTTCCACGATGCAGATTTGATATCAACCCCGAGGTTTCCGGAAGTTTTCCGATCAACTGGAAGTTCAACGGACTTTTACAGGATCAGAGTTCGACTTCAATTTTGGATTCCATTGCCGTATTGGCTGATCCGGTGGACATCAACCCGTATCAAAATCAGAATCTATACGATCTGATCCTTAAAAATATAAACCAACAGGACAGAGTATTGTTCCCCACAGGCTGTAATCT
Organism: Leptospira sp. WS92.C1; assembly: GCF_040833975.1. NCBI lineage: Bacteria > Pseudomonadati > Spirochaetota > Leptospiria > Leptospirales > Leptospiraceae > Leptospira > Leptospira gorisiae. The sequence continues at coordinate 2,638,545 of NZ_CP162130.1, forward strand.
ATTTTAATGAAACAGAATTTTCTAATATTCTATCTGCTCTTTTTGACTTTGATGATCCCCACCGCGGTTTCCGCTCATCACACCGGGATGGGAGGAAGCGAACAATCTTCCACACGATTTGTGGATCCATTTACTGGCAAAAGGGAAAAGCCCGCGAATTATTTCGTGATCACTCAGGACTTTTATAAACAAACGAAAGAAAACAGCAATATTCATACGACCACATTCTACGGAGAAATGAATTTAAAAAACGGAATGTTCGCTCTCAATTTGAGCACACCGTATACGTATTACGAACAGAAAGATCGATCCGACGCCGCGAGAATTGGCAAGACCTATTTCGGCATGAAGTATCTTCCTTTGATCGATTTTCAGAAAAATTATTTCCTCGTATTTAGCGTCAACATAGGCTTTCCATCGGGTCAGGATACGGATCGATTTACCGGAGGAAATTATTATTCCGGAATTCCGGGAATGACATTCGGGTATCTTTTGGGAAAGTTCAGTTTTGTGACAAGGATCAGCGGGATCTTTCCCCTTTCCAAATCGCAGCCCAACAATCTACAGGACAACGACGGGATTCCTTATTGGTTTCGAAATCCTTCTTCGAGTGCGCCGGATCAAATCTATGAACTCAAAAAAACGAGCCTATTTTCCGGTTACGTTACCTATCTTTGGAAACCGGGACTTTCCTTTTTTGCGGGCTTTTTGTATCGAACTCCGTATGAGGGTGTGGACTTAAAACGAAGCGATCAAGGTAAAACCCCCGGAATTTTTAGAGAGGTCTCCCTGGGGTTTTCGGTCAACGTTTCCGACCGATTGAATTTCAACCTCGCCTATCGTTATCCATTGTATCGAGGCGACGATTATAGGTTGTATGATTACGCAATCACGGCGGCGGTATCGATCGAAATCTCCGGATCGGAAGAAAGTTCCAAACCGGAAAAGACGGAAGAAAAAAAAGAATCCGCGCCGCAACAACCGGAATCAAAAGAAAGCCAAGACGGATAAATGCTTTACATACATATAGCTCTCATCAAAATAAATCGGTGCGTTTCGAATGGGATACTGAAAAGGAAAAGGTAAACATTCAAAAACACGGTCTTTCTTTTCGAGAGGCCGCATTCGTATTTGCGGATCCCAATACGATTTATATCCCTGACCCGGATCACTCCATGGAAGAGATCAGAGAAATTGCCTTAGGTATGATCGAAAATATTGCTGTCGCAGTTGTTATTTTTGTTGATAGATCGCAAAATGAGGAGGAAATTATTAGGATCATATCGGCAAGACGAGCGACCAATTCGGAAAAGGCCCAATACTACTCAGCCGATATTCAATGATATGAAAGAAGAATATGATTTTTCAAAAGGAAAACGAGGAGTTCATTCGCGGGATTTAAAAAATTTTCATCTTCCTGTGTATCTGGATCCTCTACTGGAAGAATACTATCAGAAAATTGCTCTTAAAAAAAACCAAGATTTGAGTACGGTTATCAATACGATCTTACAAAAAGAAATGGAATTACACGATTCTTTCATGTAATCAATCACGGCGGCGGTATCGATCGAAATCTCCGGATCGGAAGAAAGTTCCAAACCGGAAAAGACGGAAGAAAAAAAAGAATCCGCGCCGCAACAACCGGAGTCAAAAGAAAGCCAAGGCGGATCGGCGGAACGCTAAAATCAAAAGTAAAATTGAAAGCCCGCTCGTTTACGATTTCGCCTTCTTTTTTAAAACGGATCGATATTCGTTTGGAATTTCAAGATCGATCGTTTCCATCGCTTTTAAAGAATACTGAATCGATCTTGCATACAATACGAGTGCGTAAGAATCATTTCGATCCCGATCAAACTTTTCGGCTTGCGAAAATTCTTCCTTGGCCATTCTAAAATATGTGGCCGCTTTTTCTTCTTCTCTAACGGAAGGCGAAGATTCCTGGAGGTGATTTTTACTTTGGAGATATCCTTCGGAATAGAGGACGATCAAGTTTTTTGCCGAAGTTTTCCCTTCTTCCGCAAATGTAGAGGCTACTTGAGGAATCACCCTTTCCAAAAGAAGCAAGGACTCTTCCCTTTCCTGAGCGGTTCCGGAGCGGGCCACACTTTGAAAACGATCTTTTAGATTTTGAAGCCGTGTCCAATTCTCATTCTGTTTTTTAAACGGAATGGACTTTTTGGATTCTTCCAGAATTTTAATTTTTCGTTCGACCGATTTTTTCTTTTCTCGAAACGAAAGAGTTCCTGCAAATAGAAAATTTTGAAATAGAAAAAAAGAAATCAAAAAAACGAAACCGAGTTTTCCGATCCGAAACGAAACCTTTTGTTTATCTTCTTTTTTCATTGATCCCATCCTTAGTTCCCGGTTTTGGCCGGAATCGGAGGTAGTGTTTCTTTTTGAATCATATCATCCGTGCGTATCTCATCGTTACTCATATCCATAAAAGAAACTCTTCCTGATGTGATGAAGGAATAATTATCATCATGAATTTCAAGGATATCGATCGGCTTATCTTTGGCCTCGCCGGTAGGAACGATCTTTCTTTGAATCAGATCGTTATCGATATAATTGATCAGAGTGTTCCTAATTCTCTCATAATCCGAAATGTTTTCCTTTTCGGCGGCAGTCTTGATGTCATCTAGGTTTACGAATTGATATTCCGGTTTGTCTTCCGCGGGAGTTTTGGACGCGATCATTGCAAGCAACGCGAATCGTCTGGCCCTTCTTGCGATTTTCATCCCTTCACTGTGTAAAAGCAGCTTATAACGAAATTGATACGGAGCCGAATTGTAAGCTGTAGTAAAATGATCCTCCGAACTTTTCAGATCTCGAAATCCCAAACGCAAAAGATGCTGCGCAATTTTATCATTGCTTCGCACGATCAAAGGAGAGACGTATTCTAAAATCACTCTAGAATTTTGTAAGTATTGTTCGTGGGTCGACTGATAGAGATCTTTCATCTCTCCTTGTGCGCCTCTCAAATTTTTAAAAGAAAGACTATAGTTGCTCTGGAAATACCACATATTTCCGTTAAAATCAAATTGATTGGCCTTTTTCAAACTGGCATACGAAGATTGGGAGTTTAGTTTTTTATAAAGCTCTTCCTTTCCGGAAGTTCCGGCGGATGTTGCGGTTCCCGCTTCCGCCTTTGTGCTATTTGGTGGCGCTTTGTCCGTAGTGGTGCCTTCTTCCAAAGGAGGGGCCAGATTGCTGACACAGATATTGATAAATTTAAGATTGGTTTTATTTTCCCCAATCAGAATTCCGAGATTGGTTTGATCCGGGGAAACAGCCAAAAGCAGTTCTCCGGAGACGAGGATTAAGGCGATCAATGCTGTTTGAATTCTGGAAACCATGGCTTTCTCTATTTTTTATATCGGTCTATCGTTCTTTTTCCAAGGAAAAAAAGCTCAAAATCAACACGTTAAAATCGGAAGAAAATTCCGATTTTTCGACTCCAAAAACCAATCGAACCCGAACTTCCAAAAGCTTTGGGACAATTCGTCCATCCGAAAATTTATTTCCTTGCGAATAAAAAAATAGGGTGATTTCCCAAGGTTTTGATTCTATTTAACCTAATTCCGGAGAATTCAAAATCATGAAAATCGACCCAGTCACCGTTCTCAAATCGGCAACCAAAGCCTCCTTTACGATTCTCACAAACATTCTGTTTTTTTTCATGATCGGACTGACCTTTAACTTGATTCTGCTTGTGTTTCTTTTTCCGGAAATGCAATCCTTGACATCCAATTTAGGAGGGCTTCCCGTTGCAAGAGCCGGTGGAATCGGGGCGATTCTTGCTTTGATCATCATCGTCATCGAACTCTGGCCGATCACTTTGATGGTGTTGAATTTCGGGTTTCTATTTCCGTTTCTTCATTTCCTGTTCGGAAAAAAATACGGAATCGCAAAAGCATTGTATTTTATGATCGGGGACAATAGCCCCATGTTGAGTTCTTATCTATCAGAACGTTTGGAAACGTATATTCGTAAAAAGACGGAAATCGATAAAAACAAAGAAAAGAATTTTTCCATCGCGAAACAGATTCAAAATCTTCCCTCCTATCTTTCCAAGCTGGAGGAACTTCCTTCCCCGATTCGATTTCTCGCTTCTAAACTTTCTGAAAAACTAAAGATAGGAACTCTTTTAGAGGATATATCCAAACAGATTCCGGATCGTGAAAATCCGAATCCGGAAGATCTTCAATTGGCTCTAAAAAAAACGATCGAATACGCGATCCAGGAAACGGTTTTGCCTCCAACCTTCGGATGGTTTTTTAAACTATACGGAATCAATTTGGGAATTTTTCTAATACTGAAATTTTTACTATAATATATTCAGTAATCAGAATATTCTTTTTTTATAATTTAATTAAAAATCAGAAAACAAGTAAATTTTTATAAGACTCTATTTAAGAGCAATTCGCTCTTTTTTTCGAATCGTCCATCCGGTCCAAGCGCACAAAAGAGAAATCAACGGACTGGAAAGATTTAGAAAAGCATACGGTAAAAATACGATCACAGGAACTCCTAACGTGGCCGCCATAAAGGACCCGCAGGTATTCCAAGGAACCAACGCTGAAGTCATGGTGCCGGCATCCTCCAAAGCTCTTGAAAGATTTTTTGGGTCCAGGCCGTGTTCTTCATAAGACTTTTTGAACATCTTTCCGGGAACTAAGATGGAAAGATACTGATCGGACGAAAGCAGATTCGCCGCAAAACTTGTTAGAATCGTCCCGGTCAAAAGAGATCGATCCGTGTTTGCAAATCTTAGAATTCCTTTTGTGATCTTTTGAATAAATCCTGCGCCTTCCATCGAACCCGCAAAAAACATAGCTGAAAAAATCAGCCAAACAGTCGAAAGCATCGACGCCATTCCGCCTCGAGAAAGCAAAGCGTCCGTGAGAGGGTTTCCGGTTTCGGCCGAATTTCCTTTGGAAGCCGCGGTGAGTATCTGTCTATAAACTTCCTGAAAGTTCAATTCCGGATGTTGTAAAAAAACACCGGATAGAATCCCGGTTAAAATCCCTGCCAAAATGGAGGGAATCGCCGGAATTTTAAAATAGATCAATACAAAGGTCAATACAGGCGGAACGAGCAACACGGGATGAATTCGAAAGGACGTTTCAAGTAGCAAAATCACATCTGCCACCTTTTGATCCGAACCGGATCCTCCCGAATATCCGAACCCGATCCAGGTAAAAGCGATCACCGCGATCGCCATTGCCGGCAAAGTAGTATATAACATATGTTGAATATGAGTAAACAATGGAGTTCCTGCGATCGAAGAAGCCAAGTTAGTGGTTTCCGAAAACGGAGACAATTTATCTCCAAAGTAAGCCCCCGATACGACGGCGCCCGCCGCAATTCCAGGCGCGATGCCTAAAGTAGTTCCGATTCCCATCAAAGCAACCCCCACGGTTCCCGCTGTGGACCAGGAACTTCCGGTGATCAACGAGACCACGGATGATAGCAAACACGCGGTAACTAAGAAAAAGGAAGGTTTTAGAATTTTTAGTCCCCAAACGATCATGGACGGAACAATTCCGGACCAGATCCAAACTCCGATCAAAGAACCGATCAAGAGCAATATCAATACGGGTTTTAAAACATTCTTTAAGGATTCGAGAATGTTCTCTTCGAGAACTTCCCAACGCACACCCAGGCGCACACCGAGCAAACTCGCGACTGTGCCCGATAAGATCAAAATCATCTGAGCCGGTCCGTCCACGGTTCCGTTTCCGAAAACGATTCCTGCATACCCTAGTCCCATCACCAAGACAATGACAGGTATCACTGATTCAAAAAGACCGGGGTGATTTACTTTCATAAAAAATCCTCAGGAACACCCGCGATTACTTTGATTCTACTTTTTGTAATCGGATGAATAAAACGGATCGCGTAGGCGTGGAGTGCCTGTCTTGCCATTCCGAGTCTTTGAGATAGATCTGGATTTTTGCCCTCTATAAATTCCAAAAATACTTCTTCCTCTTTGCCATAGAGCTTATCACCCAAAAGAGGATAGCCAAGACTGTATAACGTAGCTCGGATTTGGTGCATTCTACCCGTAACCGGCATACAAAGCACATAGGAATTCGAATTGGAATCCGACACGTCCTTTGTAATCCCGGATCGGATGTTTCGAAAATAAGTCAGACAGATCTCCTCTTTTGGAGGCGAATTATCGAATTGCAGGATCCGATCTTTTTTGGATAAAAATGAATTCGATTCTCCAAATGCGAAATCGAGACCGTGTTTTTGAAACCGCCTATCGTTGTTTAAAACAAACTTTCTTTTTTTTCGAATTTTAGAATCCGAATCCGATTTTAAAACACCGTATGCGGTCATTCGATTCGGAAATCTACCGTATACTTTTGTAATATAGTATTTTTGAATCTTTCCGGAGCTAAAAAGACGGGACATCCGAGAGGCGACTTCGCCGCTTTTCGCAAATAAAACGACGCCGGAAGTCTCCCTGTCCAATCGATGGACGGTAAATAATTCGGGAAAATCACCGGATTGGTTCAAAAGTGTAAGTAAATTTCCCTTCCGATACACCCCCGCGGGATGAACCGGAAGATCTCCCGGTTTATTCACAACGAGAATCCAATCATCCTCCATTAGAATTTTATAATCCGTTTTGACCGGTGGTTCTGCTTTATTTTCCGGTTTGTAAACGACCAGATCCCCTTCCCGAAGGATGATTCCCGATTTTACCTTTTTACCCGAAACTACAACTCTTCCGGCCTCGATTTCCTTTTGCCAAACGGTTCGAGAATGATATGTGAATTTTTTGGATAAAAAATGATCGAGCCGAACAACCGATTCTTCTTTGGGAACGACTACTTGTAGGATTTCCGATTCTATCTTCGAATCGTTGGATTTCAAATCGGCTGATGTCGAGACAACGTTCAGATCACTGTTCCTTAGAATTGATATAACCTTGAATGATACTCTCTTCTCTTTCGTTTAAGTTGAAAAACTCGCAACCAAGCCGAAACATCTTATCCGTGTTGTTGATATTTCGAATCACTGCTCGAAAGGTTCCCTTACTTTCCGGAGTCAAACTGAGATCAAATAAGATTGTTTCTCCCACCGCAAAACTTCTGGAAAAAAAGATCGACTGAGGATGAAAAAAGCCGAGACCTTGCATAGAAATATTATCCACAATGCATCTTTCTTTAGACTCTTGAAAAAAACCGGAAGCGATCACTTCTTTGGAAACCGCGTTTGCAGTGATATTGGCCGAATTAAAGTCGTTCGTGCTTAGTTCCTTATCGGAAAGAATTTGGACATAGCCCAAGGGGGTATAACCTTTATAACGAATCATGATCGAAATTTCGGAAATGAGTCCGGATTCCAATTTGTTAACCGCAATCAGCTTTTGGTATTCGGGGAAAGGCAGAAATTGGAATCCTCCGCTTCCGTCCACTTTGGAATATCGATCCAATACGTAAATCGACTGATCGAAATTATACATCAGACGCAGTCTGTTATCCATCCGATCCGAAAAGAGAATATTAGAATTAGGATATGTATCCTTGAGAAGTTTCGCGTGTTTTTTTACGATCTCGTCGATCTTCTTGTCCGCAAACGCCAATGTTTTTCTCAAATTTGACTGATTGATAATATTCGTTAGTATGATTTGAGAACCGGAATCGGCGTCCATATGAATCCGCTCTTCCGTTCTTTGTGCAATTGTAACCTGGATCTCGCTCGCATGTAACAATTCGACTCCATTGGAAGGGTTGTGCATTTCAGCCGCAAACGTTGCCGCAAATCGATGATTGTTGTGAACAAGATAAAGTTTTCGAATCGGTTCGGGAGCCATTCCGGATGGAAGGATTACAACGATCCGAGTAGCGTCCTTGAGACCCACTACGCGCACTGGCAAGGGTCTGTTTTTGATTAGGATTACTACGGGTAATTTTGTAAAAAGAGAAAGTAAAATCTTGTGAATCCCTTCCGGGTCATTGATGAGTTTATCCATGAGTTTGGTTGAGATCTATTTTTTTAAAATCCGCCTTTTTGGCGGCCGTTACGGTTTGAATATTGAATCGGAAAAGCTGAGTTAGTAAAACGATTTTCTCATTTAGATTGGGAATTTTCGTCGTCGTTTTTTTTCCGAAAGAGCAGGTCCATACGGATTCCTTTTAAATTTTCCACACCGGTGACGTTCATGGACTGCAGAAGCTGCTCCGTATATTGAGAAATTAAAAATCGAACCCCGGATACACCCCCGCCTACCGCGAAAATCGCCATCGGTCGCCCCGTAAGAACCGTGTTCGCGCCCAGAGCAAGCATCTTAAAGACGTCCATCCCACTGCGAACCCCTCCGTCCACTGCGATCGAAATTCTATCTCCCACCGCATTTCGAATTCCGGAAAGAACCCTTGCCGTTCCCGGCATATCATCCAGAACCCTTCCGCCGTGATTGGAGACAACGATACAATCCGCTCCGGCGTCGATGGCAAGAAGCGCATCCTCCGGAGTCATAATTCCCTTAACGATAAAAGGAAGTTTGGTAAGAGAACGGATCGCACCAAGTTTGGAAACGTTTCTTGTCACGGAAGAAATATTTTTCAGAGCCATCGTCTTAAAGTTAACCGCGTCCACATCCATTCCGATCGCAAATAAACCGGCGTTTTTCGATTCTTGAAATCGTTCTTTTAAAAGCCCTTCGTCTTCTCTCGGTTTGCAGATAAGAATAGCGTCCGCCTTTGTTTTCCGAACCGCTTCGAGCATAATCATATACTTATCCGGACTGGCCCCGTCACCTAACCACGCCAAGGTGCCTGAAGTCTGACAACCTTCCAAAAGCGTGGCAGCAAACGTAAACTCGTCCATGGCCCCGTTCATATTGGTAACCGCACCCGTCATAGGAGCCGCCATCAAAGGTGTTTTTAAAGTTTTACCTAAAAATGTTGTCTCTACATTTGCCCGAGTGTGTTCTCTGATGTATTTTGGAAGAATCGAATATTCCTGAAGCGCGCTGATATTGTCCTGGAACGTAAGCATCCTTCCCAAACCACCCATACCGGGAACCCCAGAAGCACAGTCGGTTCCATCGCAAACCTTACAAACCCAACAGACTTCTTTTCCAAAACGCGCTCTTGCGTTTTGCTGAATTTCTTTTTCGGAGATGGAATAGAGTTCGTCGCTGGTAAACCGGATTGTGTTTTTTACGGTTTCAAAAACGGATTCCGCGTTTTGCAACGTATCGGCGCTAATGATGACGTGCGCCGTTTTTTCGATGTTATTCGTCGGTTCGTGGATGATATCACCGATCTTGTTCATAAAGAAAAGATCATTGACCCCGTCGATCTTACGAGCGTCTTCGATCCCGTCGATGGCGAGTAACTTTCCTCTCGGAGCCAAAAGACAACGTTCGATGGAAACTCTTTGCACAGTCGGAGTGAGATTGTCCGGCTCTTCCCCCAATGCGATCAGAATCGCGGCGCGGTTTAAGTTGATTCCCGAAGAAAGCGGAAACGTAAACGCGGACATAAAACCGCCCGAAAGTCTCGCTGCGATTTCTCCCACCTTGACTCCGTCCGGTGTTACCTTGATATCGCCCTTTCCCGCTCCCAGTGTGATTCCGAGTGCCTTCATACTTCGGAACATCACGTCTTCCACCTCTTTCAAAACGGAAGGACTTAAAGCAGAAGGCATATTGTGACCCATCTCGATAAAAAACGGTTCTCTTTCTATGATTCGATCCCCGATTCCTGTAATCACAAAATTTCCGTTCCAAGTGAGCGCATCGACCGAGACTTCCGGACCGGGCATATATTCTTCGAGAATCATCTCCCCGGTGGGAGAATATTTTTTTGCGTGTTTGAACGCGGCTTGCAACTCTTCTCTATTTTCAACCTTGATCACACCGCGAGCGCCCATATTGTCCGCGGGTTTCATAACCAATGGAAATTTCAAAAATTCTAATGCGTCTCTGGTATCGGATAAACTCCAAACGGGTGCGAATCCGGGCAAAGGAATTCCCGCTTTTTTGAGACGCTCGCGCATCTTTACCTTATTGGAAGCCGCTTCCGCATCCACGTAACGAATCCCGGGAAGATCGAGTGCATTTGCAACCGCAGCCACGGTCATACTCGCGTCGGTTCCTGCGGTGATCACTCCGTCGATCTTTATCTTGGTCGCAAGCTTTTTAGATTCTCGCACCATTCCCTCGATATCCTTCGTACTCATTACCATCGGAATATCACAGACCTTCATACCGGGTGCGCCACCGTTCATGTCGGCAACGACCGTGGTGAGTTTCATCATTCTAGCGGTTTGAATGATGGGGACCTGGAGCAGCCCTCCCCCCACGATCAATATGGTTTTTCCGGTAATTTTATGATTTACGGACAAAAGAGAATTCTTCCTTACTAATTCTGAAGAGCGACTGCGGGTTCGAGTTCCCGGATCTGCATTTCAATGCTTCCTTTCCGGATAATTCCACCTAATAACAGATAGTCGGAATCCAAAGGGTAAAACACAGCCGATTGTCCCGGCGTAACTCCGCGTACGTCTTCGATAGGATTGACTACGAGATCGTCCCCGATTCTGGTAATTTTGCAACGGATCGGAGTATGTCTGTAACGGACCTGAACTCGACACTCGAGGGATTCGCCTTCTTCCAAAGGAGCGAGCCCTTGATAGTTGTAATCGATTACGGAGAATGCTCCCGTATAAGTTTCATTCTCTTCTCCTAATATTACGGATCCGTCATCTTCAATCGCTATGACGTAGAGAGGATTCTTCCAAGCGATCCCGAGCCCCTTTCTCTGACCGATCGTAAAGTTTTCCCTTCCCTTGTGTTTGCCGATGATTCTCCCGTCTCTAAGTTTAAAAAATCCAGGAGTGAATTCCACGTTTTTCTTTTCTAAGAATTTTCTGTAATCGTTCTCCGGAATAAAACAAATCTCTTGAGATTCCGCTTTCTCCGCGACGGGCAACCCCATTCTTCTTGCAATCTCTCTCACCTCGGGCTTTGTCATTTCGCCAAGGGGAAAAATTACGTTTTTAAGATTTTCCTGAGAGAGTCCGTATAAATAATAAGCCTGATTTTTACCCATGTCGAGTCCGTTCGCGATCGCGTAACGTTCTCCGTTTTGGGCAATTCGAGCGTAATGACCGGTCGCGATCCTGTCGATACCGAGGGCTTTTGCTTTTTCAAAAAGCGCTCCGAACTTTACGAAAGTATTGCATTCCACACAAGGGTTCGGAGTTTTTCCGTGTTGATAATCGTCAATAAATCGATCGATGACCTTCTCCTGAAATACCTTTTCCATCTTTACCACGTAAAACGGAATCTTGAGTGAGAGCCCCACGTCTCTCGCGTCCCGAATGTCTTCGGGAGAACAACAGGATTTTTTGGTCGTATCGCAGGCGGGGGCCTCGTATTCCCAGGTTCTGAGATTGACTCCGATCACCTCGTAGCCTTCTTCCATGAGAAGTCCCGCGGTCACGGCGCTGTCCACCCCGCCGCTCATGGCTACTATGATTTTTCCCTTGCTCATCTTACTTCCCGCCGTCTTTCCCTACTATACCTATAAGACTCCGTTTCATGTCCAAAAGAATTCTATGCTCATTCAGCCAGTTTACACCCAGAATTCCCTGGATCCGGACCCCGGAAGCAGCACCTGAAAAGTCAACGGGTAAACCGGAAGGCAGGATTTCGAGATTTTCTACACAATTGGACGTTGCGACTACACAAAGTTTACGAACAAAAAGGGTTCTTACGTTCAAAACCTTACCCTGAAAATTTAAAATCTGCACCGGTCGACTCAACCAGGTTTCGTCCACAAATCCAGGCGCAGGTTTTTGTAATTCCAAAAGACTCAAATCAGCGCCGGTATCCATTAGAAGAATCGGCCTTTCCTCCGTTCCAAAGTTCATCTCCAAGACCGGATGTCCGGAAAAAAACTGGAGCGGTTCCGTATTTTGCGCTAATCCTGGAAAACCGGCAAGCATCGTTTCCGAAAATTCCCCGTTGGGCGATTCCAAAAATCGAATTTGATTAGGATATTCTAAAATTATGATTTTCTCATAGAGTGCGTCCATACCTATGATTCCGTCAAGCTCCAGATTACCCGAAAACGTATGAGAATGGACCATGAGATTTTTAAAGATAGAATGGGATTTTGAAAAAAGCTGAATCGTTCTGACCCTTCGATACGAATCGTCCTTTCCTCCAGGGTAAGTCACCGCGATTCTTCGTTTGGAATCCTGTTCGCTGAAATACCTTTCATCCAAAAAAGAGAATCTGGATCCTGTATCTACGAGAAAACGAAGCGGTTTTTCTTCCGGACTTAACGAGAGTTGGATAAAACGAAATCCGTTTTTTTCATGAAACGGAAGAACGATTTCGATTCCCCCTGATACGGAAGTGATCCGGGCTTGTGACGGAATCAAAGAACAACAAAGAAAAAAGATTACTGCAAAAGAAAGAAAAATTCTCAGAGCAGTTTTTTGATACATTTTTGATTGGAACATCGTGTGTAATCGATCACGCAGTCCCTGTATTGAATTCCGGTCACCGGGTCCGCTGGTTTGTATTCTATGAAACACGAATATGGGGAAAAATCAAATTTTTCTTTCCCAAGTGCGCGATCCTGGATCCGTTTTGTGAGTTCGTTCTCTTCAATTTGAGTCAGAGAAACTTGGTACAGCAGGAGATTCTTTTCCATACTGTACTGATCGGCAGATTTTGAAAAAAGAAAAGGAAATCTAATTCTCTTTGTAACAAACGGTCTTATTTTTTCCCGAATGTTTCGCAGTATAAAGAGCCTTATCCGCTCTTTCAATCAGATCCCGATTGTTCTTATCTTTTGGCCAAAACTCGGAAACTCCCACGGAAAGGGTCACCTTTAAATCCGGTCCGCCATTCGGGTTTTTTACAAAACTCGCTTCCACCGCTTTCCGAATCTTTTCCCCCATTTCATAACCTCTTTCAAGATCGGCTCCGGGCATTACGAGGCAGAATTCTTCTCCGCCGTAACGAGCGGGTGTATCGTGTTTTCCCGCGTTTCGAATCAATTGTCTCGCTACTTCAGTCAAAACCTGATCTCCCGCTTGGTGGCCGTGAGTATCATTAAACTTTTTAAAGTTATCCACATCCGTAAATAAAAGTGTGAGATGTGACTTTTTCTTTCTGCAACGATCCATCTCTTCCTTGAGTTTTGTCTGGAAATAGTGATGCACCTTGAGTCCGGTCATCATATCCACTGTCGCAAGTTCGTAGAGCCTGGAATTCTCGACCGCGATCCCCGCAAGCGTAGAAAGGGTCGTTAAAAAATCACGATCCTCCTCCTGAACCTCGCTCATCGTCATCTTTTCTCCGAGAACCAAAAGACCGTTCACCTTTCCCTTTGCGTTCAAGGGAATGATCAGATCGGCCCCGATTCCCCTTAGGAAATCGATCTCGGTCACGGATCGCCCCATGCTCTCTTCGATCTGATTTACGGTCATCGCTTTCATTCTTGTTTCGAGAAACTGAATCAAAGGAGCGTCCGTCTTGATCCGAAACGACTTTTCGTTTTCGGAAAGATCAAAACCTTTATAACTCGGGTCCAATTCGAAAAAATCCGAATCGGCTTCCGGGCTTACGTAAATCGCCGCTTGTAAAGTTTGCAACTGTGCGAGACAGATGTTTAAAATTGCATCCATTAGATATTTATAATCTAATGTAGAATTAAGCGCTTTACTGATTTCTAATAACTGCTTTTGATCATAGATTTTCTTTTCGAGATACTCTATCATCAAGGGATCATTTTCTTTACTGATCAAACGGGTGGTTCTCCGGCCTGTATAGATACTAAAGGAGCCTTTTCCAATTCATTACCAAGGTTATACCCGGTGTGCTTTTTCATTCTAAGTCGATTCTCTATTCAGAGGCTATCAGAACCATTTTTTCTTTAAAAATCAAATCTTTTTACTGTTTTATTCTTGCTTTCAAGGCTTTAATACAGATACTGACTCTAACACACCGCGCGGTGGAGCAGCTGGTAGCTCGTTGGGCTCATAACCCAAAGGTCATAGGTTCGAATCCTGTCCGCGCTAGTGTTTTAATTCTTCCCTCTATCTTTTCAAGATAAATTTTAATCCGAAGTCCTTTGCTTTCCCTTAATAACTTGATTTGAGGAAAAGTTTGAATCCTTTTTCTCATTTCGAATATGAATCTTGACTCTCGCTCTTTTGTTAATCCCATTCTGCTACCCAAATTAATCCAAAAGCACTATTGACAAAAAAGCAAAAGCCCCGAATCCACAGCCAAAATTGTTCTCAAAGGAATCCGCATAAAAACATCGTATCAAACAGGATACTCATTTCCCAATTCTTGAGACCGTTTTGTCGCCGCTTTTACGGCCTCCAAAATTGAATTTGCAAAACCGCCTTTTTCCAACTCGACCAGTCCTGCGATCGTTGTCCCACCGGGAGAGGTCACCTTATTTTTCCACACTTCAGGGTGAGTCTCCGGATTTTTCTTTCTTTCTTTTTGAAGAAGTTCCGCCGCTCCCAGCACGGTTTGAATGCTAAGATCCAACGCCTCCTGGTATCCGAGTCCGGAAACCACTCCGCCTTCGGCCAGTGCCTGGATAAATTTAAAAACATAAGCGGGTCCGGAACCCGAAAGTCCCGTGACAGCGTCGATCAAGGATTCCGAACCGAGCGCAACCGTATGTCCCAAAGAATGAAATACTTCTAGGACGGTTTCATACAACTCCCGATCTCCGTAATATCCAATGGCTCCCTGTCCGACTAACAACGGTAAATTGGGCATCACTCTCACAACCTTGGACCCGGGAGGAAGATTGTTTTTTATCGTTTCCGTTCCGATCCCCGCCGCGACCGATATGATATTTTTTTTATCAGAAATCTGTTTGAGCAGCTCGATCACTTTTCCGGGTTTTACACAAACCACGATCAGATCCGACCTGGAAGAAAATTCTTCCCAAGAAGATACAAGTTCTATTTTTTTACTCGCGGTAAGATACGGATCATATCCCAAAACCTGTGTCGGATAACGTTTTTTCAGAGAAAGATAAATCGCCCCTCCCATATTTCCACAACCTGCGATTCCAATCGTATGTTTCATGATCAATTCCTTTCTCCGAAGATGGCGCTTCCGATTCTTACAAAATCACTTCCTTCTTCGATTGCAATTCTGTAGTCGCCGGACATTCCCATGGATAGTTTTCCTTCCGGTAAATATTCTTTTCTGATTTTGGAAAGTTCTCTAAACGTTTCTCTGGTTTTGAACGGATCTCCGTCCGAAGGCCCCATAACCATCAATCCTTCCAATTTGCAGAATGTGTTGGAGAGCATTTCTTTTTTTTCCAATAGGGAGATCAGTTCTTTTTTTTCAAACCCGTGTTTTGTATCCTCGCGAGTCAGGTTGGCTTGTAAAAAATATCCGATTTGTTTTTGTTCCTTTTCGGCGCGGCTCAAAAGTTCAAAAACGCTTCCTTCCCCTCCGACTCCGTGCGTGTGGGAATATCCTAAAAACAGTTTACGAAAAGTTCCACTCTGAACCGGTCCGATATGATGCAGGACAAGATTTGAGTTTTCGTTTGCGATCCATTCCGCAAATTTTTCCAAACCTTCTTGGATTCTATTTTCACCGAAATGAATCACCCCGGCGTTCACGGCTTCTTTTATTTTTTCAAGGGGCTGGAACTTGGAAACGGCGATGAGGACCGGAGGATTTTCCGGTCTGAGTGATTTGAGCTCTTCTTGGATTTCTAAAAAACGATCTCGGATCCCCATGATCACTCTTTTGATTTCAGTTTTTTCATTTCTCTTTCCAAGGTTTCGACCCTCTTTTCGAGATTCCGCTTGGAGCTCATTTTCTTGGATTTGTGTTTTTTCTTAGGATGAGAAATTCCTAATTTTTTTTCCAGACGATTGACTCTGGTTTCCAGAGAACGAATTCTTTTTCCCGTTTTGTTTGATGAATGCTTTTTGAGACGAAACTTTTTTTTCGAATGATATTTTTTATCGGCTCTGTTTTCCCAGTCACCGTTCTCTTCCTTGATTCTTTCCTTTTTGGGTTCCTCGTCACGATACGTTGAATTCTCGTCTTTCGGAGGAGTCCATTTTTCTTCCGGAAGTTTTTCGGACTCGGTCTTGACGGTTGTTTTTGATTTTTTGTCCTCAGGCCATTCTTCTTTGAGGTTCCTGTTTTCCCGAGAAGGAGTTGTATTCTTTTCCGAATCGAGCGGATCGTTCATCGAAGGGGATTTTTTTTCCTCCGTGGGAAGCGTATTCAAATCGTTTGGAGAAATCGGAGGTTCGGAATTCATCTCCGGACTCAAAATCACTCGATCCGTTTTGGAATTGTTCGAGACTTCTTCGCCTTCCTTCTTTTTTAAGAATTTGGAAATGTCCTCTCGAAATAGATAGCTGTAAACGAGCAAGGATCCTAAAAGTAAAACTAAGATGCCGGAAAGTATGATTTTCAACTGGTCTCGTCTCATGGGTGTACCTTTTTAGAATATCGGTTTTTTCCCGCATAAAGGGAAAGGAAAAGAGGATAAGTATCTGTTTTTAAGTCTCATTTTCTCCGAATAGAATCCTGTGAAAGGTTTTCTTTCGAACCATACTTTCCTAACGATCTGTCTTTGGGGACTCCTTTATGGACCGACCGATCTGTCCTCCGCTCCCGTGAAAAGAGACGAAGACGAGGCGAGCCGGGTTCTGATTTTAGAGAAGATACTGGCAGACTGGAAGCAATACAATCTTTTTCTTGTCGACTCTTTCGACGGAGAAAGACCCTGGGAAATCTATCGGGGAATTTCTTTCTTAAACGAAATCCGATTCAATTCTCAGATTCCCTCCAACGAGGCCTATTTAAAGGAACGGGAATTTTATCCGGATCTAACCCCGGCCAACGACTATCGTTCGATGATGATTCAAACCTTTTTTGAAAATCCGAAACACTCGCACTTGGAAATCCGTCCCAAGGAAAAGATTCGGCTTCCGATCGGAATCCCGACCCGTATTTTTTTCTGGATGTATTCCTCTTCCCAAAACGCTAAGATCGAATTGGTGCTTCATCAACACAGATCCAAGGAGATCATCGTCGAACTTGGGGATCTGACCTTTGACGGCTGGAAGCGGATGGAGAAGAAGCTGGAAATTCCGGGTCGAAACGTAAAACTCAATCGGAATTTGAGATATCCCTTTGAGATCGCGGCGATTCGGCTCATCCCCGGCCCGTTTCAAAAAAAGGGGGAATTTGTATTCTACTTGGATCGAATGGGAATCCTCGTAGACACAAGAGACGAATCGTATCCGGGAGCGGAAATCAAAGATAATTGGGGTACTGGGTTTTAAAAAATTCTCCCAATTCCGACGCGGTTTTCGAATTAAATCGAAACGTATCCCATCCCATATAACCCGCGGCTTCCACGTTAGTCGCGTTGTCATCGATCAGAACATAACGTTTATCCGGAAAATCGGTCTGAATCCACTGAAAGTATTCCTCCGCTGGTTTACGGGCTCCGAGCTCGCAGGAAAAGTAAAGCTGGTCGAATTGGGAAAAAACCTCCTGCATCTCCGGAAATTTCTCCAATTCCCGATACCAAACCGAATAATTGCTCGCGAGAACGATCGTGTTTCCGTTCGCCTTGAGTAGTTTTACGATTCTCACGGTTTCGGAAATCAATCGAACCTTTGTAAACATCACTTCCTTGATCTTACGAGGATCCGGCAGATCGCCGTTTCGGAATTCGGGTAAGTAAAATCGTTCGAAAAATTCATCTTCTTCGATTTGGCCTTTTTCAAATTCGATAAATGCGTTTCTTTCTCTTCCCTGAATAAATTTTTCTCTCGATTCGACGGGAAGTATTTTATAGAGTGCAGAATAAAAGGGATCTTTGATTAACGTATCCATCAGATCAAAGGCAAATAAAACTCCGCTCATAAACCAATGATTTTTCTCTATCAAATCCTGACGATCTTTCTTCTCATCTTGATTCTCCCGATTTCTCTCTTATTTCCGAGTGCTCGGGATTTTTTCAAAAAACGCAGACTGGACAAACATCGAATTCTTTCCAAAACTCAGAACTTCGAAGGAAAAAAAGTGATCTGGCTGCACGCTGCATCGGTGGGAGAATTGGATCAATGCCGAGCTTTGGCTCTGGAATTTAGAAAAAAAAATTCCCAAACCTTTCTTTTACAATCCGTGTTTTCGGATAGCGTCCGGGATTCTCAACTCGAGGCTTTTCCTGCGGATGAAACCTTTCGACTTCCGATTGATACTCCATTTGCATACAACTGGATTTTCAAACACTTCCACCCAAAGGTTCTGGTATTGATGGCCTGGGATACTTGGCCAAATCTCATCCTCTCCGCAAAAAAAAATGGAACCAAAGTAGTGTTGGGTTCCGCAGTCATAGGAAGTCGTAAAAAAGGAATTTTGGGAGGTTTGACGAAGGAGGTGTTTCAAAATCTGAGCGGAATCTATCCTTCTCACGAAACCTTTTACGAATCCTTTCGTTCCTTGGTTCCGGAAAGAATTCCGGTCAAAGTTCTCGGTGACACAAGATTTGATACCGTTCTAAAACGAATCGAGGATACAAAAAAAGAATTTTCAAAACCTAAAAATTATTCGTATTCGAAAATTATACTATTTGCATCTACATACGAACCCTGCGAGGAATTGATCGTTTCCTTTTACAAACTCGCAAAAACACAACAGCCGGATTTGTTAAACGAACTTGCGTTTTGGATCTTTCCACACAAAACGTCTCCGGATCGAATCATCGCGATCGAACACAGACTCCAAGAAGCAAAGATGGAATACCAGACCTGGACTTCCACTCCGTATGAACAAATGAGGGCGCAGACGATCATTTTCGACGTTTTGGGAATTTTAGCGTTCGCTTATCAAGCCGCGGATTTTGCCTACGTAGGCGGCGCACTTCATAACAGGGTGCATAACGTTCTCGAACCGGCGACCTTCGGACTGCCCTTGATGACTGGCCCTAGGATCTCCAATTCTCCCGAGGCAATGATATTAAATCAGACCAAGGGGTTGTTTATCGTCACCCAACCGGAAGATATTTTAAGAATTTTGAATCTCCCTTCTGCAGAACTTGCAAACATTCGAAAACAAAATTTCGAGTTCGTCCGCAAAGGCAGAGGCGCAGCTGAACGATTGTATGAAGAAATTTTGAATTTGTAATGTTTTTTGAATATCAGTTATATAACAAATATTTCGCTGTGAAAGACTTTTTAGCCGGACTTAAGTCCGTTCTAAACGGGTTTTACGGAAAAGTCAAATTACATTCAAACTCCATTGTTTTTTGTTCGATTTTTTATCCCTTTCGACAAACAAAAGACAAAAAGATGCCCGACGTTTAGATCGACTCAAGAGTGTTCCATTCTTCTTTTGAGGATTTTAAGAATCGTATTTTGAATGTCTCTCATCAAAAAATCCCCCCAAAGCGACGCGTAAAAGTTAAAGTGAGTGGAAAGTCGATATTTACTTTTCAAATAAAGGGTCACTTTTTGTTTCCGATTCGGGTTCTGCTTTTCGGAATATTCCAATTCATATTCCCCTTGTAATGCGTCGAAATAAATCCCCCCGGGAACGACATGATCGTCTAACGTAGTCAACGGAGTCAAATTCGGATCCGCTTGGATCTCGAACTTCAGTCTCCGATACGGATTCCATTCCGTGATCGTTTCGTAAAAAAGAAGGCCTTTCTCGAATCTTGCTTCTCGAATGCCTCCGATACCTTCGTGCGAAAGAGTCGCTTCGATCGGTCTCGGAAATCCGATCTTGTAAAAAAATCCATCCTCCGTTTTTTCCAATTGAGGAATTCGGACGACGTTTTTCCAAATCGTTTCCGGAGTCGCATTCACCTCGATCCTCGTTTCCACAAATCGGATCTCGTTCGGCAGTTGCCAAAGAGATTCCAAATACCCGGAAACAAGAGGCAAAGAGAGAATTCCGAAAACCCCCAAGAGATTGATTCGGTTCTCCGGGAAAATATAAAACCAGATTCCGACCGCAATTCCTCCGACACTTGCCAAAGCCAGATAAATCGGTAAACCCATGATCAAACAAATCATCCCTTCCCAATTCACAAGAAACGAAAAGAACATGGAAATCGTCGTCGGCAGCCACGGAAAAAAAATATGAAAGAACATCGAATGCGGCTTTTCCTTTTCGGACCAATACACGGAAATCAGTCCGATACAAAACGGAAGCACAAACACTCCTCCGTAAGCCATCGTGATTCCGAAACTTTTTAAGGATTCAATTCGGATGATGTATTGTACAAAAGTCGCATAGAGAACGGAAAATATTGTGGATACGAAAATCGAACGAAGTTTCATATCGATTAAAAATAATTTCTTTCCGAGATTTGCAAGAGAGAAAGAAATTTTCGGACTGATTTCAAACGAAAATGTCCACCGTATTTTACTGCAAAACAGACTTTACTTTTTACCACTTTAAAACAATAACGCTTGACGATACTAACGCGTTTAGTAAGTGATAGCGAACTTCGCCTCCCCCGAAACCGAAAAAATTTGGAGCGGTGAGTATGGCAAAAAGCTACCCGTTGTAATTCAAAACACAGGGAAGAAAAAAATTGAGGATGCTGAATAACGCATTTTCGATCGATGATCTTCGATCGCCTCCCGGTAATCGATTAGAATTTCTCAAAGGAAATCGAAAAGGTCAATATAGCATTCGAATTAATGATCAATGGCGTATTTGTTTTCTTTGGTCCGGTAGAAACGCATTGAACGTCGAAATCGTAGATTATCATTCTTAGGTGGAATTTTTATGAAACGCATTCCCAACATACATCCAGGATCCGTATTGGAGGAGGAATTTCTAGTTCCTTTAGAAATCTCCGCGTATCGATTGGCAAAGGAAACAAACATTCCACAAACCCGAATCAGTCAAATTATCAAAAAAAAGCGTAGCATCACTGCGGATACTGCAATCCGATTTTCCAAATTTTTCGGCACGACTCCTCAATTTTGGTTAGGTCTCCAAAATGACTACGATCTGGAAGAGGAAATGTTAAAGAAAAAGAAAGAATTTGGAGCCATTCATTATTTCAAAAAAGTAGTTTAGGCTCGTTTCAACGCGACGACGTTACAAGCGAAACTTCGCAAGAACTCTGGCTTTATCCAATAAAAAAGCCCTTCTCGCAACCGTGCGAAAAGGGCTTTTCAGAAATCAGAAACCGATTCTGAATTCGAATTCTTACTGGAAAACTCTCAAAAGCAATCCGCCATGTTGCACAAAAAATTCCGCAAATACGAGGCTTGTGATCGCCATCAACTTGATGAGAATGTTGATCGACGGTCCGGACGTGTCCTTGAACGGATCTCCGACGGTATCACCGACTACTGCCGCCTTGTGTTGATCGGATCCTTTACCACCGGCTTTTTTCTCGATGTATTTTTTCGCGTTGTCCCATCCGCCGCCCGAGTTTGCCGCGGAGATCGCAAGAACCACACCGGCAACCAGAGCGCCCGCAAGAACTCCTGCGAGAGATTTAACTCCGAAAAGATAACCGACAACGATCGGAGTCAAAAGAACGAGCAAACCGGGAAGAATCATCTCTCTCAAAGCTGCGGTCGTAGAAATGTCTACACAACGTTTGTAGTCGGGTTTATTCTTTCCTTCCATAATTCCCGGAATTTCACGAAACTGTTTCCGAACTTCTTCCACCATGTCCACGGCTGCCTTACCCACGGATTTCATCGTCATCGCGGTAAACAAGAAAGGCAACATCGCACCAAACATCAATCCGCCGAAAACTTCAGGGTTCAAAATTTCCAGACTGGAAGTATGGGTTCTTGTGATAAAAGCCGCAAAAAGCGCGAGGGAAGTCAGGGCAGCGGATCCGATCGCAAAACCCTTTCCGATCGCTGCAGTGGTATTTCCGGCCGCGTCAAGAGTATCGGTTCTATCACGAACTTCTTTTCCAAGCTCCGCCATTTCCGCGATTCCACCTGCGTTATCTGCAACGGGGCCATACGCGTCGATCGTAAGACCTACTGCGATCGTGGAAATCATCCCAAGAGCGGCGATCGCGATTCCATACATTCCAGCGAGAATGTTCGCGGTCACAATCGTGATCACCAGAAGAATCACCGGGATCACGGAGGAATGATATCCCAAAGACAATCCGTAGATGATGTTTGTCGCTGCTCCGGTGTTGGAAGCCTCGGCAACTTCTCTTACGGGTTTGTAAGAATGAGAAGTGTAATACTCTGTCACGATTCCTATAAACATTCCTGAAAAAAGTCCCACGAGCATGGAAATATAAACATCCCATTTTGTGATCGTCTTTCCTGCGATTTCAAACGAATCCACCATAAAAGTGTTGGTTACGAAATACATGATGCCCGCAACGAGAATGGTCGAAACCCAAAGCTGAATTTTCAGTGTGGTTTCTACGTTTCCGCCTTCTTTGACTCTGGCAAGAAAGCTGGTCAAAAGAGAAGCCGGGATTCCGAAAGCGGAAATCAAAAGAGGATACAAAAGAGCGTCCACCGATCCGGAAAGCGCCGAAGCGGTCGCTCCGATCACAAGAGCCGCACAGGTCGCTTCCGCGCAGGAACCGAAAAGATCCGCGCCCATACCGGCCACGTCACCCACGTTGTCTCCCACGTTATCCGCAATCGTTGCTGGGTTTCTCGGATCATCCTCCGGAATTCCCTTTTCCACTTTTCCCACCAAGTCGGCTCCGACGTCCGCTGCCTTGGTGTAAATTCCCCCACCCACTCTTCCGAAAAGAGCGACTGCCGAACCGCCTAAACCGAAACCGGCCAGAGATTCCATGAGAAAGTGTTTTTCGATTTCAGGATGCATTCCCGTAAAAATGAGAAATAGTACGATCATTCCGAGGATCGCAAGACCCACGAGACCAAATCCCATCACCGCTCCGGAATCAAACGCGACCCGAAACGCCTTAGAGATGGAAATTTTCGCCGCTTCCGCGGTTCTTACGTTCCCTGCGGTTGCGATCTTCATTCCGATAAAACCGCAAAGACAGGAAATTACTGCTCCGGAAACGAACGCAATCGCGGTGTGAATTCCGTCATTGAACCCTTCTGTGACAGGATTGTCCAAAAGGAGAACGATCAGGACCGCCATAAAGGCGATGAATACGGAAATCACCTTGTATTCCCGAACGAGGAAGGCCATAGCTCCTTCGGAGATGGCGGATGATATTTCGATGAGTTTTTGAGTCTCTTTATCGTTACTACCCGGGACGCCGACTCGAATGCGGAGAACCTTCAGAGCATAGACTACCGCAGTAACGATCGCCAAAATGGACATGGCGATAATAATCGTAACTGAATTCATTCAGTGAAACCTCTTGTTTTTTTTCAATGTTCCGATGTTTAAAAAGATGGGAAGAATTCTACCTGACAAACTAGCTGGGAGACTGCTATCCACTTGTTTCTTTTTTGTACTTTGCACAGGTTATTCAACTCTCTATGGGAATTCAACCTTTTCTTACGAAGAGCTGCTCCGCCAGGCCCGTGAAGAATTGGGACGACTTCGTTACGACCAAGCCCTCCAGAAGTTGGAGATCGCGGATTCTCTTGGAAACAAACGAAGCGGTGTGTATTACGAAATCGAAGGAAGAGCCTGGATCGGCAAAGGAGATCTAACGACCGCTTTGGAGAGTTTTGAGAAAAGTATCGTCGTAGAACCGACTAACTACGGGCTAATGACCGAAATCGTCGTCGGATACGAAGAATTGAGAAAACCGGATAAGGCCTTCCGATTTACCCGACTCAGTTTATCACAGAACGGAGAAAACCCGGAACTCAGATACAAGGCCCTCGTTTTGAGTTCCCGATTGGGAAATCTTCCTTATTACGAAGAAACCCTGCGCTGGATCCGAGAAAGCAATCCCTACAAAAACGATCTTTCCGCGATCGAAGCGGAAGTAGATTCTTCCTACGAATCCGGAAAAATCGACGAATCGATCGCCAAATGTAAAAAGTATCTCCTCTACTTTCCGGAAAATGCATATTTACACCGAATTCTACTCTTATCCCTGAAGAAAAAACGATCTCCTTTTTTGGAACAGGCTTTGTTAAATCGTGCCGCGATCTTTCGCGAAGAACCGATTTATGCATACGAATCCGGATTGGAGTTTTTACAGAACCGAAGATTTAACGACGCGCTGGCCTTATCCAGAAGGGCCTTTTATCTCAGCCTTAAGAAGAATGGAAGAGCGGAAAAAGAGATTCTATATCCGCTCCATAGAATTTACAGACAACAAGGATCCGTCTCCGATATCCAAGCGATCGAAATTCTCCAGGAAATCATTGAAACCAAACGCGAGTTAAACGAAGATTTTTTAGATTCCAAACTCAAACAAACCGGTTACAACCGCGAATTACTACTTTTCTCCCTTTTCTTTTTGCAAAAAAAACCAAGCCGCAGTTCCGACCAAAGGTCTGAAGAATGGAAAATTTTCTTTGGAAAGATCAGAAAACAACAAGAAGACGAGGACCTATCCCAAGTGGTGTCGCCCTTTGCCCTCGATCCGGAAGAATCCGCCTTTCTTTCGGAGAAAAATCAGCTCGTTCCGTAACACTCTTATTTTACTTCCCCGTTTTCGAAAATTTGTTTTATCAAAATTTTATAATCCGTAAAAACAAAGAAACGTTAGGATAAATTGTGATTCAAAAAAATATCCGCCTAAAGCGTGTTTGATTCCGAGATGCGAAAAACGGCGTAAGATTTTTTTATACAGGACCGCCCGGATGGATCGATCCGGAGATTGTTACAAAGATACAAAAGAGAGAATACCAAATTATAAACTTTCTTGAAAAATGCAATTGAAAGCAAAAAAGGAACATTTCGGGTTTTTATTTGATTCGGAAAACAATTGACATCGATTTTATTCTGCTTATACTGATTCGCAATATAAAGGAGTTAGGAATGAAAAAAATATTCATTAAAATTTCGACCTGTGTTTTTCTCCTGTTTTTAACCTTGTCCACAACCCCTGCTTTTAGCGCGGATTATCACGTAGCCGGATGCGGACTTGGTTCATTAATCATCAAAGAGAACAAGATGGTAATGCAACTTCTTGCGGTTACTTTAAATGCAACCGGAGTACAAACCGTCGGAATTACGATCGGGACCTCCAATTGTAAAACGGATGGTTTGGTAAAACAAGACAAAATCCAGGAAGTTTTTGTCGCGGTCAACTTTGGCGCTTTGGAGCAGGAGATCGCAATCGGAAAGGGAGAAAAACTTTCGGCTCTTTCCTCCTTGTTGGGTTGTCCGATTGATCAGACCGATCGTTTTTCTCAATTGACTCAAACGAATTATTCGAAATTCTTTTCTGGTAATCCGACTCCTTACTCTATGTTGAATAGCGTAAAAGAAGAAATCGTACAAGACTCGGTATTGTCCGCAGCTTGTAAAATCTAAGGGGAATTCAGAATATGAAAACACTTTTTAAATCAATCGCAATTTCATTGACCTTACTCCCTCTTTTGATCACCAGCCAGGTTCATGCTTACGGCGCGGCCGGTTGCGGAATCGGATCCGTAGTGATCACCGAAAACAAAGTGGTTCATCAAGTAATTGCAGCCACCATAAACGGATTTTCCGGGAATCAACTTTTAGGAATCACAACCGGAACCTTGAATTGCAAAACGGATGGAGTGACGCATAAGGACAAAGAACAGGAAATTTTTGTTCACCTGAATTACAATTCGCTCGCTCTTGAGTCCGCTCAAGGTAAGGGAGAAAAACTGGAAACGTTTGCAAGTTTACTCCACTGCAAGGACACGAAAGTTCTCGCAGACTTTACAAAACAGAATCACGCTTCCTTGTTTAGTTCCGAGGATCCTTCCGACTTTCTGATCAAGATAAAACAAGAAGTGATCAAAGACAGTATCCTTTCTCAAGTTTGTAAAATCTAATTAGGTTATTCCGGCGAGAAATCGCCGGAAGTATTATTCTCACTTTTGAAACCGATTCAAATCAAAGTTTTTTTATCCATCATATCTCTTCTCTTATTCACTTCGGGGTTTCTTTTTTCTCAAGAGACAACATCCGCTCAAATACAAGTGTATCAGGATGCCGCACTGAGTAAAAATTTAGATTCAGCTCGTTACTGGAAACTTCTTCTTCATTACAGAGACCCTCGTTTTTTTGGAAAACCTAAAAGCGAAGCCGATGGAGCCGATTTTTTTGTTTCTCCGGATGGAAAAAAAGACCCGAAGGCCGAGCTGCTCGAAACCATTCGTGCTTTTTTTAGAGACCCGATCCCCGACGAAATCAACGAAACCAAACTCCATCCTTTGTGTAAATATCCGGAACGATTTCGATGGTTGGATTCTCAACTGAATTTTGATAAAAATTTATTGCCGAAATTGAACTGCGACAGATACAAAAACTGGATCAATGCCTTAAATCCGACGTCGATCAAACTTATCTTTGCTTCGTTTTACTTAAACAACCCGGCATCTCTATTCGGTCACAATCTGTTAAAGATCGGATCCGAAGCGGGACAGTCCGAAATTTTGGACTACGCGGTCAATTTTGCCGCAAGCAGCCCTCCGGATGATTCGGCGTTGACATATACGTTTAAAGGGCTGGCGGGCGGATATCCCGGGTATTTTAGTATATTTCCATATTATTATAAAATTAACGAATACAACGATATGGAAAGCAGGGATCTCTGGGAATACGAACTCAACCTAAGTCCGGAAGCCTCTAAACGAATCGCATCCCACGTTTGGGAATTGAGCAGTACTTATTTTGATTACTTTTTTTTCGATGAAAATTGTTCGTATCATCTCCTTTCCCTTTTAGAAATCGGAAATCCGGAATTAAAACTCAGAGATAAATTCAATTTATATACAATCCCTTCGGACACCGTGAAACTCGTATTGGAACAGGAAGGATTGATCCGCAAAAAATTATACCGGCCTTCTTTGAGTTCCAAACTGGAACAAAAGATATTTCATCTCGAAGAAAACGAAAAACAAAAAGTTTTCGGATATCTAAACGGAGAGCTGGAGCTCAAGGATATTTTAGAATCCGGCGACGGACAGAGACACGCATTTATGCTGGACGCGATTTTGGATGCCGATCGTTACCGGCAATCCCTAAAAAAATACACTCCGGAACAGGAACAAAAATATAGAAACGTTTTGATCGAAAGAAGTAAAATCAACTTTCCTCCTTTACCCGAACAGAAACCGATGGTTTCTCCGCCTGAAGAAGGACACGGAAGCGGGAGATTTAAAATCGGCAGAGGAGAATCTACGTTAGGCGGTTATTCGGAATTTGCAATACGTCCTGCATATCACGATTTTCTAAATTACGACAACGGATTTGTTCCATTTTCGACTATAGAATATTTTTCCGCGGTGTTCAGAAAATACGACTTTCAAAAAAATCCCACGATCGAAGAAGGAAGTTTTGTCAAGATTCTATCGCTATCACCCGTCAATCCGATTTCGTCTCCCGTATCCTTTTTCTTTGACATCGGCGCGGATTCCTCCATGATCAAACCGAACTTTAATTTCCGAAAATCGTCTCCGTATTTTTTGGCAACCAATCAAGGGGTTCCTCTTTTGCTAATTCAACCGGAATATCAAAAAGAAAAAGACAATTACGAAAAAGCGTATCGGGTTACGAACTTCAATCTGGAAGGCACGGGTGGTTATACTTTTTCCAACGTCGGTTCGGGGAGTTCGTTTTTATGGACCTTTTCCTTTCAAGTAGGCGCCAAAGGAAGAGCGAACGGCATCTATCCGGAAGGACTTTTGGTCGCCCCGCAAGCCGCGATTTTTACCGGATGTTCTTACGGAAATTGGAAATTCGGATTGTCTGCGCAGTATTTCGGATTCTCGATTTACGGATATAAAGACGATTATAAAGTAACTCCGGGGATCCGCTATCGTTCTTCTCAAAATACGGAAATTCGACTGGAAGGAAAATTACAAAAATATTATGAAGAAGCCCAAGTTTCAGTTTCGATCTTTTTCTAAAGGAATCGTGCTTTTAGTCCTATTTCTTTTTTTAGAGTCCTGCGCTTCGTTATTTTATCAGCCCACAAATCAAAAGTATTGGAGCCCCGATCTTTTTGGATTTCAATTCAAAGAGGAAAGTTTCAAAACCTATGACGGAGAAGAAATTCATTTTTGGAGAATCATTCCCAAAGAAAAACCAAAAGGGATCATCATCCAATTTCACGGAAACGGAGAAAATAGAACCAGCCATTTTACAAGTCTTGTTTGGATGGTAAACCACGGATACGAACTGGTAACCTTGGATTACAGAGGTTATTTCGATTCCACCGGAACTCCGGAACGGGAAACGATTCATAAAGACGCGATCGGTTTCTTAATCAAAGAATTGGAATATTCTAAAAATAGAAATATACCCGTCATCGTATACGGCCAGAGTCTCGGTGGGGCGATCGCGCTCCGAGCGCTTGGAGAACTAAAGGATAAATCCGGAATCGCTCTCGTAGTGGCGGACGGCACATTTGCGAATTATCGAACCGTGTTTAAACAAGTTGTCAGAAGGGTTTTATTTTTTCCGATCGATTGGATCGCGGGAATTTTTGTAAGCGACTTCTTGAGTCCGAGCGAAACGATATCCACTCTTTCACCGATTCCACTTCTTGTCATTCATGGAACCGCGGATGACATCGTATCGTATCAAAACGGAGTCGAGCTTTTCGGATTGGCGGGACAACCCAAGTGGTTCTGGGAAGTCAGAGGCGGAGGTCATGTCAGCTGGATGAATCTCGGAGTTTCTAAGGAATCCAAAAATTTTCTTCTCTTTTTGGAGGACGTGATTCAAAAATCGAAATTCAATCCATCGAAAGCGGGTGTCGGTCGAGATGACGGGCGTCTATGAGAAATTCGATCGCTTCCTTTGGATTCAATTCTTTGAAATAACGCTCCGAAAACGAAAAAAAAGATTCATTAAAGATAAAGTAGTCTATATACTGAATTCGATTTTTTGCCAAGTAAAGAATTTTTTCCATATCCTTTGATTTCAGCTGATAGTATCCCTCCTCCAATTCCAAGCAAATATACTCGCCGTCAGCCAAACGAAGTTCCCGAACCGGAAACGGAATGGAATCTTGAAACGATTTCGGATATTTGAAAATGGTGACAGTCTCCTTCCAAAGCGCCAAAGGAACCCTGGACGGACGCAAAATATAAAGAATTGAAGTTTGAGGGTTTGTTTCTTTCAATCTCAGAAATTTTTTCTGATCCCAAGAGCAATTGCCAAGAACCAGTAAAAGAAACAAACAGAGGAATGCAAAATTCTCCCGCATGGTTTTCCATTGGTTTTATCTGGAATTTTTAGTCTTCTCAAAAAAACGGATCGCATTTTTAAAACAAGAAAATCGTATCTAAAATTGCAATTTCTATGATAGACTGTCTCGCTGAGAAAGAAACTTTTTTCCGTAAATTGCCGGTCCATCGTGCTTTCTCCTTGAATTTCTTTGGATCGGAATGTCGATACGCCGAACCGATGTCTATTTCTTCGAGAAATAGGTTTGGCAATCAGACCCTCTTCAGTGAAATGGGAATTGCAATGAATATCGAACTCACTCGCGAACAATACGAAGCCCTTTTGAAATCCTTAGCGATTACAAGATTTCTCTATCATTCCATTTTGGAAGAAGAGGACCCTGCTCCGGATCGATTGGATTCGTACGACGCTTACGAGGACATGGAACAGCAGATTTTGTCTTATGCAAAGGCTTTAGAAGTTTCCCATTTGGTCGCATACGATACGGAAGAAGAACTTCATTATCTTACCAGAGAGTTCGAGGAAAAAACTGATATATCCGATCTGATCACCGAATATCAGGACAGCATTTTTTGGGATGAACTCGTACAAAGACTCGCATCCAGAGATTTTTTAAGAACCTACAGCGAGTCCGAAATCAAGTCCATGGCGATCGAAGAAAGAATCGAAAAAGAAGCGCCTTTTATCACCAGATACGAGGACGTTTTTACGGAATCCGGTATCGATACTCTAGAACTCAAATAGTCTACGTTCCCGTAGACTCATATCTTTTTTGTCCTTTTTTCCATAAAATCAAAGAACCGATAAATAAAAAACATCCCACGGGAAAGTTTAAATAAATAAACGCGGGATGAAACAAAGACTCGGAGCTTTTTCCCAAAAAATAATGAGCCGGGTAAAAATTCACGAATCCGAGCGGTAGTAAAAAGGTCAATAAAACACGAATGGACCAATTGTAGATATTCATCGGATACATCATAAATTCCCTGCTTGAAAAAACGAACAACTGCACCAAGGAATAATTCTGAATCGCATAAAACGCGATGGATGCGATCGCAATTCGAATCCCCGCGAGAATCATCGCGCTTCCGATAACCACAATCAAAAGAGTGCAAATTTTCAAAAAAGTCCATTCAATGTTTGTAAACTGTGTGGCCACTAAAAACGTAATCACCCCCAGAATCAAATGAAGAAGACCGGTGATATCAAAATGATTCATCAAGACCTGGCCGATCGGAGAAAGAGGTCTTAACAAATAACGATCGTATCCCCCGTCTCTCACAAGAGATCCGAATTCCACCATTCCCGAAAATACGGAAGCGACGATTCCCTGAGCAAAGATCAACAAACTGTAAAGAAATGCGATCTCGCCTCGGCTCCATCCTCCTATCGATTGAAATCTGGATAGAAGAATAAAAATGGTCATCGCTTGCGCGGAATAATAAATGAGAAGAGTTACGAGGTAGATCCAAAAGCTGGCCCTGTATTCCATATGAGATTGAACCGATGAGATCGCCAGTTTTAGATACGTTTTTGCGGAAGAGAACATATCAACCCCCCGCCAATTCCAATCGTTTCAAACCGGAAAGATAGATCGCCGAAGCGGCGGATGTTAAAATTCCTATCATTAAAAAATATCTGAGGATCAATTCCGGAAAACTCATTCCGAATTTTTGAGAGGTCAATACTTGCGTCGGATAGTAATATAAATACGGAAACGGAAGCCAAGACGAAACGGATCTTAAAAATTCGGGAAATAAATCCAAGGGAATTACGGCTCCCGAAAAAAGCGTGATCAAAGCAAAGTAGAGAAGAAAAAAAGAAAAGATCTCAGTAAAGAAAAAGGATAAGGATGAAATCATAAATCCGATCAAAAAGAAAATCAAAAACGCCAAAACGTATACGAGTAAAAACGAAAAAAAGGAAATCGTATCGGGAACAAATTTCAAATCTAAAAATAAAAACGCCAAAACGACCAACGGAAGAGATCTTGAAAATAGATGATATAAACTGACTCCGATCGTATCCGCCAAAACCACGATCGGAAATCGAATCGGCTTTAAAAGATCGAAAACGATATTTCCGTTTTTGATTTTGGAGGAAACCAGCCCATCCTGTCGCCCAAAAGAAACCTTGATCAAAGTCGCAAGAACCGCATAGAGTATTAAAGATTCCTTATTTCTTTGTGTATCTTTGAATTCCTCTCCCGGAATCGCCTGCCAAACCGCGGTGAGAATCAAAAGATACAAACCAGCATTTAAAATTCCCGTAAAGTATTCGAGCCGATACGTCGCGGATCTCTGAAACGCTTTGGAAATGACCTTGAGATACAACATCAGGATCTTTCCCCGTAAATCTGTTTGATCACCTTTGCCAAATCCGGTTTTTTATACTGTATATCCATGATCTCCAATCCAGAAGATTGAATCACGGAAAGAAGACGATTGAGAGATTCTCCTTCCTTGATCATCAGACTGAGATGATTGGGTGATCCGTTTTTGAGAGGAGAAAACTCGGGAGGCAATGAAGGAATCTCGTCTCCTTTGTATTGAATTTCGACGATGCTATCCGTTCCTCCCAATTTTCGAAACGAATCCAGACCTCCGTCAAATCGGATCTTACCGTGATCTATGAGAATGATCCTCTTCGCGAGATATTCGATGTCTTGCACGTCATGCGTCGTTAAAAGGATCGTAACCTTCTCTTCCTGATTGATGATTCGGATAAATTCCCTTACTTTTTCTTTGACTAAAACATCCAGACCGATCGTAGGTTCGTCCAAAAACAACACTTTGGGAAAGTGTAAAAGACTCGCGGCGATCTCGGCTTTCATCCTCTGACCAAGACTCAGCTTTCTCACCTGTTGATGAAAAAATTCCCGAATTCCCAAAAGATCGCTGAACATCTCCATTCTATTTTTGTAATCTTTAATATCGATCTTGTAGATCGACTTCAATAAATCGAAGGACTCTTCCACCGGAAGATCCCACCAAAGTTGTGTCTTTTGCCCGAACACAACTCCAAGTTGTTTGGAATTTTCCCTTCGATCTTTTGCGGGATCCAAACCGAAGACGGAAATGGATCCTCCGTCGGGAATCAAAACGCCCGTCAAAAGTTTGATCGTAGTCGATTTGCCGGCTCCGTTGGGTCCAATATAACCCACAAACTCACCCGGTTGAACTTCAAAGGACACGTCTTCGACCGCGTGAATGATTTCTTTATTGGAATGAAAAAGAGAAATGATAGCGCCTTTCAAACCCGGATTTCTTCTGGAGATTTGAAATGATTTCTGGAGGTTTTTTACTTGGATCAAAAATTAATTCTCCGCATCAGTGAGACTTAAATAAATACGAAAAGGTTTTAAAATAAGTATAAAGATACATCTTTTATACATTCCGGTACATATCCTAAATATTACTGATCGCAAACTTACTTTGCGATTTATCTCACACTATTCGGAAAAATCGTTCCTTCTTTTTAAAAATACACTTTTGCCCCAAAGCGCGCCTCGTCTAAGGACGTGGAATGGACTTTCCTATATTGAATTTCTAAAGAAAAATTGTTCATTAATTGATAATTTCCTTGAATCGAAACCTCTGGAAAGTATTGTTTTTCACCGATCGCATAGGATCGATAATCACCTATCAAATGAAAAGAAATTCGCTCATTAATTCTACAAAGCACACCTACTGTGACAATAGAACCTAACCTATAACCTTTAACAAAGGTATTAGAGATATCCCCGCGAATATCGATAAATGAATAAAGCACCAAGCTATAAGGAGATAGATAGTAAAATGGTTCAGTCGCTACGCCAAAGCCAAAGCTTGAAAAACCGTAAACGATTCCAGGATCCTCTTTAAAGATCTTTTCTGTCAGGAGAGACTTTAGACCAGTATCAAATCGCCAAGAAGCTTTATTGATCAGCTGTCCTATTGGATTCAAAGAAGTCATTTGTATAAAGTGCATTTCTTGAAGTTTTGGAGTTTTTCCATTCTCATACATACGGACATTTGTGTTTAGAAAGAATAATTGATTATATGGAGAATAGCCGGGATAAGGATCCGTAAAATCCCTCAGCACCGGTCGAATCGACAACTCCGCAAAACTCCCGTTCGAGGAGTTTCCGCCGGAGAACATAATTTGCGAAGGATCATGGCCTAATAACGGATTTGAGAAAACTGGAGGATTATAATATCCATTCAAGTTGGTCAGATAGTTGGTGCCGCCACGTAATTGATTATAACGAAAATACTTTTCTTTATCAATTTCATTTAGATTACCCTTCTCCATTGCTTTCTTGATCAGAAGGTAATCAATAGCGGTGTCATACAAGATTGACTTTCTATCTTGGTTAACATTGTCCTCAATTTCAATATCGTTCTCTATTAAATCCTTTAAAAGTTTTCTTTCAGATTCATCTAAATAGCCATATTTATGTCTATATCTTTGAATAATTGAAGGTCGAAATTTAACTTCTTCTAATAAATTATCTTGTGCGGCGATAAGTTTAATCGTGTCCGCAGGTTGAATCAAAAGATTATTTATATTCGATAGATAAAGTTCCGAATTTGCGACTTCCAACAAAGTCAAAATTCGAAAGGAACAGTTTTCATCAAAAAAGTAATAATCAAAATGATTTTTTTGCATCTCCCATAAATGTCGAATTACTTTGTCAATTCCCTTTGCATCGATGTTAAGCTTGTATTCCCATAAATTCCGATTTTCATATTCATTATATTCGTATATTTTATACTTGTATTTTTGAATTTCGAAAGAGCCCGGAAACCGGCCATTCAATCCATTGAAAACATATCCAAATGGATCAATTAACCTTGGGATAACTGCCGCATAGGTAACCACAACATCTTCCAGTTCTGCCGGCTCGCCGTTTTCAGAATTAAACTTTAACATTGTGTGGCCAAACAGAGATGCAGGGTGTTCGGGATGAAAAGAAGCGAAGACGACTGAGAGCGTTTTTGCTTTCATCTGGTTATAAAATTCTTCGAACTTCGGACAAAGAGGTTTTGGAAATAAATTTTCGTCTATCGAAAATCTCTCACGAATCCATTGAAATCTTGCAGGAAAAATACACTCTACTGAAGAATCAGTTAGATGATTATCGGAAATGAGAGCCTTCAGAGTTTCTTCGAGCTCTTTACTAGGCGTTTCTTTACCAATCAAAGATAGAAAAAAACTCTGACTATCGGCGTAACTTGAATAACGATCATTCTTCTTGTCTTTATAATGCAAGAGAACTAACCAATTTCTTTCTTTATAAATTTTCTCTTTATAAAGTTTATCGATTTTAATTTGAATATGAGACTCTCTTTTATTACTTTTATTATCATTCGCAAAAGTCGAGATTGTAATAAAAAATAAAGAAAATGAAAGAATGAGAAAATGTTTTAACTTAACCAAAGGGGTTACAGACGAGTGAGAACAACCGCCCGCGAAGGAGCGGTCGAGAATAAACTACTTAACGCCAGTCGCTTGGCAAGCTTCTGTACCAGAAAGTCTAGAAGTAGAAAAAAGCCCTCCCGTTGGAGCTCCTTTAGCGTCAACAACCTGCGTTACACCTTCTTTGTTTAAGTCATTTAAACAAGCAGTAACTGGAGCACCCCAGGCGGTAAAGATAACTGGATTCATTTGAGTTGCAGTAATAACGTCTTTACCTCCTACTTTAACTTTATCGATACTGTAGCAATTAACAACTAAAGCAATTGCGATCAAAGAAAATAAAATAAAAATTTTTTTCATTGAATGTTTTCTCCTAATTTTTGGTAAAGAATTAGGATTCATAAAATTTTAGCAATCACAAAAATCGAATCTATCAAAATGAAAATTTTAAAAAAAGTTACTCACGATTTTTTTTAAAAAGATTACTCCAGTAATTTCTATACTCAATACGCTTTTGGAACGGACAGGAATTCTTCTTTTTTTGCAGAAAATTTTTAAAAAAATAATCGCCTAATTAGACACAGCCCGCTGCAAGGCGTGGAAGATCCTTGGTGGTAAGACTCCTCGGCTCCCTTTCCCAAGATTTTAAAAGATCTCGTATACGTACGAATCCATTCCTGACACCTTTGCATGTTGAACTAAAGAATAGAAACCGACACTGGTAGTTGCGTTTTGGAAGCCACTTGAGAAGACCTTTTTTTACGATCCATTCGGATTGGGTATTCTTAAAATCAATTTTTAAAATTTCAAAAAATCTACCCCGAACACGATTCAAACAATCTGCACGATACACCTGCTCTCAACATTAGAAATTCTGAATTTCATGAAAGACCTTACTCCAAGGAGAGTTCCAGAATTTCGACAAAGCGTTTTCTTCATAAGCCGGATTCCGTCTTACCTAGTGGTAACGAAACGTTGTGTATTTGATTCCTTTTTTTTACAATAGAGGCTGGGAAGGTCGCTTTTTGAAAACTTCTCAAACTCTTTTTGCCAGTCGATATTCGATTTTTTTATCAAAGAGAGTTTTACAGAATTTAGAAAATCTAAAAGATGCGGTTTGTCGAGCAGTCATAAAAAAACTTGGTAAATAAAGTTTACCTTGAGCTAAGGTTGGTTATTTTGACTTTATTATGAAGGATTCAAACAATGAAATAACTCAAATTAAAGTTGGGCTCATTAAACCTAATCTCCGCGGTGAAGCTGCCGTTAGTAAAACGAGAAAGATCGAAGTTCCTTATTCTCTACCCGGAGACGAATACGAGGTGACTTTTTTAAAAAAGAAACGCAGAAAACCGGAGGCAAAACTCAATCTTATTTCTCGGGTTCCGAGACAAATCGCCGCTCCGTGTCCCGCTTTTACACGTTGCGGAGGCTGTTCCGCACAACACCTTTCTTATGAAGATCAGTTTCGACTGAAAACTTCTCATCTCTTTGAAAACTACAAAAACGATTTCCAAATCGAGCCGATTTTGATCCAGGCACAACAGCCATATCATTACAGAAATCGAATGGACTTTGCGGTATTTCCCGGACCGATCGTGGGTCAAAGAGAGGCCGGATCCTTTCGAAACATCATTGATTTAGAAACTTGTTATATTCAAAGTTTAGAATCAAACAAGGAACTCGAACGATTCCGAAACTTAATTTCAAACTTTCCGGATCTACCCTATGATCGGAAATCGGAGATTGGATCCCTAAAATACATCACTCTTCGCAAGGCCAAAAATACTTCAGAGTTGATGACCATTCTCACTTTTGTGGAAGAGTTCAAGAATACCGCAGAAGAGCAAACATTCGCACAAGCCTGTAAGGAGACATTAAAAGCGGATCATCTTCTTTTTTGTTTTAATCGAAAAAGGGGGGAAATTTCAGCGATGGGAGAAACCCATGTTCTCAGAGGATCCGATTCCTATCTGGAACTCGTTTCCGGAAAACAATTCAGGGTTCCCTTTGATTCTTTTTTTCAACCCAATCCTACCGGATTCCAACCGATCTTGGATTTTATCCGGGAACAGATTCCGGGTTCTTCCGATCGTTTGATCGATCTTTTCTGCGGCTCCGGTTTTTTTAGTAGAATTTTTGCCGAGAACTTTCAATACGTAACCGGAATCGATTCGATTGAAAGTTCTCTGGAAATCGCACGCAAACAGATGAAAACCGATTATCCGAACGTGGATTTTTCCTATCTTCGAGAAGATCTATTTTCGAAAAAATCGTCAGCCGGTTTGCAAACGCTTTTTCAATCCGATGAAAAGAATGTTCTGATTGCCGATCCTCCCCGCGCAGGTCTGGGGGAATTTGTCATCGAAGCCTTAAAGGATTCCAAAATTTCCTCGTTTTTTTACGTTTCCTGCAATCCGATTTCTCAGAAAGAGGATCTCTGGAAACTAAAGGATACGTTTCGGATTCAAAAACTTCTGATCACCGATCCTTATCCACAAACTCCACATCTCGAATCAGTCGCCTTTTTGACTTCAATCTGACATAAAAAATAATCGAATATTATAATATTTTTATGAAATAATTTTTGTCAAACGAATTCTTGGTGATCGAATCAATAGAGCCCAATTCTAAATAATTTTATCGTTTTGGTATAATGTGAATCGAGCTCGATTTTACTTCCTTTTGAGTAAACTCAAAACCCAAATCCGCCTTTCTTTCTCTCATTTTTTGATAGAGATGTCCGCCGTTAAACGGCGCTTCCACGTCGAGAATGATCATTTTATTTTGGTTATTGCTGCTGATTTCGGAAACGCTGTTTACACCTTTGATACTTCGAATGATTCCCTTGATATCCTTATCCATATAATCGTCATAAGCAAGACCCTCTATTTTCAATCGGATTAAATTTCCGGGCCTCCACTTCATCGAAATCTGATCCCGAATTTTCGGATACGCCTTGTCGATAGCCTTTCCGATCGCTTCCTGGGAGCCGGTCGCCGCATTGATATGCGGGTAAGCGCCATTCGTATTATCGGCCGCCATGATTCTCGCGGTATTTACATCGAAAATTTTAAACCGAAGAACGGCCTGATAGGATCGGAGTCCGCTTCCTTCGATTTCACCGGCATCGGTAACATCCACCTGCCCGACTAATAAAATCTGCGCTTCCATTTCCGCGGCGGCCGACACGGCGCGTCCTTCCAGGGATTGGTTTCCATACACTCCTACGGACTTTCCCCCTTCATTTGCCAAGATTCGAATAAACTGATTCTTATCTAAAAAATCGAATTCTACGAACTTTTTTACAATCGCGTTTTCGGTTATGGATATCGATGAAGCCCGGTTTGTTTTTCCTAAAACCGTTTCTTCGATCACCATCAAAAACTTGGGTCTTCCCAATTCTTTGTATCTCTCTTTTAACGCGTTTTCAACAGCCTTGCGGTTTACGATTCCTTTGGCGTCGACTTCGAGCAAGTTTCCTTTTTTTCGTATGTTTCCAATTAGGGAGAATCCGGTCACAAAACCTTCCGTCGAAGAATTGGTGACCATTTCCTTGAGTTGTCCGTCGATCGCTTGTGAACCGCCTTCTACCAGTTCTCCCAATCCGTTTTCCAGAATTTTTCGTTTTGCGTTCAATTCCAAATCGTCCTGATTGATTCCTTGAACATTCTTTACATAAACAAACCGGTCCTCTTCCGATCCGTTCTGGACCGAAGAACAGGAGATGATGAGAAAAAAATGAAATACGAGGAAGATAGAAATTCGTACACAAACTGAATCCGGTTTCGACCTTGCAAAAAAATTATAAATACGACAACTTTGTATCATTCGGTTATCCCTAAATCCTTACTTTTGTTAAGAAGGATCTCCTGACATTCTATAAAATATCGAACTTCTATGAAGTTTTTAAAGAGTGAAAACGATTCTCAGCTTTCTCAAAACGATTTTATTTCCTTTTATCGAGTTTAATTTTTTTCGACAATTCAAGAAATTGAGCGGCCTTTTCCTTTTGACCCAACTCATTCAAAACCGTTGCCAAATTATTTTGGCGTGACAACATAACCCTCGGTTTTTATCAATCCGAGTTTATTTTGAATTTCTTTGTCTTGGATAAATTTTTTCAGGGCTTCCTTATATTCGCCATTCGCCGAATGCAACGCACCCTGATTTGTCAGTAACGCCGCATAAGAGCTCGTAGAAGTAAGACCCAATTCTTTAAAAATGGATCCGGCGTCTTGGTATAAGCTTGCCGCAATTTGGAAATCGCCTGATTGTTTATAAGCCGATCCCAACGAGGTCAATAGATCGGCATAATCGAATGTTTTGTCCAATCCCAAAGAAAGCAACACGTTACGCGCCGATTCCAATTGTATGATCCCTTGTTTGTATTTTTTTTGATAGATGTAAAACGCCCCCAGAGTTTGGAGAGTTGTCGCATACGGTTTTCTGCTTTTGAGCTTTAAAGTTTCCTTTAGCTCTTTATCCTGAACGCAGAATTGAATTCCCTTTTCCCGCTCTCCCAATGAAAAATGAACGACTCCCAGATTGAACAGAGTATTTGTATAATCCAACGTATTTTGAAGACCGCGTCGATCGAGAATTTCCTTTTTCTTCCATAAAAAGCCCAAGGCTTTTTTAGAATCACCAAGCTGAAAAAGTATGTTTGATAAATCCTCCAATGCATCCAGATATTCCGGATCCTCTTTCAGCGCATTGATGAGAAAAACGGCCGCTCTTTGCGGATTGGTATAGAGTATATCAAAAGCTTGAACGTAATTCGAAAATGCGACCGCGTTTTTTGTAGACGATTTGCTGATGAACGACTTGTTGAATTCCGTATTTTTGCCATCTATATTGGAAAGCAGATTTTCCATGACCTTATCTTGAAGCGTGATCGGACGTTCCAAAATTCCCCTAGTTGCAGTATTTAAAATCAGATTCCCGTGTTTGGCATCCGAAATTCGAACGTTCACCAACGCCGTTTCTTGTTCCGTTTGAATATCACCGTTACAAAAGTAATCTGCCGCGGTAATTTTACTTAAAAACTCAACCGGATCGACGTCTTCGCCAAACAACTGTTTTTCTTGAATCAACTTGAGAGTGTTTGCCTTTTCGGCAGGACCTATGACGTCAAGAGAAGGAATTCTCGCTAAGCCGTTTGTAAGAGTACTGGCCAGTCCGGTTGCGAAAGGTTTCAGTTTTTGATTTTCCAAATAATTGAACTTATCGATCAACAACCTCTTTTTTTGGCCGTCTTTTACAAGAATGTTTTCCTTCGAACTTGCGCAGGACAAAAAGAAAAGAAAAAATGCGAGCCGTATCATCAATGAGGTTTTCAAATTTAAAATCTCAACCCGGATACCTGAAAGTCGGCGAATTGCAAATTTCCCTGCGGAGTTTTTACGTTATAACGATTGCCGGTTTGATAGATGATACCCATTACATTTTCACCGTTTTTTAAAATCAAAACCTCCACACCCTTTCCAAGCACCTTCTCCATGGTGGCAAGTAAAACCTGATTGTTCTTTTTAAGAGTATGATCCACTTCATTCTTCAATTCTTGAGGCGTCTTTCCTTCGTCATCCGATACTCTGACGATTTCCGAAGCATCCTTTTGCAGATCTAGAATTTGATTTTGTTTTAAGACTTCAGGAGAATCGACTTCCGCAGTGTGCATCGTATTTGGAGACGCAGATCGAAAAACGAAACCATTCTACCAAAAAAAAGCGCTTGAATTGATTTGAAAGATATTGCGCGAAATTGAAAAGACAAGGATCCTTTTTCGATTTCAAATCTTTAGAAAAGCAACCTACAACGCACATTTTTGGGCAAATACTTAGAAGAAAGAAAAAAATGATCTGCACCTCGAAAAAGTAGATTCCTTTTCCCTCGTTGCCCGAAGTAAAAATCTCTGCAGGGATTTTCAATTTCCAACGATATTTAAGAAGAGAGATAGACGTATCTCCGGGAATCCCTATGACCAGAAAACTAGTTTCATACTCCATTCTTATTTTAATTCTTTGGGAAACGGGCTGTAACACCGTAATCATTCGGCCTTGGACGCCTCCGTATAAAAGCCGCTCGGTTCACGATGTCCGAGTTCTCCTCGGAAAAACGGAAGGGGATCTGCAGATCCGCGGAGAAGGAATCATCTCCGTTTATGACGCAAACGATCTTCTGATTAAAAAAGGAATCGATATCATTTCTCTGAATGTATCCCGTCTGAAGGCTCCGATTCGTTTTGTAAGCGAACAATCCGGAAACGGACTCGAATACAAATCCTTAAAGGTCAGAGGATCGATCCAACTGGTTCCGCAAAACCAAGGTCCGGCTCTAGTCGTCAACGTTCTCCCTTTGGAAGAATATCTTTACGCGGTCGTTCCCTCCGAAGTTCCTTATACTTGGCCGCACGAAGCGTTGAAGGCGCAGGCGATCTGCGCGAGAACGTATGCGGTTCGTGAAATATTAAATAAAAAGAATGCACTTTATGACGTAGAGGCCAATACCAATTCTCAAGTTTACGGAGGATTGGAAAAAGAACATCCTTCCACAACCAAAGCGGTCCAAGATACGACCGGAGTTTTGGCGGTGTATGAAGAAAGTCCGATCCAGGCGTTTTTTCATTCGAACAGCGGCGGAAAAACGGAAACACCGGAAAACGTTTGGGGCGGAAAACGAATTCCGTATCTACCCACGGTAGCTTCCGAATTCGACCGCGCCGGAGATAATTTTTATTGGAAGGAATCCGTATCCGATGATCTGATCCGTTCTAAATTCTCTCATCTAAAACTCGGCGAGATTCAGTCGATTCAGGTTTTATCCAGAACCGGATCGGGACGAGTGGACTTGATGGAACTCAGCGGTTCCGAAGGTTCCTCAAGAATTCGCGGAAAAGAATTCAGACAGGTTCTCGGAACTCCGGTTCGTTCTCTTCGATTCGGAATCCAAAAAGAAGGAAACGGTTATCTCGTAAAGGGAATGGGTTCGGGTCACGGAGTAGGCTTAAGCCAATGGGGAAGTTTTGGAATGGCAAAGGAAAATTTTAACTATGTCGAAATTCTCAAACACTATTATCCCGGAACCGATCTTGCAAGAATCACGCGATAACCTTTTCAT
This sequence comes from Leptospira sp. WS92.C1, assembly GCF_040833975.1. Lineage (NCBI taxonomy): Bacteria > Pseudomonadati > Spirochaetota > Leptospiria > Leptospirales > Leptospiraceae > Leptospira > Leptospira gorisiae. The sequence goes on from NZ_CP162130.1 coordinate 2,680,369, forward strand.
CGGACACAATTTAAAACAACACGTTCACGTATGATTTTAGAATGAGAAACTCCGACTTCTTACAAACGGACCCAAAACGAATCCAGATCTCCAATCTCAGAAAGTCCTATCAAAGCGGAAAGCTAAAGACGGAAGTTCTCAAAGGGTTGAATTTGGATATTCCAAGCGCATCCGTGATCACTCTTATGGGTGCGTCAGGATCCGGTAAATCAACTTTTTTGAATATACTTTCCGGGATCGACACCCCCGACTCCGGAGAGGTGCTTGTTAACGGAAATTATCTGCATTTGATGCGTGAAACCGAACTCACAAAATATCGGAGGGAGGATACCGGGATCATATTCCAATTTTTTCATTTACTTCCCTACTTAAACGCACTGGAGAATGTGGCGGTTCCTTTGTATATTTCCGGAATCGGAAAAAAAGAAGCCAAACAGATAGCAAAGGAAGCCCTTTCCCAAGTCGGTCTTTCGGAAAGAATGTCGCACAAACCGGACGAACTTTCCGGAGGCGAACAACAAAGAGTCGCCATCGCAAGAGCAGTTTGCAAAAATCCATCGCTCATTCTCGCCGACGAGCCCACCGGAAACTTAGACACAAAGAACGCGGAGAACGTTATCCGTCTTTTAATCGATCTTCAAAACCGAAACGGATTCACTCTTTTTATAGTAACACACGACCAAAATCTAGGATCCTTGGGAGAATTTCGTTTAAAAATGGCGGACGGAATTCTGGTCGATTGAACCAGCATGTCTTTTCAGATTTACATTCTATTCCTATTCGAATACTTTCGAAGCCATAAGCTCGCGGCTTTTTTTGCGTTAGCCGGAATCTCCTTAGGAGTCGGACTTTTCATATCCACAACCGCAAACGGGATAAAGGCGGAAAAAAGCCTTACCGATTTTGCGATGGGATACATTCAAGCAGAGTATAAAATCAAAATCAGCTCTTCTATCGGAGATCAAAACCTTCCCGCATCTTTGATCAAAAAATTAAACTCAGATCCGGAACTGAACTGGATTTCGAAAATCGTTCCCAGGATACAAAAAGAAGTCATCATAAACAATTCGATCCGAGCCGTCTATCTCGGCCTGGACTTGTTCAAAGAATCCGGAGAGATCCATCCGCAAAACGAATCTTTCGAAGAAAATTCAAGTTTTCTATTTGCGAGTCGTCCGTTGATGGATCAGATCGGAAATTCCAACGTAACGATCGACTCCGACGGGAAGTCGTTTTTTCTGAAACGACCGAGCCTTTTTGAAACGGAAGGAGGAAGCATTCTTTTGGAAGATATCGAATCCGCGATGGAACGGCTTGAAACTTCCGGGAACGTTAGTTTTCTTCTCATTCAACCAAATATTTTTCGATCCGAACAAAAACAAATCCTGGAAAAAAAATTAGGGCCAACATATCGAATCGAAACCGCGGATGATATCCGTGAAAAATCAGGAAACGCACTTCGATCCTTTCAACTCAATCTTTTAGTGATCTCCTTTATCTCGCTGATCATCGCTTTTTTTATGGTCTCCAATACGATGTCCGGTCTTTACATCAGCAGAGAAAAAGAATTGGGAATTTTAAAAACAATGGGGCTAGGTGCGGGGCATACTTTTCTTTTATTCGTTTCGCAAGCCTTGCTTTTGGGAATCACGGGAAGTATTCTCGGATTGGGTTTGGGATTTGTTTTTTCAAGACTGGATTTTTTTAGTCCGTCGGCCGCGTCCATGGATCTTTCCTATTTGAAAACATATCGTTCGATCCCCGTTTCGATTTGGATCTTAGGGTTTGGGATCGGAATTTTAGGATCCTTTTTTTCCGCCGCGTTTCCGTCCATGAGAGCCGGAAGAATTTCACCGATATCCATCCTGAGAGAATCTTCCTTCGGAACTTATCGAGTTCCGGATTTCAAACTGATGATCGTCGGAGTTGTTTTTCTTTTTACGTTTGCGGGCATCGCATTCTATCCGCTTCGGATGAAATTTCCTCTCACAGGTTTGATCGGAATCGGAGGAATCGTTCTCGGAGTCACGTTATGCTTTCCTTGGATCTTCAGGATTATAACCGGTTTCTTTTTTAAACTGAGTAATCTTTCGGATCAATCGTTCGTTTTTATAAAAGTCGGTCTGGAAGAAACAAGAAATCAACCGCTTCGAAACACTCTTACTTCCGCGACGTTGATGCTCGCAACCTCTCTCGTCGTTTGCCTATCCATACTGACAGATAGTTATCGAAAATCCCTAAACGATTGGGTGGAAACCGAATTTCCAGCGGAGTTTACGATAGTCAATACCGCCAATATTACGGCCGGGATTCGCGGAGGAGTTCCTCTATCGCTTTTAAACGAACTTTCAAAAATTCCCGAAGTAAAACTCGCGGAAGGGTTTTGTGTAAACACAAGAATCGAAACTGACAGAGGAAACTTTATAATTCATGCATATACGTTTTCGACTCGCAATAGAACCGATTCTCCTGAAAAAAATGTTTTCGGAAAAAATGAAATTTTAATCTCGTCCAATATGGCGTATTTACAAAACTTTAAGATCGGAGATATTCTTCTTATATCCACTCGTTTCGGAAAAAAAGAATTTAAAATCGCGGGAATCAAAGAGCACTTTTTCTCCGAACGCGGAACGATCATGATGGATATCGAAAATTATAAATTTTTTTTCGGATTGGAAGCCTATAATTCCATTAAGATATTCTTAAAAGAATCGGCGATAAAACAAAAAGCGGAAGCGGGCATTACACAGATTTTAGCGCAAAATTCCTATTTAAAATTATTAAATTTACAGGACGTGAGAGACATTTATACGGAAGGTGTGGATAAGATTTTTGGGGTTCTCAATACGTTAAAGGCCACGGCATTTATCATCGCAATGATCTCTCTGGTTTCCTCGCTTTTACATAATCTTTTGTCCAAAAAAACGACTCTCGGCATTTTAAAATATCTGGGTGCGGATCAAAAACAACTGAGCGCGATTCTTTTTACCGAAGGTATATTGATTACCGTTGTCTCGACTTGTTTTGGAATTCTTTTGGCTTTTTTTCTTTCACCGATCGTTTTGTATGTAATCAACAAAAACGCGTTCGGATGGACTCTGAAATTTGCCTTCTCTACGGAAGTTGCGCTGTATTTTCTTCTGCTTTCTCCAATCCTGGGAATCGCTTCCTCATCGGTCCCATTGTACACACTTCGAAAACTCGGATTTAAGATCAGCCAGGAATGATTTGATCAAAACGGTCAACCGCCGCGTTGAAAACCAACTTGATCTTCAAGGTTCTATCAATTAGGATGTTCCATCAGTTATGAGTAATTTGAGCGACATCGCCTTAGAAATCGCCGACGAGGTCCGAAAGATCAATCTTCGAGACGACGATAAAATTCCGACATCGGATACCTTTCTCAAAGATTTGATAGCGATGTATTCTAGAGAGCCGGACGAAATCCGGGTTATTTTAGAAACGCTCAGGGAAGCAAAGATCATTTTTATCATCAAGATCGTTTTGCCGGAGGAAAGGGCCGGCAAGATGAACAATGATCCCGGAGTGGACGCATACGCATACGCGGATTTGAAAATTCTCACGGATCTGAAATACTACGCTGAAAAAAAGTTAGAACGTCTTTACGAGGCAACCTACTACAAAAAAAAATCTCCTTCTCTGATTACGAGAGAACTCTTTCCCAAAATCAGAGAACTGAACAACACACCGATCGGAAGAATGGTGAATATCACGGTGATGCTGGAAGAATTCATCCGAATGGTGAACAACAATCCGAATGACTTTCAGGAGGAATTTCGAAACCAAGCTCTGGAAGAAATTTTAGTTTCCAAAGGCGAAACTCCCGCAGAAGGAAAGGATATTGCCGACGGTCCAGTCGGAATTTCGTCTTTTTCCAATTCTTTCGGTCCAGCTCCTTCCCAGAGAGCTACGGACAGAATGAATGAGCAGGCGGCCGCCAATCTCAATCCAAACAGCCCTTGGGGAAGAATGGTTTCCAAATTTTCGATCGAATTTTTGCTTAGAGTTCATTTGCGAAAATGTGAATTTGAAACCGTCCGAAAATTGATCACCACGGGTAAGGTGGGAGAAGCAGAACACCTTCGTTTGATTCGAGACAGTCTTTTGAAAATGGAAAAAAATATCAACGTGGACAAGGTCCTCGCTTCTTATATCGATGAAATGACGGAACTGAGAAGACTCACTCAAAGAAAACTCAATCTACTTTCCAAGTCCCAAATCCTTTGATTTGCAGAAAAATCGCCATTAGAGTTCCGACAAGGAATCTTCCGTAAAAATGGATTGACTCGGACTTAAAGCCCGATTTCAAGTAAAATTACGGAAGATTTACATTATAAAACCTTTAAGTAGATCAAAGACTGAGCTATCAAAAGAGCGCCCAAAAGAAAAATCCAGCGTCGTTTTGCGGAATATGCCATCTTAATTTTGTCTTCCGGATAATAAACCGCAACCAGAAGAGCGTTAATGTTTGCAATTAGATAAAAAGATTCAATCTTGAGTCCGAACGGTTTGTAAAAAACGGCACTTAAGATCGCAACCGACGGAATGAAATACAAAAGCGTTTTGGGTCGGAAAAAACCGCCTGTCTTTTGCGCGACCTCGATTTTTTTACCGGTATTTTTTTCCAACTCGGACTGAAACCCATCCGGATCCGAAAGATTGAGAACCGGAATCTGGTCCTCCTTTGTGGAAATTAAAAATCGTGTATAGGAACGAAACACATCTCTTTCGATGGAAACGACCGATTTCAATTTGGTTTCCAACGACTGCCCTTTGGAATTATAGAGTTTTAAAGAATTCGAAGTGAGTTCCACCTTAGCCCCGGTAAGAACCTTCAACTGTCTGGAGTAATTTCGATACAAAAGAAAACCCAGAAAGATAGAAAGAAGTCCGAAAATTCGTACAAAATCGGTTTGATTCTCATCCGGAACTTTTAAAAAATTCCACACTAAAAAAGCGAGGTATAATAGAACCACCGCCGCGGAACGAAAAAGCAGATTCTTACGAAACTTGCCCGTATCATACGAAAATTCACTCATGTTCTAAATTCCCAAAATCACTTTTTTTGAATATAGGAAAAATCTGAACTCCTTCCTCTCGTATCGCTTCCATTCCGCCTTCTTGACGATCCAGAATACAGATCCCTTGGGTCACTTCAATCCCCGAATCTCGAAGAGCACGTATGGCTTGAATCGTGGAGCCGCCCGTAGTGATCACATCATCGACGATCACACAATTTTTTACCGTCTTGATCGCGCCTTCCACAAGTTTTTTGGTTCCGTGGTCTTTGGAAAGTTTACGCACGATCAACGGAAATACATTCTTTTTTTGTTTTCTAAATTCGAAACTGATTCCGTAACAAATCGGATCGGCTCCCATCGTCAAACCGCCGAACGCTTGCGGATTGGAAATTCCGCAAAGAGAAAGATGTTCCTCGACGATCAACTTACAAAGCAATTCCAAACGATCCGGAACGAGAGTGATTTCCTTGCAGTTAAAATAATGTCTGGATTGCTTTCCCGAGGCCAGGGTAAAAGGATCTTCCGAGTATCGATACGCGTGAGTACGAATGAGTTCGAGAAGTTCTTGTTTCATAATGGGTTATCGTTCCGTGTAGTTTTTAACCAGTGAAATTCCAGGAAAGAATCTGGAAACCGTTTTCGACTTCGAAAAAAATTCTCTACGAACAAAAAGTCGGATCGAAGAAACAAAGAAATAAAAAACACTTTCAAAACGGGTTCAAACCTGAATCCTGTGAATCATGCAGTCAGTAAGACTTACATCCGTTTCCTTGAAAACAAAGGCTCTGGATTTCGAAGGGAATTTTGAAAAGATCAAGAAAGTTTTGGAACAAGAGAAACATTCCGATCTGATCTTATTTCCCGAACTTTCACTTTCCGGCTACGGATGTGAAGATTCTTTTTTCTTTCCCAGGGTCTGGAAAGAATCTTGGAACTCTCTTACGAAGCTGCTTCCTCTGACTGAAAATCGGATCGTGGTTGTAGGACTTCCGGTTTTTCAAAATCCGTATCTGTTCAATTGCGCCGCGGTATTGTGTAACGGAGCGATCGCGGGAATCGTTCCTAAATCGAATCTTGCCTCCACAGGAGTCCACTACGAAAACAGATGGTTTGCAAGAGGGGAAGAAGCCCAGGAAAATCTGGTCGCGCCCGACAGTTCCGCGATTCCGTTCGGATCTTTGATCTTTGAAACCGATCATTTTTCATTCGGTGTTGAAATTTGCGAAGACTCTTGGGTTTTACAAAAACCGTCGGTTTTGTTAAGCGAAGCAGGAACCGATTTGATTTTATCTCCCGGTGCTTCCCACTTTGCTTTTGGAAAACAAAGAACCCGAAGACAAATTTTCAAAGAAAATTCGAGAAGAGAATCGAACGTATATCTGTTTTCCAATCTCTGCGGAAACGAAACAGGAAGATTGATTTTTGAAGGCGGCTCCTTAGTCGTTCAAAACGGAAAGCTAATCGGAGAATCGGAACGACTCTTTTTCGGTGATTTCGCGCTTTGTAGCACGGAAATCGACTTTGACGCTTCCAGATCCGATCGTGCGAGAAACTTTCGTCCTTCCGGAAATCGGTTTCAACAAAACAAAATCGATGATGAAAATAGAATCTATCTTGGCCTGAATTTTTCCAAACGCAATCCGCAAGTCAACAAGGCGATTTCCGAGCCGACTCTTTCTCTTGAAGAAGAATCCTATCATGATTTTACAAGAGCGGTTGCTCTCGGACTTTTTGATTATATGATTCATTCAAAAACAAAGGGATATACCCTATCTCTTTCCGGAGGAGCCGACAGTGCTGCCTGTGCCCTCCTTGTTACCGCGATGAAACAAATCGTCAAACAGGAATTAGGTGAAACATTCTTTTCCACAAACGGAATTACGGAGGATGGAATTTTATCCACTTTGTATCAAGCTACGGTGAACAATTCCGAAAGAACCAGAAACTTGGCGGCCGCTCTTGCATCCGATCTAAAATCCGTTCACGGAGATCTTTCGATCGATTCGGAAGTGAAAAGTATCACCGAAAAAATCTCGAAGGTAACCGGAATTTCCTTTTCTTGGGAAAAACACAATCTTGTTCTTCAAAATATTCAAGCTCGGGTTCGTTCTCCGATCATATGGATGCTCGCCAATTTAAACGAACATCTTCTGCTTTCCACGGGAAATAGAAGCGAAGCAAGTGCAGGTTATACGACCATGGACGGAGATTCTTCCGGATCCGTGGCTCCTCTTACCGGAGTGAGTAAAGAATTTATTCTAAAATGGCTGACTCACGTTGCCGAAGGAAAAGATCCGATTCTATCTTCGTATCCGTCTGTGAAAGAAATCGTCCAATCTCCTCCAAGCGCGGAACTCAAACCTCCGGAAGACAAACAAGAAGACGAAAAAGATCTGATGCCATACCCGCTTCTTCAAAAAATAGAAGAGCTGTTCGTGGTCAGAGGAGCGGGATATTCTGAAATTGTAATGCTTCTTTCGCAGGATCCCGAAGTGCAAAAACTTTCTCCCGGCTTTTTAGAAGAGAGCGTTCAAAAATACATTCGACTCTTTCATCGAAATCAATGGAAACGGGAAAGACTTCCGCCTTCCTTTCATTTGGACGAGTACGGCTTGGATCCTAAGTCCAGTTTTCGGTTTCCGATTCTTTCGGAAGAGAAGGGTTCGGGCATTTAGAAGATCATCAAAAGTTGGATATGAAATACACCCGTATCATTTTACAAGAAGAGGGACTTAAAGTCCGATTCAAGCAATTTTTTACAAAAAAACTTTGTCGGAACACTTTCAATCAAACGGCTTTTAAACGGTATTTTTCAATGATCGAAACGGCCTTATCAATTCGAACTTGGATGATCCAAAAAAAGAAAAGACGCAGGGATTCCATCCGATCGTATTCGGAATTTTAGAATTTAGATACGAATGAAGCCGGTTGTTTACTCCGGCCATTGAATTTTACAAAACTTCACAAACCCGATTGTTTGAAAGCGTTTTCCTTATCTCGTTGAACTTGTTGGAGTTGGTTTTTAATCGATTCCTGGATGTTTTGAAGTTTTTTCTCGGTCTCTTCCTCACCGGAACCTTTTTGCAAATCAACCAGATACGTGATGATGTCCATTCGATCCTGGGTTTGTTTTTCCATATGATTGTAATAAGAACGGATCTGCACCGGAGTCGCCGTTTTTGCAAATACGTTACGCGCCGCCTCCGCGATCTGCGTGTCCTCCTGCTTTTTTGCTTCCCTTTCCGAAGGACTTAACTTCTTGGGAATGAGGGAGTTGTTCGGAAACCGTTCTCTCAATTGGCTAAAACGTTCCATCTCTTCGTTGGTATACAGCTTACCGGTTTGCGGATTCATCGGATTGTCCGCGTCCGAAGCGTTTGGATCCGCGGTTTTTTCCTCGGTTCCGTTCGATTCTATATATTCCCCTTTTCCGGCTTTGTAAAAATCGGAATCAAAGATCGAACCGTTTGTTTTTCCACCGGAGGGGGATCCGGAAGAAGACGAGGAAGAACCACCGCCACCCAAAAGAAGGGCAACGCTATCCGCTTCCCGATTTTTTCTTTCTCTTTCCGCGGGATCCTCGGAAGAAAAAAGAACCCAGATCAATATGACGAGCGAAATTGCGATTCCCGAGTAGATGACTGTTTTTCGAATGCTGACCACGACGTTTTGCTCCGGAAGAATTGAGGAAATTTTGATTGTAAGACCGCAGTTCTAGGAAATTCTATCCTGGAAGCGGATCCATTTCTAATTTTTGTGAAATTGAATCCTGTGCAAGATAAAAATGCGCTGTAAAATTTTCTTTAAAATAATGCTTCCGCTCTGGATCGGCTTGTCCTTAGGATGCGGCACAAATACAGAGGTGGCACAATCCCCTTTTGTTTTTATTTCTCCGGTAGGAGTTCCTCAGTTTTTGAGTGTGATCGCGATCAACGAGGGAATCACAAACACCGCGACTAAGGATATTGACTTTTTATCCGAACCGAATTTCTTTAAACCGGAATTTTTGATCCGTTATTACGTAACCAACGGCGAACCGCAATTTGTAGGTTATAATCTTTATATCACGACCGCAGCTCCTTCGGTTGCGGAAACTTTAGCGGGCGGAAATATCTATTTGGAGAATGGGGTGCAACCCTCGTTTCCACATCTCGCGTCCGATGCGTCCACGAGTCCTTCCAAACTGCAAGCTCATAGAATCGTAAATCAGATTCCGCCTCCGGGAACATTCCCGTTTATCAAATGTGAAATTTATACGTTCACTCTTCGTTCTTTGATGAACAACGGACTCTTTTCCAATCCATCGACTCCCGTGAGAATGTGTTCGTCTTCGAGACCGTATCTCTGTCCGGTCGGATCCAGTTGCAATCCGTCCGAATGTAACAATCCGTCCTGTTCCCTTACCGTTCAACAAAGCTGTCCGGTGGGAACGTTATGCAATCCTTGCTTGATCGCAGGAGCGGAAGAAACCGGTTGTGTTTGTCCTTCGGGCTCCTCTCCGCCCGGCTGTAACCTATGAGTTTTGAGGAAGAATCGGGTGAATCATCACAATCTACGATTCCTCTACGACCCGGGACCCTGTATGTGGTTTCAACTCCGATCGGAAACTACGAAGATCTCACGTTTCGCGCGCTCAGAATCTTAAAGAATACAAGTCGGATTCTTTGTGAAAACGCGGGTCATTCCAGAAGACTTTTAAAATTCTATTCGATCGAAACTCCTGCCTCCACGTTGTATAAGGACCAATCTCCAATTCCCTATGGAGGAATCTTAGAAGAGTTGAAATCCGGTAAAACGTTCGCGCTCATTTCAGATGCAGGAACCCCCGGCGTTTCCGACCCGGGCTCTCATTTGATCCGGATCGTTCGGGAAGCCGGTTTTTTTGTGACTCCGGTTCCCGGAGCAAGCGCTCTGACTGCGTTGCTTGGCATCTCCGGATGGCAGGCAAATCCGTTTTTGTTTTTGGGATTTTTATCCGAAAAGAAAGGAAAAAAAAGAAATCAGCTGGAGGAATGGAAATCCTTTGAAGGTTTGATCATGATCTTCGAATCCGTACATCGAATCGATGATACCCTGAGCGCGGTAAAAGAGGCCCTTCCCGATTCCGAATTTCTGGTCGGAAGGGAAATGACCAAACTTCATGAGGAAATTCTTCATTATTCCCCACTTTTCCCCGAAAAACTCAAGGAATTCGCCCGGAAGGGTGAATTTGTGGTTTTAATCAATACAAATCGAAAAAAAATGCTTAAAGGCTCTCTTGGATCGGCCGATAGAATTCAGTAGAGGTAAGAAATCATGACTATCGATAAAATCGGTGGGATCGGCGGAAGCGGATACGAACCGAAAAGAACCACCCCGGTTAAAAAAACGGAATCAAAAGAATCTTTTGACAACGTTTCTATTTCCGATACCGCAAAACAAAAAGCTTCGGAAGCAAGACTACAATCAGAAGTTCAATCTATAACTCGCAAAATTCTTTCTACTCCGGACGAGTCCGATCGTTCCGTTAAATTAAAGGAAATCAAAGAAAAACTGAAAAACGGGGACTACGACAATCTGAATTCCGATGTGTTAAACACAATTGCTGATCGAATTTCAGAAACCATGCTGGGTCAATAAAACCGTTTCGGAAAACTGATTTTTACCTCTATTTAAATTAGAAACATTCCGGGTCACTCGATTACTCTGGGGGACGACACCGATGCCGATACTCCCCGATTGGGTTAATTACACATTTCCTCCCAAAATCCACTTTGAAGCCGATTGCGGTTACAAGGTGGGTAGCTTCGTAAAAAACATAGGATCCAGAACCGTTATCTTTTCCACTCAGCAAGAGCTGGAAAATATGGACGAATTATCGATCATCAAAACCAGTTTAGAAAAACATATAGACGGAGTCATTCTTTACGATGATATTATCAAAGAGCCGACTCTGGAAGAATTGGATACCGCCGCTTACTTTGCAAAGATAGCGAACGCGGATTGTATCATCGGCTACGGATCTTTTGAATCGATCAGCATGTCCAAAATCATCGCGCTTTTGGTTACGAACGACGTCTTCGCAGAAGAGTTGTTAAATGATAAAAAGGCAAAGCTTAAAAAACCTCTTCCTCTGATCTTGATTCCCACTCATCCGGTTTTTGGTCTCGAATGTTCTCCTATCTCGACGGTGTTGCTGGGAGAAGAAAGAGTCATCAAATATTTCTCTCACGAACTTCTATTTCCCGAATTGATCATCGCGGACCCGAAAATTTCCTCCTTTATGAGCTCCTCCGATATTTCCAAGGTGGGAGTCGGAATTTTAGCCGCAGCTGTGGACACGATTCTTTCCAAATTTTCGACCGAACTTACGATTTCATCCGCTCTGAGAGCGATCGAACTCCTTCAGAAAAACCTGATTCCTTCGATCCGAGATCCGAAAAATATCAATTATAAAAACGGTTTGTATGCGGCGAGTCTTCTAACAGGAATCGCACAATCCTCCAGCTCCCTGGGGCTTTGTTTCGCTCTTTCATTAGCAAGTTCGCATATTACAAATTTGGATATTTTTCAATCCATGTCCATTCTTCTCCCGCACGTGATGGAATACAACCTCACCTCCTCCGCGGGCAAATACGTGATGATCGCAAGAGCTTTGGACGAAGACATCACGAACATTTCGGTCATCGAGGCCGCGATCAAAGCGGTGGAAGGAATCCGTAAGATTTTTATAGAATTGAAAATTCCTCAGAGGTTGTCCGAATACGAGGTTCGAAAGATCGACCTTCCTTTGATCGCCAATCTGGCTTCGTCATTTCCGTTCTTAGATTCGCTTCCAAGAGAACTTCCCAGAAACGAAATTGAAACGATCCTGGTCGCAGCGTTTTAGAATTTTTTTTCAACAAAGAAGAATCGTTTAAAACAATCCTTGTCAGAGTTCCTACAAGATGTCCAAAGTAAAATTGTGCTTGAACGGGACTTGAAGTCCGTTCTGAAGTATGATTGGAAAAATCCCGCACAGAATCGATTCAAGTTTTAAAAACGCATTCGCTTCCTGAGTAGAGAATATGAAACTTCATTGGATCAAGGTAAACAACTCGTCCCACATTCTAAGAATCATACGGGATTCCAGCTCGACGGAAGAAATCATTTTGGAAACCAAAAGTTATCTGATTCACGACCTGATGCACTACTGCGTGGAATCCGTCGGGAATTTTCAGAATGCGTTTTGGGGAAGTTTAGAAAAAGGTAAAACCCTGGCGGACCTGGCGGATCGGCAAAATCCTCCTTCCGACCCCGAACTGCAAATCGTAGAATCGATCGTCGGTCCGATGCAATCCCTTTGGAAAAAATCGATCGATGAAAAAATCGTGTTTGAACGTTTACAAGAGATTTCCATTCTTTCCGATCCGTCTTTGTTGATCCAAACGATCCATTCTAAAATGGATGCAGTCTGGGGCAAATGGCGATCCACAAAATTCGGCGAAACGATGGAACTCATCTGGCCTTCCAAAAAAGTTTTGTCCAAGAATCGTTTCTTTGGAGAGGAAAAGGAGGCCAAGGGCATCAAACCGGAAAAAAACATTTGAAACTGCCCCTCTCACCCTAAAACTTGGAGCCAGAATGAGCGACGAACATATCGATACAATCATCGGGGATGATATTCATTTCCGTGGAAAACTGAAATTCAGCAATTCTCTCAAGATCAAAGGCAATTTTAAAGGAACCATCGAAACCACAGGCAAACTTGTGGTCGGAGATACCGGCGAGGTGGAGGCGGACATCCAAACCGGAATCTTAGAAGTGGAAGGAAATCTCAAGGGAAACGTTTCCGCTAACGAAAAGGTATCGATCCGTAAAACCGGTAAGGTTCTCGGAGATATTCGGACCCCAGACCTGGAAGTCGAATCCGGAGCCAGATTTAGCGGCAACAGCGCTATGTAGAATGCAAAACAATTCTCCCTACGCACACGGTCCGGGTTTAAAGGATCTGCTTTCTTCCGGGCTACGCAAACACCTCAGTCCTCTTCAACATCGATTTTACGAGACCCATCTTAGAGAAAAATCTCATCCGGAACACCTTCTTTATCACGGACTGAAGGAAATTCCTTCTCCCTTTTTATTACCGGATCTCGAACCCGCAGTGGAGCTTCTGAAAGAATTCGTATCCTCCGGAAAAAAAATCCTTCTCTTTGGAGACAGAGACTGCGACGGAGTGTCCTCCACGAGTCTTCTTGGTGCATTTTTAAAAAAAATTCATCCCGGAGAACTGATCCTAAAAACTTCGAACGAAGAGGACTACGGACTCTGCCCCGCCGCTCTTGATTTTGTAAAAAAACACAATCCGGATCTTTTGATCACGCTCGATTTCGGAACCACGAACCACCTTCAAATCGACGAGCTCGCCTCAATGGGAATGAAAGTCATCGTCCTTGATCACCATGAAATTCCGGAACGAATCCCGAACTGTTATCTCGTTTCTCCTAAACGTCAGGATTCCGAGTATCCGAACGAAAAAATCTGTACTTCCGTCTTGGCTCTCAAATTCATACAAGCCTATCTCTATTCTACTTTGGAAGAGTATCAGCGCGCGGTTTGGGTTCCGGATGGAAATTCCTTATTTTCAGGATTTCTAATATACCGGGGAAAACTTTTATTCCAGGGGGAAAGACAGGAAGCGGAATCCAAATTTTCCATTCCCATCCTCGACGAAACCTTTTCCTTCCAATCCTCGTATCCGGAACGAGAATGGTTTTATCACGAATTTCTAAAATACCCCGCGATCTTGGAGCAATATCTCCATTGTTTTGATCTCGCCTCCGTGGGAACGGTATCGGATATGATGCCTCTTTACGGGGAAAATCGAATCATCGTAAAGGAAGGATGCAAAATTCTTTCCAAACTCAATCGAAAGGAGACCAGACACAGAGAAGGTTTGTTTCAACTTTTACAACTCATGGAACTCGATGAGAAAAAAGTTACCTCCAAGGATCTTGGCTGGGGACTCGGCCCCATGATCAATTCGGCGGGAAGAATGAACCGCACCGACGTGGCACTCAATCTTTTGATGGAGGAGAATCCGGAACGCGCACAAGTCGGAGCCAAAGAACTTCAAAAACTCAACGAAGAACGAAGAGAAAGAACCAAACGCAATCTTTTCAAAGTGGAAGGATTTTTAAAAAGAAAGAAAGAAAGAACTGAAAAATCGGTTCTATTTTGTTACGAACCCGATTTTGAACCCGGAGTTTCGGGAATTGTCGCCACTCGGCTCGTGGAAGAATACAAAAAACCGGTCCTCTTTATCACACCGGATCACGGACACGCAAAGGGAAGCATTCGTTCTTATGGAAAGGAGAATGTTCTCAATCTTCTCAAAAAGGCGGAATCCGTCTTTTTTCAATTCGGTGGACACAAGGAAGCCGGAGGATTTTCTCTCGAAGTAGGCAGGATTCCCGAACTCGCAAAGATCGTTTTTGAAACTGCGGACTCTTGGCTGCAAGAAGAACAAAAACAAGCGGTCCTGGATCAAACTCCAAGTTTAGTCTCTCTCGAACCGTCAGAATTAAACGCAAAGATCTTTCAGGAACTATCCGTTTTTGAACCGTTCGGACACGAGAATCCAGTTCCGCTCTATTCGATCAAAAACGCAAAGATCTATCATACAAAACCGATGACGGACGGCAAACACGTTCGTTTTAGAATTTTGGGCGCTCCCGAATCGATCCAATGTTTGATCTGGAACAAGGGAAAGGATTTTTTAGATTTAGTGAGCAAGACGGGAAGCCTGGATCTCTGGGGTTCCTTGGAGGAATCTACCTTTCGATCCAAAACTTCTCTTCAATTTGTAGTGAGCTACTTTCAAGAATCGGAAAACTAAATCAGTCCTCCGAATCCATAGAGCGATTTCCACGAGAATCGTCGGAATCGTTTACAGGGTTTTCATTTCCACCGTTGGAAGTTTCCTCTCTTCGGTTTCCGAGATCTCCTCGTTGTTGCCCGCCCTCTTCTCGGTTTTTATTCCGAAAATTCCTTCCTCGGTTTTTATTCGGACGAGGACCGGGTCGATCGCCGTGATTTCCGCCGCCGCTTCTTCCTTCGTTAAATTTCTTAACGGGAATCGGTCTTTTTCGCACCGAAATTTCCCAGAAAAACGCGCTCTGAATCGCTTGTTCGTCGTTCTCCGCAATGGCTCCGATTTTAAAAACCATAAACGCATCGTAAAAATAATCCTTCATTCTGAAAAAATTATTCTGAGACGACTTTTCGTCCTCGGTGCTCAAAAACCGTTGCTGGCTCGCGAAAATCTTGATCAAACGATCCTTATCTTTTTTCGGCGTTTCCAAACGATCAAAGATCGGTTCCAAATTGTTCTTAATCGCAGAAACCAAATGCATATTCTCTTTTTTTAATGCTTCGGTCACAAGATCCGAAAAAATCAAAGAGTAGAAAATATGAGGAGTCATTTCCTCTCTTTCCGTCAGAAGTTTGTCCGCAATCGCGAGACGTTTTCCGATATTGGTTTCGAGAAACTTTTCTCCGAAATTGGAGGTCTTTTTTCTTTCCTTTTCAAAGGCTTCTTTGAACAAAACTTCCAAGAGACCGTGTTCGGCCATTCCTTGAAAGATCAAAGAAGTTTTCCAAGTACGGAAGATCTTATTGTATTCTTCCAACATTCTTGAATTGGACGCTTTTTCCAATTCTATCTTATGTTTACGGATCGCCTTCGCAGTGGCCTTTTCAATTGTCAGTCCGAGAATTTCCGCGAACTTAACCGCGCGTAACATTCTCACCGGATCCTCCCGAAACGAAATGTCCGGATCTCCGATCACCCGCAGAACCTTATTCTGAATATCTTCAAAACCGCCGACGTAGTCTATGATGGAATCATTTCGAACGTCATAATATAAGGAATTGATTGTAAAGTCTCTGCGAGCGGCATCCTCCTGAGGGGTGCCAAACTTGTTGTCTCTCTTGATGAGGTAATCCTGATCTTCCACAGCTTTTCCCAACCGATAATCGGGTAGGGAACGGAACGTGCTAACTTCGATAACTTTTCCTCGGAAAAGAATATGCACAATTTTGAATCTTCTTCCGATGATCCGACAGTTATTGAATATTTTTTTTATCTGATTCGGAGTTGCGTTAGTGACAACATCGAAGTCTTTCGGCTTTCTTCCAAGAAGAAGGTCGCGAACCCCTCCTCCAACGATGTAAGCCTTAAAACCGAACTTATTCAGCCTGTGAATGATCTTGACCGCGTCCTCATCTATCATGTTTTTGCGGATCAGGTGGGCATCCCGATAATAGCGCTTGCCATCCGGGTGAGAGAGAATATCCTCAACTGATCCTATTTTTTTCTTGAACAGATTGGACAGGAATTTCATATAAAGAATGAGTCTATAATCCGTTCATTCCCCCTACCTGCAAGTAAAAATCTATGACAAGCCCTGCAAAGTTCGATCTCAAATTAACGCATTCCGAGCGCCTACAGGTCAAAATTCTCAAATTCAAAAATTGGTTTCGTAAATTCAAAGACAGCGGATCCAAAAAGATCTCCTTTTTGCTCGTCCCCCACAGCCATGAGAATGTAATTCGGATCGAACTGAACGTTTTTATGGCTTGGTTTCTCGGAATTCTCTCCGGATTGATTCTCACACTCGCATTTATCTTTCTTTCGTATCTGAATTTCTTTTATCGACCGGACGAAGACCTTTTTCAAAAAAGCGATGAGAATGTGAGCCAATATCTCTACTACGATATGCTCCTCCAGGACGCAAAAAAAGAGATCCGAGGTTTGGAAAGAAAAACGGAACAGTTAAATTTAGTGGCTTGGGACGAAGTTCCCTGGAAACGAATCCTTACCTACGAGGTAATTCCGGAATTCCGCCTCAAAAAAGAAATCCCGGACTCCGAAACCAATCTCGAACTTTATAAAAATACCGTGGAAGGTTTTGCGGCCCAGAATATCGAGCTCTTTCGAATCCGTCAGGCCTTTGAAAACGCATTCGATTATTTGGAAGAAAGAGAATCCATTCTTTACGCGCTGCCAAGAGGCCGTCCTCTCAAACCCGGAGTGGGTTTTGTCTCTTCCACATTTGGAGGAAGAGTGGATCCGTTTGGGCTCGTGATTCTCGGAGAACATCATTCCGGAGTGGACTTTGCTTCTTCGGAAGGAACCCCAATCTATGCTACGGCCCCTGGGATCGTGGTGGAATCCGGTCAATCTTCCGGGGGTTTGGGGAAAAACATCCGTATCAATCATTTGAACGGAATTTTCACAGTCTATGGTCACTGTTCTCAGATTCTTGTGGAAAAAAATCAAATTGTCAAACGCGGGGATTTGATCGGTCTCGTAGGCTCGACGGGAAAGGCAACCGGACCGCACGTTCATTACGAGGTTCATATGGGGCAGGACCCTCCCTTGGATCCGGCGGAATTTATCAACATCGAATGAGCTCTTTTCGCGTTTCAGGCGTAGACCTCCTCTCCGTTTGAAACGTTCCCTTCTCTTTGAATTGAAATTCAATTTTTCAAAAGCGTTTGTTCTTCCCAAAAAAAGGATTATGGGTTGATCCAATCCTTCCATCGTTAGTATTGGTTACACTATGATCGATAGAATTCCCTTACCCTTTCTTAAGTATTTGAATATAGATTGGGGAGGACCGTCCACATTCAGTATCCTGATGATGTTAGGTTTTCTGGCAGCATCGTATGTCCTTCCAAAAGAATTAGAACGCAGAGGTTTAAAACCGGATCATTCCGATTGGATTCTTCTTTTGGGAATTTTAGGAACCCTCGTAGGTTCAAAGATCTTTTTTATCTTTGAAATCTGGGATCAGATCTTCGTGGAAACCCCGGGGTTTGACGGAAAGTATCTATACCCACTGACCCATTGGCACGGCTTTCCCGGAAGGATGGCTCTTTGGAATAATTTATTTTCGGGCAGCGGTCTCGTATTTTATGGAGGATTCCTTTTCGGAATTCTTTTTATCACTCTCTACATGAAATACTTCGAACTCGATATTCCCTCGTATTTAGACGCCGCGGTTCCGAGCATGGCGATTGGTTACGCAATCGGAAGGTTGGGATGTTGGGTATCGGGAGACGGTTGTTACGGTTTTGCGACCGATTTAAACATCCCGCTTTTGGTATTCGACTACCACGGAGCACATCCGTCCGGCGTTCCCGTTTGGAACACCCCCCTGATCGAGTCGATCGTTTCCTTTGCTTTTTTCGCATACTTTCAGTTCTGGGCAAGAAATCAGCATTTTAAAAAATTCTCCTTGGGAGCTCAGTATCTGATCCTTCACGGATTTGCAAGATTGATGGTGGAATTTTTAAGAATCAACAAGGCTGTATTCCCGTTTTTCGATCCGCCCTCTTTGGTAAACATTCCGAACGCGGAGCAGAATCCAGACTTCCTGAGCCAGTATTACTGGCACGGATTTTCTCAATCTCAGTGGGTTTCGATCGCGATCATTCTCGCCGGGGCATATTTTCTTGTGAAATGGAAACTCTGGGAAAAGGAAAGCGCTGCGGCTTAAAGGAAAGAATCGTTTCTATCCGGATGAGAGGAATCGAATCGACTTTCATCCGGTGTTTGAAATAAATCCGATCTTCCAAAGGATTGGATTCTGAAACCGAAGATAAGAAAACTCGAATCCCCTCAAACAATACATTGTGTCACGGTTGGTCCGACAAAGGATTTTTTTGTAAAATCTGCTTGCAGCCGGACTTCAAGTTCGGTTCAAGATAAAATCGCACGGAAAATTTTGTTTTTCTAATATTCAAAAATAAAAGATTCGAATTGAATTGAATTGAATTGAATCGAATCGCTTTTCAAAATTACGGATCAGTTCGACTTTCTTGGTCCGACAAACTACTTTTCTGTAAAATCTGCTTGCAGCCGGACTTGAAGTCCGTTCCAAGATACAATCCACGGAAAATTTTTTCTTCGCGATCTGGGGACATTTTGATTCTTACGGTTGTTTTAAGGTTTGGATCATCGTATTTGTATCTTGGTAATCTGTGTTTTTATACAGCAAATTCCCTTCGGCATCCAAGATCACAAAAAACGGAAGTCCGATTTTCAATTCTTCAAAACGAGGATCCCTGGCATAGGTTTCAAAGATAGGATCATCATCCTTAATCTTTAGCAAAACGGCTCCCTGCAAAGCTTCGTTCAAAGCGAAATCTTTCTGGGTCAGTTCTTCGAACGCTTTGCAGTTGGTGCACCAATCCGCGTAAAAATCGATAAACACTTTTTTACTTTCGTCTTTCCCTTCCGCATATGCCTTCTGGGGAATTCGAAACCAGGAAAGATTTCCCTTTGCTTCGATCTCCGGAAATAGTGCGGAATTCGTTCCGCCTAAACTCGGAATCGAAAGAATGATCAACCCTGTCGCGGAAAGAACCACACCGCTCAGATAGAGAGCCTTTTTCATTCTCATGTATTTATCCCAATTCTCAGGTAAAAAGAAATAGAGACAGGCAAGAAGAACAAGGACACTCAGACCGGCAAGAGGAATCGTAGCTTCCGCGATTCCCCAACTTGCAAGAGCCTTTTGAAAATAAGTATAAGAAAAATAGATCACAAACAAACCGAGAACGTATTGAATCCAACGCATCCACTTTCCGGATTTAGGAAGACTCAAACCGAATACTCCGATCATCAAAAACGGAAATCCCAAACCCACTCCGAATAACAACATCTTAAACGCAGCCAACAACACCGAACCGAAACTGATCGCCCCTGAACCCGTGGTGATTTGCAAAAGAATCGCGACCACAACAGGACCCACACAAGGAGAAGAAAGAATTCCGGCTCCCATTCCCAAAAGAAAGGTCCCGCCGTATCCCTGTCCCGGTTTGAGTCCTTTGGCAGTTTGAAAAACAGGAAGATGAATCAGATCCAGGGAAGCTAACGCCAAAAGAAAGATCAAAATGGCAAGAGAGAGATTCACGATCGGATAACGTAGAATCACGTTAAACGCTCCCCCCGAAAAACCGGCGATGAGTCCGAAACACCAATAAATCACCACTAAACCCAGATAGTAGATCGAAGGATGAAGCATTCGAGAAGCGCCTTCTCCCCTGGCCCTCACGATTCCGACCGTGATCGGATAAAGAGGATACACACAGGGAAGCAGACTCGCCAAAACACCGCCGACGACAAGAACCAACCCGGTGGTCCAACCCAGCGACGCTCCGGAAATTCCTTGTAAAGTCGACTTTTGAAGTTCTGAAAACCAAGAACCTGACAAATCTTCAGCGGAAAGAGAAAAGTTTGTGAGAAAAAAAGACAGAAGGCCAAAGAGTAGGAACGGATGTTTGGAAATTTTGTGATGAAGAGTACTAAATATCACGGATCAAATGACCAGAGAAAAACAAAATTTCATTCCGAGTACTATCCTTTTTCCCAAAAAACAGGGGTCAACCCGATTCCGACAAAAAGACAAGCTCGAACTCGTAGTTTAGACTTAGAACCTTGTAAAATAGATTTTTTTTTAAAGAAATTCATTCCTTCTTGGATTCCGAATTTTCCATCGGTTTTTGGAATCCGCCAGAAATCCATGCGTTTTTGGACATTCCATTCTCACCTAAACTTTACATTCTGCCGAAAATGAAATTGGTGAGAGCGGGCAATTTCAGACTCGGGGTTTGTATCCTTTTCGGGATATTTTTGATCTTAGAATCGAATCCGATTTTTTCGGAGATCGATCTGGATTATAATTACGAGTATGAAAAGAACGGACCTTATACGAAGTTTTCGGATTGGGTTCCCTACAAACTTCATAAATGGGAACCGAAATTTCTAGAGGACTATTACCAACTCTACGGTCTCAAACTTCACTACAAAGAAAACGAGCTCAGAAGGGATATCTACTTTCTCAAAATCGGACTAAAAAAAAGATTCAGACATCCGAAGAATGCGCTTTGTCCAGTGAAAGACGAAGATGAATATTATAAATATCGCAATCTTCTTTTTATGCATATCAATCTACAAATCATGCGTTCTTATATGAGAATCGCATCGCAATTCGACAAACGACATTTATATTTTTATAATTTAGATTTTGCCTATGATCTGAATCGTTCCTTCGAAGTGGCGGACGGATTTTATAAGGAAGCGATTCCGTATTGGAAGGAAGCCCAAAGATATGCGGATCGTTCCTCCGAAATCGACGCGGATCTGGATTTAGGAACGATCGAAACGGAACGATACGAAATCATCACGGGCAAATTGGATTTTGGAAAAATCATCGAAGATCACTTGGCGCGCTTGGATAAAAAAAGAAATACAGTAAAGGAATATCTGATCAAACATCCCGACGCAAACAAACCGCTTCTCGAACTGTAAGTATTACCACTGTAAAATCGTGGGAGATCCTACAAAATAACGTGCTCAATCTCCTACTTGGCAAAAGTAGAATTTTCTGATAGAGGAAATTTGTCGAGCTTTCCGCCCCTCTCCTCCACCCAAATGTAAGTCAATGCGTCACTTCCTAAGGGCGTTCCGCAGTGCCGAGCGCGAATGTTTCGCAGAGGATTGTGGGAGTTCCTACAAAATTCCTTTCACTGAAGACTTCTCCCAATCAAAAAGCCCGAGAAAACTCTCGGGCTTTTTGATTTCTGAAACTCGGACGAGCGCTCCCCTAAAGGAAACGCCCATTCCAAATTAACAAGAATATGTCGTAAGAAATTCGAACGGGTGCGGTCTTCCTTCCCAGGGCCAAATTTCCGTCTCAAACTTATACGCTTTGTAAGTCTGCAGGAAATCTTCCGTAAACACGTCCCCTTTTTTAAGAAAGTCTCTGTCAGCGAGCATGTGCTCTACAGCTTCTCTCAAAGTATGAGGCATTTGTTGAATTCCTTTTTCACGGATTTCATCCAGAGAAAGTTCGAAAAGATCTTCTTCCCGTGGCGGGCCCGGATCGATTTTCTTTTGAACTCCGTCGATACCCGCCATCAACATCGCCGCAAAAGCGAGATAAGGGTTCGCGGAAGAATCAGGGAAACGGAATTCTACCCTTCTTGCTTTGTCTCCGTTTACAAAAGGAATTCTACAGGAAGCGGAGCGGTTCTGCGCGGAATACGCAAGAATCGAAGGAGCTTCAAAACCAGGAAGAAGTCTTTTGTAAGAATTTGTGGAGGCGTTTGTAAACGCGGCACAAGATTTAGCGTGAGATAAAACCCCACCGATATAATTCATAGCGGTGTCGCTCAGATTTTGATATCCTTTTCCCGCGAAAAGATTCACTCCGTTTTTCCAAATAGATTGGTGGCAGTGCATTCCGTTTCCGTTATCACCGTAAAGAGGTTTCGGCATGAAAGTTGCGGTTTTACCGTGCTCATGTGCGACCATCTTTACGACGTATTTCAGTTTTTGAACGTTATCCGCAGCTTCGATCAGAGTTCCGAACTTAACGCCGATCTCTCCTTGTCCTTGAGCGACTTCGTGGTGAACGACGAAGGTTTCCATTCCGATCTCATGAAGAGTTTTCACGATATCCGCTCTCAGATCCACTTGAGAATCCACAGGAGCTACCGGAAAGTAACCACCTTTGGTTCCAGGACGGTGACCCGTGTTGGTTGCTCCCGGAAAATCAGTGTGAGAATTCCAGATTCCTTCCGAAGAATCGATTTCATAATACTGAACATTGATCGCGTCTCTTACTTTGATACTGTCAAAAATAAAAAATTCGTTTTCAGGACCGAAATAGGCGGTATCTGCAAGTCCGGAAGACTCAAGATACTTCAGAGCTTTTTTAGCGATGGAACGAGGACATTTTTCGTAAAGAGCGCCTTTGTAGATATCAAATACATCGCAAAAAATCACAAGAGTCGCATCCGCAGTAAAAGGATCTAAGAAAATCGCATCCGTATCCGGAATCAATTGCATATCGGATCTGTCGATCGGTTGCCATGCAGGGATGGAACTTCCGTCAAATGGTAGGCCTTTAAAGGAATCTTCAGTGATGGCTATCGTATGATACGATACGTGATGCCATGCTCCTTTGATATCCGTAAAACGGAAATCATAGAAAAGAACGTTATTCGCCTTGGCATATGCGATAACTTCACTTGGTGTTCTGGACATTCTATTCTCCTATTTGTCTTCGAGTATTAAAAATAATCTCTAATTCACGCTTTGCGTGCGTCTTTCTAAGTAGATGCAAATTTCGTACCAATGGATTGAAATCTTCGGATTCCCCAAAAAAAGAGCTACTTTCTCTTTTTCGTTTCTACTTTCAAAACGAATTCGGAATCAGAGTAAAATTCCTTGAACGGCAGGCAAGCCCTAAAATACAATGCGGTAGCAGATTTTCTCTTTTTTCCAATCAGATTGGCAACTAGCTTAAATTTCGTACAAAGTCAGTACCAAGAACAACCATTCTGCACAAATATTATTCAGTATAGAGACGATCATGAAACCCATTTTGTTCTTAACCGAGTCCGCCATAAAGAGACTTTTCGATCCGGAAACAATCGATTCTGTATTTGCATCCTCCGGATTGGAAACTCTCACCTCCCAAGAATTCTATTCTCCATTGAAACAATGGGCCGAAGAGCAAGACGCAAAATACTGTATCCAATTTCCGGATTCGATTTTGGATCGACGCTGCGATCAGGCTGCGGATGAGCAGACTTCCTTTCGTTCAATCCAAGCTCTTTCCGGTTTTTCCAATCCCCCGTTTTCCGGAGTTCCGTCCAAAGAATTTCCACCCTTTGTTTGGAAAGAATCCTTGTATTTTCCGTATTCATCCCGAGAAAAAACGATTTCCTCTTTTCTTTCCAAAATTCAGGAAAACGCGGAATCGGAATGGAATCGCAAAACAAAAAAGAACACTACCTCCGAAATCTTTCAGCTCGAATTTGAGATCGTATCGGAAACGAATTTAGAATTGAAAAGTCTTTTGAATCTCGACCTACCCGAAAATCTGATCGAAAAAATCCTGGAAAAAAACGATCGTCAATTTTTAATCACACCTCGACTGACAGGAGTCCAAAGTATTTTTACGATTTATTTGTTGTCTCAGTTCTCTTCGAAAATCAAATTCAATTTTTCTAAAGTGAGAATGGACGTTTCCGATAACAAAGAAATTCTTCCGATCCTTTTAAAACGATCCGGCTCAGTGATCACCGCAATCGATTTTGAAAATTCTCCCAAACTTTTAAAAAACTCGGAGTTGGAACTGAATGTTTCCCCCTATTTTAGTCCCTCCGTCTCGTTCTTGGTTTTGGTATCTTGTCTTTTGGATGCTATGGAGAATTTCGATCCTTCTGATCTTGAAACTTCTACAACGGTTTTGTTTCCAACTTTCTCAAAAACGGAATCCTGGAGAGACATTACGGAACATCGATTTGCCGCAAGAGTTGCAAGACATACCGGAGAAGAAGAGAATTTTTTTCAATCCCTGCTCAAGAAGGAATACGAAATTTCGCTCAAGACTTTAAATTCTAAATTAGAAATCGTTAAATCCCAACTGGAAGAATCGGAAATCCCAAAACTTTTAGATCGATTGAAAACAATTCAAGAATCTCGTAAGAGAATTGCGGATCAGGATCCCAATCAAGAAGAATGGGAATTGTTGGAAAAAGAAACCGCCTCTTTCGTTTTTCAAGCGTGGAAAAAAAGAAAGGAACTCACGACGAAAAAATTCGATGAAAATACACCGGCTTTCGCTTGGAAAGGCCTGTCGGAAATCTGGAAATCCTGAATCCCAAGAAACCTTGACAGGCCGATTCCCCCGAAAAAAATAGCACTGGAACCGATTTATCGGGTCCAACAAAAGCGGCGACGTAGCTCAGCTGGTTAGAGCAATGGAATCATAATCCACAGGTCCGGGGTTCGAATCCCTGCGTCGCTAATCGTTAGTTTCAAGGAGAATACATTGAAATATCTTTTTCTGATGGTTCTTTCTTTCCTTCTTCTGGCGCAGGCAGTGCCAGCTCAATCCTCTCTCTGTAACGAAATTTGCGGATTTTATTACGGATGTCTGGAGCAAAATGCTCCGAGAAAATTGAGTGCGGAGGAAAAGACAAAAGTAAAAGCAGGTTGTTTAAACTCCTGTAAAAAACACTCACAAGCGGTGTCGGCCTGTTTTGATACTCACAAAAATCAATGCAAACCGTTTAACGCATGTATAGTGTCCGCGTATAACGCGAATAAAAAATAGATTCGAAGATTGTATCGGAATGTTCCAGACGGATGTCCTCCGATCGTTGAAGGTCTTTTGTTAGAGATGAAAAGAGCAGGTTTTTCCTGCTCTTTTTTTATATTCTGTAAAAAATTCGCCACGAAAGATGCATGACGTCTAACGTGCAATTTCGAATCCAAACCTTTTAAAAGTCCGAGTCTGATTTTAAAATACTGCGTATTGTTAAAAAAACCGATTTGAAATCTTCAATAGATTTTTTTTCGAGAATTTTCAAGATAGTATCCTCCGAAACTCAAACCG
Source organism: Leptospira sp. WS92.C1 (assembly GCF_040833975.1). Taxonomy (NCBI): domain Bacteria; kingdom Pseudomonadati; phylum Spirochaetota; class Leptospiria; order Leptospirales; family Leptospiraceae; genus Leptospira; species Leptospira gorisiae. Next base: position 2,705,852 of record NZ_CP162130.1, read on the forward strand.
CCGTTTCGGCGATCCGTTCCGCGATCGTAGCAGCTTCATCTAGTTTCAAGGATAGAATCTTAGAAATCCCCGGTTCTTCATTGGTGACCCCGAAGATAGAGTTGGCCCGGTTGATCGTAGATTGAGCGTGAGTGATCACGATAAACTGAGACTTGTCCTTGAACTTATCCAGGATCTGACAAAAGCGAAGTTTGTTCGCCTCGTCCAGAGCGGCATCGATCTCATCCAAAAAACAGAACGGGGACGGTTTCACCATGTAAATCGCAAACAACAAAGCGATCGCGGTCATCGACTTTTCCCCGCCGGAAAGAAGTCTCAGGTTTTGAACGTGTTTTCCGGGAGGTTCCGCCATGATTTCGATCCCCGCATTGAGATTGTCCTCGTTATCGGTAAGCTCCAGAATCGCACGGCCGCCGTTAAACAGAGTGGAAAACGTTTCCTGAAAATTTTCACGGATTCTTTCAAACGTTTCCCGAAATAATTTTTCGGATTCTTCGTTGATCCGGCTCAGAACGTCTTCCACGTCCGACTTCGATTTTTCGATATCTTCTTTTTGAACTCGATGGTGTTCGTAAATTTCTTTGACGCTTCTGTATTCTTCGATCGAAAGAGGATTGATCGAACCCAACATTTGGATATCGGACTTGAGGCGTTTGAGTTTGACTTCTTCCTTGGTTCTTTCCAGATTTCGTTCCCGAAATTCTGCGACCAACTCCTGCTCGGAAATGGAATAGTCGTTGTACAATTCTTCTGTAAAAGAATCGATCTGCACTTTCAGACCGGAAACGGTTCTTTCTTTTTCAGTCAAAACAGGAATCAGATTTTTAAAATCATCCTGATTTTTTTGAATATCGTGTTTTAAGGTTTGGATCTCTTTGAGAATATTTCTGAGAATTTCTTTTTCGGATTCGAGTGCGCGACTCATATCCAGAAATTCGTTGTAACTGGATTCGATCTGTTGTTCGAGCTCTCCTACTTCCCTTTCAAATTCCTGTTTTTTAGCGATTACGTTTAAGATAGAATCCTTTGCATTCTGGATTCTTTTTTCGATCTCTTCCTTCCGGAGCCCGATCGCCTTCGCCGCTTCCAATCTGGAATTTCTTTCGGATCCGAGTTCCAAAACTTTTTTCTCTAAGAACACGGTTTGTTCCTTGTTTGCTTCCAGATCTTCTCTCAAGGATTCTATCTTTAAACCGGAGTCCTTGATGCTTCTTGTAAGATTTTCGTTGTCCAGGATCAAATCTTCGATCTGTTGATCCAGAGTTTCTTTGCGGGATAAAAACCCGTCCCGATCAAAAAGAATGTTTCGAATCATATCTTCCAGATGGACAAATTCTTCCAACTTCGATTGAACATCGCCCAGATCGAGGGTTTCCAAAACGGCACGGATTTTTGACTTTTCGGAAAGTTCCAGATTCTCCCTGAGATTTTTGATCTCGGAAGAATATTCGGACATTTTTGTAAGAAGAAATTCTTTCAGTTCCTTTCTTCTCGTTTCGGTATCGATCGCCTCTTTTTTTCTGGATTCGAGCTGGCTGATCAATTCAAAGATGACCTCTTTGAGTTTTTCTCTGAGTTCGTTGTGTGTCTTGTCGTTCGTCGCGATCTTGGATTCTTTTTCCAGAACCGCGTGATTCTCGCTTTCGATTTGTTTTTCAAGAATGAGTTTGGAATTCTTTAGTTTTTGAATCTCTTCCTGAAGAAGTTCGACCTCGCCTTCGAGTTCGGAACATTCTCTCTGAATTCGATCCAGATCGATGATCAAAAGACTGAGAGAGGATTCTTCCTGATTCAAGGTCTCGGTCATATCCGAGATTCTTTCCTCGTATTCCAAGATGATCTGTTTATTCTTCTCTATCTTTTCTTTTTGAATTTTTGTCTGAGACAGATGATCGTATAATTTCTTGTCGATTTCAGAAACCCGTTTTTCGATTTCTGCTTTATCTTTTTCTAATACTTCGATTCTTCCGGTTTCCTCGCTAATCGTATCCAGCAAGGTTTGATTCTTATCTTTGATCCCTTGCAGTTCCCCTTCGGAAGCCTTGAGTTTATTGGTAAGAGTGGTGAATTTCAGATAACGTATGATTCGATCGGTTTCGTCCAGCTCCGCTTTGAGTTTAAAATAGGCTTCGGCTTTTTCCGCCTGTTTTTCCTTGACTTCCATTTCTTTTTTCATGGAATTCATGATGTCTTGGATTCGAAGCAGGTTTTGTTTGGTATCGTCCAAACGTTTGAGAGCTTCCTGACGTTCCACCTTGAATCTGGAAACACCCGCGGCTTCTTCAAAGATCAATCTTCTTTCTTCGGGTTTGGAATGAAGAATACGATCCACTTTTCCCTGTTCCATGATCGAGTAAGAGGACTTACCGATCCCGGTATCCATCAAAAGTTTTTCGACGTCCTTTCTCTGTACTCGGGAATCGTTGATGTAGTATTCGTTATTCCCATCCATATAAAGACGACGAGTCATCTTCACAGTCGGATAATCCATCTTGATCAGGCGGGAATAGTTATCAAAGATTACGGAAACTTCCGCATATCCTGCGGGCTTACGGGCTTCGGAACCGTGAAAGATCACGTCGTCCATCTTCTCACCTCGAAGACCCTTCGCGGACTTTTCTCCGAAGACCCATTTGACAGCGTCTACGATATTCGACTTACCGCTTCCATTCGGTCCTACAACGGCGGTAAATCCCGGATCGAGAAGAACTTCCGTCTCGTCCGCGAACGTTTTGAATCCAACAATATTCAGACTTTTTAAATACATAGTTTTTGTGTTTTTCATTTCCGGATGTTCCGGAAAGATGATTCCAATTGACCAGATTTGGGCAGAGTATAGAATGCACCCTGGGTTATTATGTCTCACAATCTCTCTGAAAAGACAAGAGAAATATTCGGGAAAAAGCCGTACTTGTCCCTCTATTTCCAAAGACCCGCAGATCCCAACCTCGTCTTTACCCTAAAACCCGCAAAAAATAAAGAAGAATGGTTTGTCGACTTCAACGGTCGTGCGCTTTCCAGTACAATCGCTCCTCTGACCCAAGCACAGAGAAGTCTTCAGTCCCAAAAGGTAACTTCTACTGATCTCGTCGCTGTGATCGGACTCGGAAATCCTCATCTCATCTACGAGGTTCATAAAACTTTAGAACCCGGCCAGATTCTACTTCTTGTGGATGAACATCCGGAGCTCATCTTTCCCCTTTGGGACGGAATCTTAGAACCGGTCATGGAAGTTCCCGGAAGACATTTGTTCTTAGGTCATTCCGCTCTCAACTTACTCTGGAATTATTTGGAATCACTTCCGGTGGAACGTGTTTCCGGAATCCGGATCTTTCGAAACGCGGCGAGCACTTCTCTCAACGAAGTCTATTACAGCGAACTCGAAATCAAGATCCGAAAAATTCTTTCCTCAAAGATGAGCGATCTCTTAACCAAGTTCGAGTTTGAAAAAATCTGGGTTCGCAACACGTTTGTAAACACCGCAAACTTTCCGGACACAAACAATCCCAGAACCAGAATCGAACTCTTCAAGGAAAAATTTGCAAACACTCCCGCGATGCTCGTGTCCGCAGGTCCTTCGTTGCGAAGTCAGTGCGAATGGATTCGTAAAGTAAGAGACAAGGTGTTTTTATTTTCCTGCGATACTTCCCTAAAAGCGCTTTTAAAGTTTGGAATCGTTCCCGACGGTGTGATCACTCTGGATGCGCAGACTCATTCCTTTTTTCATTTTATGGGTGCGGAATCGTCTAACGTTCCTCTGTTTGCGGATCTCGTAAGCTCGCCTTCTATTTTGCGCTCGCAAAAGTTTTCAAAGATCGTCCATTCTCTCACTGCGAAATTCGTAGTCGATGCGAGTGGAGAACTCCGAAGAGAAGTCACCGCAGGTTCTAAAACCGCGGAAAAACTGTTGGGTCCGATCGGAGATATCCAGTCCGGCGGAAGTGTTGCGACGACCGCGTTCGATCTTTTACGAAATCTGGGCTGCAAACCGATCTTTTTAGTGGGACAGGATCTGGCGTATTCCGGAAGAGAAATCCATTCCACCGGAACTCATCACAACGAAAAATGGCTCACACTTTTAAAACGAACTCAGAGTCTTGAGAAAATCAACGAGATGATCATACGCAAACGGGACACACGATTTGTCCCCTCCGCGGGTGGCGGAGAAGTTCTCACAGACTACGTCCTGGATTTATACAGACATTGGTTTGAAGAATCCTTTCAAACCTTGGACTTCCCCGTTTACAATGTGAACGTTCGAGGCGCTAAAATTGAGAATTGCGAAAACGTTTCGATCGAAGAAGCGGACTTGGTTCTTTCCAATTACCCTTTGCATGGCTATTACTGGAAACAATTTCTTCCTTGGAATACGGTCCAGAACTCTGAGATCAGCAGAGAATCTGCGGAGAAATTTAAAACGACCTTGCTCGAAAAAATACAAAATGTGTCGGACGAATTTTCCTCTCCCCCGATTCGGGACGAATCGTATGAAACCATTCTTTCTCAGTTTAGAAAAGCTATTTTAGACTGGGAAGATTTGGGCTATCTGGTTCGTAAGACGGAGATCTATATTCTCAGACACAGAGACACGTTAGACGAAACAAGAAAAAAGGATCTTTTTTTAGGAGCCGTTCTGAAAGAGTTTACCGGTTTAAAACGAAGGCTTCTCTCCGGATCCTCTCGATACGATCGTTCTGAGTAGGTCTGTGGTTTTACTTTAAGACGGACTTCAAGTCCCGTATCAAGAAAATTTTACAAAAGATCATTTGTAGGAACAATGAACTTTCTTTCAAGAAATTATCATTTCTCCGCTCTGATAAGATAACGGAAGAATCTAAATTCAGCATCCGCGCAAGACTCAATCCTGAAAACGTCGAAAGTGGGAGTTCCTAATATTCTTCAGGCGTTTAAATCGATCAAATATCCACGACGAACCGCTTGGTCATCCGTATTGACTCCGACTTTTGCGATATTTCTCGCACCGGAATTTACGCTTTCCAAATCGGAAAGAGGATGCAAACGATCGGGCATGTTTCGAATTGTAAACTCGGATTTGGAAAACTGTCTGGCTCCCGGAGAACTTTGAAGTGCGAAATTGATTTCTTTGAGCATGACTGCGAACGTCCTTTTTCTTCAAGGGAACAACGAATTTACAACTTTGTAAAGCGAAAATCGGGCCGTTTCGAAACTCTTTCATTCTGCATTTGTATATAAACCCGACGTATAAACCGGCTTTGAAACACAATCTGGGAGTTTAAACTTTCAAAAGAAAAATTCTTGAAAATACGTATAAAATATAATATACGTAGGATTATTTTATGACTACAAAATTGACTTATCAATCGAAAAGGCTATTATTGAAAAAGCAAAAAAATACACGCAAAAAAGACATAAAAGTGTATCTAATATTATTGAAGATTACCTGGCCGAATTAACAAAAGAATCTGGTCGCAAGCAAAAAACAGAAACAAAGATCCAGGATTTAGCCCCAATTACAAAAAGTTTAGCAGGAATTCTAAAAGGTAAAGAACAGATAGATATTAAAGAAGACAAGGTTACATATCTAAGAAAGAAACATGACCTCTAAAAAGAAAGTATTTTTAGATTCGATAGTGTCCGTAAAGTTTCGCACAAATGAGAACTTGAGAAGAGCTCACCTCAGTTGTAATAGCCAAAATAAGATCTGACACTCCGTGTTCCTGTTGATTACGAAAATTGTAAGTTGGCTGGTAGTGTCATGAATACTGTGTAAATAACTTTCTTTAAAACGAATCTAATTTCAATCGATCTCCGAAAATAATTGAAAACTGATTCATTGCTTTTCCCCAATCTTGAATCGGCATGGTCCATTTTTTAGACATATTATTCAACGCTAAATAGAGAAGCTTGACTGCCGCCTCATCGGTAGGAAAGGATCCCCGATTCTTGATTATTTTTCTTAGACCCATATTCATAGATTCGATAGCGTTTGTAGTGTATATCGCCTTACGAATATTAGGTGGGTAAGCCAAAAAAGGAATCACCGATTCCCAATTACTTCTCCAGGACTTGCTGATCATCGGATACTGACTGTCCCACTTGGCAGAAAAATCATCAAGGCTTTTCTTTGCGATCTCTTCCGATGGAGATTTGTAGATGGCCTTTAGGTCGATTACCAACTCTTTCTTCTGTTTGTAAGAAACCCATTTCAAAGAATTCCTCACCATATGAACGATACAAAGCTGAACTTGTGCATTAGGAAAGACTGATATGATCGTATCCGGAAATCCTTTTAGTCCGTCGACACAAGCGATTAAAATATCTTCGACTCCTCGATTCTTTAAATCGGTTAAAATCTGAAGCCAGAACTTTGCTCCTTCGGTTCTTTCTACCCAGATCCCAAGAATCTCCTTTGTGCCCTGTAGATTGATTCCTAAAGCCAAATAAAAGGCTTTGTTCACGACGTGATTGCCATCTCTTACCTTCACGATCAGCGCATCCATAATGAGAATCGGATACACTTTGTCCAAGGGGCGGTTCTGCCACTCGATCACCGTTTCCATTACGGAATCCGTTACTTGAGAAATTAGATCCGCTGAGACTTCGACTTGGTAGATTTCTTTGAGATGTTCGGAAATTTCTCGAGTTGTCATTCCACGAGAATACATCGAGATGATCTTTTCATCGAATCCCGTAAAGCGTGTCTGTCCTTTCTGAATGATCTGAGGTTCGAAACTTCCGTTCCTATCTCGAGGAACTTCCAAATCGATAGAGCCAAAGTCTCCTTTGAGCTTTTTGCTACTTTTTCCATTTCGAGAATTGCCTGAGTTATTGCCAGTCGAGGCGTTCTTCTCATATCCAAGGTGATGTGTCATCTCTCCTTCCATCGCTCGTTCAACAAGCGATTTGGTGAGTTGTTTTAAGAGTCCTTCGTTTCCGATCAGCTCTTCCGGGGTCTTACCTTTGATTAACTCATCGAGAAGTTCTTCAGCTCGATTCTTTGGTTTGCTCATATTGCTTTATCCTTGTTACTTTTTGGTTAGTCACAAGTCATTTACACAATGTAGCTGACACCTTCATTTTAAGCTGCGAAGAATTTATAAAATCTCTTCCGTAATTTGAGACAAAAGTCTAAATTTCCTTCCCCAAGGTTTATAGACCGTCAAAATTAAAGTTCGAAGTCTCCTCCACTTCTTCATCGATTTCCAAAACTTCTTGGAAATCGCTCGAATCCGTAGTAGTGTGCCTGCCGTGTTTTTGTTTTGGCAGTTCCAATTCGGGCTCCCCTTCTTCTTTCACCTTCATCAACAAGGAAAATCCCTTGGGTTCTTTCACGAATTCGGGAAAGTATTCGTAAAACAATTTTGCGGACACAACCCTGAACTTGTAAGGATACGTTTTTTTATAGGTTTCCGAAAAATTCACATCCGGCAACTGCTGAAACTGAATTTTATCCTCGAAATCGTTGAACTCTTGTTTGTTGAATACAGGCATTTTTTCGGTAATCAAGTCTTTGAGAATGATCCAATCCAATTTGAAACGCATCCGATATCCCTGAAACGCCGAGGATCTTTGAATCAGGTTGACAAGTCTTTTGAGAGGGTAATCGCGTTTTGCATACGGGGTCAAATAGATCAGAAGATATCTTTGTGAAAACCCGAGAGGCTCCCAAACCCGTTCCGGGTAGAGTTTACCTTCCTCCGATTTGAGATCGTCCAAAACGGATTGTAACTCGGGAACCGACTCGGACTGATCTGTATAAAATTCCTGTTTTTCGATCTCACCAAATTCCCCATAATAGAGCCATTTGTATAAATCGGCGATTTCGAAGACGGGATGATAGATCAAAAATCGATCTAAGAAGTCGATCTTTTCTTCGCGGGTTTTGTTATCGTCGATCTCTCTCTGAATCACTTTTTGTATCCTCGTCTTTGACCGCGAACAACTCGGATTGGTTTAAAATCCGGAGTATATTTTCCCTATGAGTCAGTATGATCCCGATCGAGATCAACACCATCGTTCCTAAAACCCAATAAGAAACGTCTTCGTGTAAAAGTAGAATCGAGGAAATAGCATAAACGACCGGAAGGGTAAGGGAAGCAAAAATTGATCCCAACGATACAAATTTAAAGAATTTATAAACCGTTAAAAAGACGACGACCGCTCCGAGACAAGCGATCGGCGCTAAGATCAAAAACACGCCTAACGCGGTCGCGACTCCCTTGCCGCCCTTGAATCCTAGGAATGGGGAAAACATATGTCCTAAAACCGCGAGAACACCGCAGAGTAATTGAAACGGGATCCCTCCTTCCGGAACGTAAATTCCCGAAAGATATACGGGGAGCATTCCCTTGGAGATGTCCAGAATCAAAACCGGAAACCCATATCTCCAACCGACGAGACGACCCACATTCGTAGCTCCGATATTCTTACTTCCGGAATGACGGATATCCACTCCCGCAAGACGAAGAGCGATCCAATATCCGAATGGAATGGAGCCCGCCGCAAAACTTAAAAACACCGCTAAAACAAAATTCATTTTCGATCCGAGCGAAACTCCAATTGAACCGGAATTCCCTGCAATTCATAGGTTTCGGTCAGTTTCTTTTTCAAAAAGGAAACCAGGTTCGGTTTGAAGTAATCTACGTGGTTTACAAACAAAATAAGATGAAACGGAGAGGTTGAAACCTGAGTACAGTAGAGCATCTTCGGAGGTTGGTGAGCCGAAAACGATCTTCCGGCGAGTCCCATCCACGCCTTTAGATTTTTGTTCAACTCGGAAGTGCTTACTTTTCTTTGAGAACGTGTGGCAAGATCGAACGCAAGATCGATCACCTTTTTAACTCTGAGCTTTGCGGTGGCGCTGATCGTAATGATAGGAACTTCGCTTAACAATGGGAAACGACTAAACAGTTTTTCCTTATATTCTTTAAACGTCTTATCGCTTTTGTCTTCGATCGCGTCCCATTTGTTAACCGCGATCAGAAACGGTTTTCCTTTTTCCTGAAGAAGTGACGTGATCTTTTTGTCAAAGTCTCCGAATCCTTTTTGTGCGTCCAAAAGATGGATCACCAAATCGCTTCCGTCGATCGCCTTTAAGGTTCTCTGATACGAATAAAATTCCAGCGCTTCGGCGGACTTACTGTGTCTGCGAATTCCCGCGGTGTCCGTAAGAAGAAGTCTCTGATCTCCGAACTCCAAAAGTGTATCCACCGAATCCCGAGTGGTCCCCGCTACTTCGCTGACGACCGCCCTTTCGTAACCGCAGATCGCGTTGAGCAAACTGGATTTTCCGGAGTTCGGTTTTCCCACAATCGCGAGACGGAATTCGTAGTCTTCTTCCGCGAGAGGAAGGGGTTGTGCGTCCTTTTTCTTGGCCGGATTCATCTTTTCGATCCAGACTTTTCCCGGTTTTCTTCCGCTCAGGAAGAATTTTATTTTTTCCAAAAGAAGTCCGAGATTCTTTCTTCCAACCGCGGAGATAGGAAGCACTTCCGCGAGTCCCATTCTATAAAATTCTTCCAGATCAAACTCGTCGAGTTCCTTGTCGGCTTTGTTGACGCAATAGATGATCGGTTTGTTGGCAATTTCGGGTTCTCTTCTCAAATAACCGAGAAGAGTATGATCCGCCGGCGCGATCTCATTTTTATCCAAAAGAAAGATGATCAGATCGGAAGCTTTTAACTGTCTATAAGCCGCTTCTAATATGGATTGAGCCAAAGTATCCGGATTGTTTATATCCAGACCCGGGGTATCACAAAGATAAAAATCAAGATCCTTATCTTCCTGATAGATTCTCGCGGAAAGAACGTCACGCGTCACACCCGGATAATCTTCGGTGATCGCCAGTTTCTTTTTTAAAAGTGCATTGAATAGAGTGGACTTTCCTACGTTTTGTCTTCCCACGATCGACACGACCGGGATGATTTTTCCGGGTTCATTACGGGGGGCTTTGATCGGAAGAGTTTCTTCTTCCGGATTGATCGTTTCTTTTTTTCTGGCTTTTGCCATATGAGGTCCTGGTTTCTTCAATCGCTTATGAATCGTAGCGATTGGAAGATTTTAACGCGCGTGCGATTTCTTGTTGCGCGTCTTTTTTTTGCATATCGTCCCGTTTATCGTGGATCTTTTTCGGTTTGGCTATCGCGACCTCCACCTTGACACGCAGGTTATTTTTAAAATAAACCTTAGTCGCAACAAGAACCAAACCCTTTTCTTTTACTTGACGATCCAACTTCTCGATTTCCCTCTTATGCAAAAGTAGCTTTCTGGGACGAATTTCGGGATGATTTGTGTATCCGCCGTTTTTATAAGGAGTGATGGAGAAGTTTTCCAAGAACACCTCTCCGTTTTTGATCTTTGCAAACGCGTCCGTAAGATTTCCTTTTTTTTCCCGAAGACTTTTGACTTCAGATCCGGACAATACGATCCCCGCTTCGATGAATGAAATCAATTCGAAGTTGAACCTGGCCTTTTTGTTGACCAGAGGCGAGTGCCCCGATTCTTCTTTTTTGTCTTTGTTCGTCATACTTCTTTTGCGGGGGAAGTCTCCCCCTCGCTTCAGCCGCGTAAGCGTCTTCCGCTTCCCCCTCTCCGGGCAAATTGGAAAGTAACACTCGCCCGGACCCGATTGGAGCCGAAGTTTGAAAAAGCGAGCGATTGCCTAAAAAATTTTTGAATGGAAATCAAATTTTCTCACTCAGGGATTTCTGTGCGGAGTTCCATCCATTTTACGGGATTGAGGGTTCCAATTCTACACAAAGCTTCCAAATTTTGTGGGAACTCCTAAGTTCTTAAGAGTTCTCGAAAGTTCGACCGAATCGATTTCTGTCGCATTTTGATCGAAAATCAAAAATCCAAAGGAAATTGTAGGAACTCAACCATCCACGATACGTCCAATCTCTCTTTTAGGGGGGTGCGGCCAAGTGAAAAATGAAACCAAGAAGGAGATCCTACAAAAGGATTTAGGCTATTCAATTTGACGAATCTAATTCCGCAATCCGTTTGTTCCAAAAGTTTTGACTGAGACTCAAGACGCTTTTGAAAGCAAATCCAATTTCATTTAGACCAGGGAAAGTCAGACTCGGCATCGTGGGAACTCCCATACTAAATTTTAAGAATTCGAAGAAATTTAGAAGATTTTAGCAGGAGCTTACTTTCGAAATCTTGACAACTGCGCAAGCACTCCTTTGTGGGAACTCATACAAATAGGTTTTATTCAGTAATGTCCTTTCTTGACCCAACCCAATCTGAAACAAACACTCGATAAAAGGCGACCATGAATTCAGAAATCCGATCGTAGTGTTCAAATCTTGCGGTAACTCCTTTAAAAACTTTGCGATTTTTGAAAATTAAGCCGAACCAATCTTTTACTCTGTGGATTGAAAATCAAAAGTTTTGAGTGATTTTGTGGGAACTCCATCGGACTCGTAAATTACTCAAGAATTTTAAAGTTTATAGAGTCTGTAGGAACTCCTTCTAAAACTTTGAAGCTTATAAAAAATCCAAAAAAACATAATTTCTCTTTGAAAATCATTCGGAGCCGAATTCAAAAAAACTGATTCAATTTCGAAGATGACTGGAGTCAAAAAGCTCTGAGAATTTTTTACAAAACAAAAAATGAGCGCAAGATTTTTGATTTTTCCAATAGGCAAGAAATCCGTTTTTTGTTTTATTCGAAATTGATCCAATAGCCCATCATTGTATCCAACTCCGATTGGCAAACGGAAAAAGAATCAATTGGACTTGTGAATCACCTCTTCCACCTTCGTTGAACCTTCCGCAGGTGATATATCGAGTAAACGCGATGATACTATTTGTAACTTCTCGTTCATCAAAGATCTTACAGTTTCGATTTGGAAATGGTTCAAACGGTCCCTTGGAAGACAAATCGAGAAGTGGGGAAATAATCATGACAGTAAAAAGAAACCAGATTCGTTTTTTTCATAAGACAATTTCCTTTATCAAAATCGAAAAATGCATTGACCTAAAAATAAATGATTCCAAATAAATTTTTTCAGCCAAGGGCAAACAGAATTTATCAAAGTCCACTTGTCAATATTTTTTTCTAATCATTCTAGCGATCAAAAGAAAAACACAACAATGACGAATGGAAATAAAGAAGAAAACAATTCACTGATTCCGATACAGGAAACAAACCGGAATAAAACTACATTAAAAATAAAGAATGTTTTTCGATATAAAAAAAGCCTTTTCATTTTTTTCAAATCTTATGCCCTTTGGATTTTTATTTTTTTGTCTCTTGTCAATCCGCTGATTGGAACACCGATTTCTTTTTTAGACCGCAAATTACTTTCTGCCGCACAATCAACGAAAATCAGCAATTGGCAAACGCGGCCCTTAATCAAGGCGCTCCTGTCAACGTGCGAGACCAAAGGCAATATTTCTTAGTAGAAACGATTCAAAAATAATTAATAGAAAAAGAAATCCCTTTCAATCGAAAATACCGAGACGGGACTTTTTATTGCTACGCCCGTCCTCGGTGGATTGTATCATATCTATTCTTACAAAGACGGGACTGAAGCCTCTAAGTTTTTCGATTTCAAAACTTTGCTACTAACATTGAAAGCAGAGCGAACCTCTTTGTCTTCCTATATTTTAAATTTTGTATATTCTACTTTTTTAATGAACAATTCGTTCCTTTTCAAGTCCATTATTTTGCCATTCTACTTCAACTATCCTCTATTTTATAAAAGACTCAGCTTACTTACGAAAAAATATTAAAATCATAATTCTACTGTTGACTCAGACTAAGACCAAAGACTCTTTCTGCATTCTTGTGGGCGAAATAACTCAAAGAAACTTTAGGCAAATCTAATTTAGATAATTGTTTTGCACATTCCACATGATTGAGCTGCGGATAATTCGTCCCAAACATAACTTTTTTCCTACCAAAACCTTTCATAAAATCTAAGATCTGTCGAGGATAGACATTTGGCTTGTAAGCGGAAGTATCGATGAATACGTTTTCATGCTTCCATGCGACTGCAATCATTTCGTCCGTCCATGGATATCCTAAATGTCCGCAAACAATCTTCAATTCAGGAAACAAAAGTGCAATCTCGTCGATGTAAGGAATGGGGCGTCCAGTCTCAGAAGGCATGAGAGGACCTGTATGTCCAACCTGCGTACAAAAAGGGATACCTAATTCTATACATTTTACGAAAAGAGGAAAGTAAAGCCGGTCATTGGGAGGAAGATTCCAAAGCCAAGGTACGATTCTTAAACCGACGAACCCATGTTCTTTGACGGCCCTCTCTAATTCACGAACTGCTTCGAGCGGTTTCGAAAGATTTACCGTAGCAAGCCCTTTGAATTTGCCGGGAAAGTCTCTACAGATTTGAGCGATCTCATCGTTGTCAATCACCCATCCTTCTGGTCTACACCAAGCGGAAAGTAAAACCAAGTCGGTTCCCGATTCGTTCATCTGATCGATGAGTTCCGGAATGGGAACACCTCCGGGCAAGATCGCACTGGAACCGGAAAGTTTTACTAGTCGGTGAATCTCAGGCATACGATCCATAAATTGTTTCAAAGGCGGTTGTGCCCAAACATCGATAAGCCTTACTTTTTCTGAAGAAACAATATCCGTTTCCATAGAAGTTCCCCTAAAATCATCTTTGATAAAATCTCCGCTCATCAAATAACTATCGCATTCAAGAATCCCAACTTAGAGATGGTGAGAAGAGAAAATCAAGGGAAGATTTACTGGATCGTATATAGAATTTCAAGTAATTTTTATTACCTCTTATAAATTGGAAACAAAATCAGAACTTTGAAAAAAGAATCCAATTCGTATCGCTATTGAACAAGAATTCTCAAACTACTTATAAATATATTCAATATTTAGAATTTTATTCATATCGATCTCAAGAAATAGAGATCAAAAAAAAAAAAAAAAATTAGAATAGCAATTAAGTTTTTTCATGCACAAAGAATTACACTCTGCTTTTTATTTTTGTAAAAAGTCGAATCCATAATAAGAACCTATCTTTGCCCGTTGTTGCAAAATTGTTATTTCAGCAAAGTTCTTAAAAAAAGAGATCCAGAAAATATATTTCTTACAATTCCAAGCTAAAACTTTATAAAAGTATAAATCTATAAAATAACAAACCTTTCGTATCATTTATTCCGAAAAAGACTTGCAATCGAACTTCAAGTCTCCGTGAAATAGAATTAGAGGAGAAATATTGATTTCCAAAAATACAACCTCCGAAATTCCTACTCCTTTTGTGGATTTAAGATTCCGAATTTTTTCGAAAATAAGAACCTTTTCGATCCATTCGAAAATAGTAAATTAGATTAGCATTGTACTACCTAACTCTACCAAACAAAGGAAGAATCAATTGGACTTGTGAATCACCTCTTCCACCGTAAAAGGTTCCGGGATTTTGAGCATTGGACATTTCTTTTTTAAAAAATCGGATAGACTTGAATTATCAGTATATTTCAATTTCCATTCCCATTCATCTGTTTTATCTGCTTCGTAAAAATCCGAATTTTTGATCGTACATCGATTGTTATACGAATCGGTCAAAAAAGAATTCCATTTCATTTTCACCGCCGTTTTAAAAGTACCCCTTGGATGGGGTTGATCAAATAATATTCTACCACTCTGTGGTTTGATTTTGATCCCACCGTTGGTGCGAGCCATGATATCAATATGTTCCAAAGGGGAAAGCTCAACTTCCAATCCTTCGATTGAAATGAGATCGGAGGTAACGGTAGAAAAACGCGCTTTTTCCCCGGAAGGCAAAAGCAAGTCTACAAAATCTTCCGAAGTTTGCACAAAATCTGGATCTCGTTTCTTACGATACGGCAATAACAGAAAATTCCTCTTGAGCATAGTACGATCAAGTTTGTCGCTGTCCGAAGTCGTGATCCAAAAAGTCATCGTCCCACCGTCATAAAACGAAAACTGGCGAGTTCGATCCTGAACTAAACTTTTCAAAGTCACCGGATCCTTTGTAATCGCCTCACCGGGTTCTACTTCAATCGAATGGTTACCTTCTCTAAGTCCATTGTATTTATGAAATCGGATGTATAATTTTCCATCCCATTGTTTTGAGGCTCTTCCATCTTCGTTTAGTCCTCCGCATGTAATATATCGACCAAACACTTTTATACTATTTGTAATTTCTCGTTCGTCAAAGATTCGGCATTTTCGATCTGGAAATGGTTCAAACGGTCCCTTAGAAAACAAATCAAGAAACGGCGAAATAATCATGACAGTAAAAATAAAAAGAGAACCTATCCGTTTTTTCTTCATCAAACAATCTCCTGTATCAAAATCTAAAAATGCATTGGCTACAAACAACACTTGTTATAGAGAATACTTCGGAACCAATTTTTTCAGCCAAGGGCAAATAAAATTGACCCGAACCCTACTTGTCAATATTTTTTTTCCAAATCAATGTATCGTCGCTTAAGAGAAAAGAAGAACAAAACCAATGATAAATGACAAATCAAAAACACTTCACTGATTCCGATCCAGCAAATCAATCGGAACGTGGTTATGGTAAAATAGAAAATAACGTTTCAAACAAAGAATGTTTTTTATAAATTTTCAACAACAGATAGAATCAAATCTAAGATCGGCTTGATTTCAATATTCGAACTCTCGGCGTTTTTGGATTTAAAATTTGGAAATAATATTTTTACTCTTTTTGCCGATGTAATTACTATGATGTTTTTGTTTTTGAATCCAAGAAATCAAGTCCTCCTAAATTTTTTCAAATCTTGGATCCTCTGGATTTTTATCGTTTTGTCTTTTGTCAGTCCGGTGATCGGAGCGCCCATTTCTTCCGCGGACCGAAAGTTACTTTCTGCCGCAATCAACGGAAATCTACGATTGGCAAAAGCGGCGCTGGATCAAGGAGCTTCTGTGAACGCACGAGACCCAAGACAGTATTTCTTAGGCGAAACTCCTTTACACAAGGTGGTTTTAAATAACGACGTTTCTTTTTTACGATTTCTTCTGAGTCGTGGTGCGGATCCAAATCTAAGCGACGATCGCGGAGAAACTCCGTTGATCACCGCGGTTTATGGTCTCAGTTTGGAATCGTTATCGGTATTGATCCAAGCAAAGGCGGATCTCAATGCGGAAACCAAATCCGGACTCAACGCCGCCATCGTAGCTGCCGATCTTTGTTCTCTGCCCACATTAAAGATATTAAAAAAAGCAGGAGTCAATTTCAATCAATCGACTCGGAAAAGACTTTTTCCCATATTAGCGGCTGTTAAGCGATGCAATTCGAAATTCATACAATATTTAATCGATGCCGGAGCTTCGATCGATTCCGCAACAAACACCGGACTGACACCTCTTATGCACGCTCTAAAGCAAGGCAATTTAGAGATCGTTCCTTTTTTATTAGAACAAGGTGCATCCGTTCAAGCTCAAGACAAGTATGGAAATGACGCAATGTATTATCTTTTTCATTGGCAGTTTTCTGCACAAAACGAAAAAGGCGAAAGCATTCAAAACATTGCAATCCAATTAATAGAAAAAGGGATTCCTCTCAATCGAGAATATCGAGACGGAACAACACCCCTTTTTTTATTGCTAGAGCATTTAGACGATTTCTTTTTTGAATATTGCAAAACACATAAAATCGCCTTAGACACACCGAATCGATTCGGACTCACTCCGGCTCGCTATTTTCAATTTCTACAAGAATTAAAAGGCGAGAAAAAAGAAGATCGAATCGGAAAATACGAACAAACCTTACTTCAGATCAATCAAGAAAATCCCAGTATCGCTTTTCATCTCATGAGTTTAATGGGAATTCAAATGGGAATTGAAAGTAAAACCACGATTCGAACTATCCTTGAATCCTTTCTTCGTTTATCAAAATTTCCCGTTTTAGAATGGATGGAACACGATCTTTGGACTTATGTTTTTTACTTTTCCGAAAATCTCAGTCTCAAATCTCTTTTATTAGAAAAGTTTCCAGACCCGCCGGCTGGGATTTGGAATTTCTGGATGGAAATTCCAAAAGATCCTTTTTTGACCGAACTCTGGTTGAAATCCGTTGAAAAAGGAAATTACATCCGTTGGGGATCCGAGACTTTAGATGTCAGTTCTGCAATTGGATTTACAATGGGGGATTGTAGACCGGCACTCGCGCAAAAACTTTTGTCTAAAAAATCATTTTGGAAATTAGAAAGTAAGTACGGATCTCCGGATTATTTTGGGCTGATGCATTTGCATCCTTGTGAAGACGAGGAAAAAGAAAAAGAGTTATTTCAATTGCTCAAATTGGCGGGTGTGGATCCGGGTAAAGCCGATTGGATTCAAGAAAATGGGGGTGGAAATGCTCCGCTTTGTAATATCATCGATACAATGATCGGTTCAGAAAGAAATGGTTTACCCTCTCCTATAAAAGATCAAAGTAAATACGAACGAAATCAAAGACGTATTTTAACCTTACTCAAAATGGGCGCAAGTCCCAATTGTTATCTTTCAGATTGGGATGGTGGCACACCTTTAGATATAACGGCTTTGGACGCGGCTCGAAAAAACGGATTGAAAGATTTGGAGAAATTGCTAATCTCCTACGGCGCTCAAGATCAGTTGAAACTTCCCTTAAGAAACGCGATCGTTTCGGGAAATCAAAAGGAAATCAAAAACCTAATCGACAAAGGAGCGGTCATCGATTCGCAAGCATTACACTTAGCTGCAAAAAACGAAAAAATCCTAAAACTACTCGTAGAAGAATACAATTCTTTAGAAGGCTCGTTGATACATGATTCTATCTTTCGAACCGAAAAAAACGACGACTTAGGTCTTTTGCCGTTTCTTTTAAAAAGCGGATTTTCTCTGAAAGTGCGTATCCTAAGAGACTCTCCAATTATGGACGGTTACGGTATGAGAACTAGCTGCGCAATTGATACGATGATCACATCCGAAAACGTAAAATTAAAATCTTTATTACAAACCTATGATTTTAAAGAATACTCTTGTCGTGGGTTTCATTTGCAATCTCTATGTATCAAAATCGAAAACTCTCAACAACTGCTCTCGCAATGTAAATTCTATAAAAAAAATATTGAAGAGGAAATTAAAAATTTAAAGTTAGAAGCATTATTCCCAGAACTCAAAGAGGAGTCTTATATTATTAATTATTAAGTAACGATCCACCGTCTATTAAGATCGTTCCATCTTCCCTATCAAAAAATGGAACAAGAGAAGACTGAAGTTCGATCAAAATAGACATCCAATTTGTGAGTCCATTCTCGAAATCAATTCCGCATACTATGATGTGTCAGAATCAATCGCCCGAGTTCGGTTCCGATCAGATTGGGCATATTGTAAAAATTATCCGAAGTGATCTGAATGGAATCCTGGAACAGATGTTCGGCTATATATCTTCTTCCGAGACCGACTCCCAGAAAGACGTAATTTCGATTTTGATTTTTTAGAATTTCGGAGTGGAGTTTGCGGTTGTCCCGAGAATTGATTTCGTCGGAAACGTCCGATTTTCCCCTTTGTCCCCGAAAATCGGAGATCATTACCACGATTTTTGTCTGTGCCTCCGGAGAAAAATACGATTCTACTTTTTCGAGAAGCTGATACTCTTCTACGGAGTCTCCTTGCCAGTCCGTTCTGAGATAATTGAACATTTCTTCTTCTTTGATCTCGTCATAAGATTCATCCAAACGTTTGATCGGAATCAGATCGATTCTATCTTTTTTGTTGTTTCGATCGGAATACGCGTGAATCGAAAAATCCACTTCGTGTTCGTTGAGAATATAAGCGGAAGAAAGCATCGCTGAAATCACCGCAACCGCGTATTCGAAGTTGAAGATCCTTCTTGACTTGGATACGAGAAAGGCGACTTCCACACCTTTGAGTTTTTCCTCGTTTTTATCGATGATCGTACGATCAAAAACCTTTGAGTCCCCTCTTCCGGATAAGAAGGAGATGTATTTTCGAGTATCGATACGGTTTCCTTCGTTTCGATACATTCTTGTGATGTCGATCTCCGGATCAAAAAGACGATCTAGGTTGAGTTCGATGTCTTCCAAACTTTGACCGAAAACTTCCTTGAATTCTTTGAGAGAAACCTGGATCGCGTATTCCCAAAGAATTTTACGTTTGGCAAGAAATTGTTTATAGAGTTCTTCGGTGCGATAACCCCAGGCTCCGCCACCACCCGCAGGCTCTCCCTGACCTTTGTTGCCTCGGGTGTCCTGACCATACCAAGCGTCGGCGCCTTCTTTTATCTCACCGCCCGTTTCCGGAGTGTCGATTTCGATTCCGCGTTTGAGAGGGTTTCCGGAATTGATCAGTTTCGCCTTTCCGGTTAACGCTTCTCGTTTATGAAGTTCCGGATTCCACCAACGTTTTTTCTCAATGTCTGTGGCCGTTGTTAGAGTTTTTTTTTTCTTATCCTCAAGAACTTTGAAGAAATCGGATTCGATCTCGATACCGGACATTTGGAAATCCAGGATTTTTTCGAGTTCCTGTCTTTCTTTCGGATCCGCGATTTGATTTGTATAAGCGATCTTTCCTCCTCGAACCGCGGTTTCCTTGAGACCCGTTTCTCCGGTTTTTGCATCCGCATAACGCAAAATATGATCCTTCCAAAAAAGAAGATTGGAAAGTCCGAACAAATACGGAAGCAAATTGGCAGAACCGATCGTGCGTTTTTTTGCAAGATCCCGGATCTTGAGATGAAAGGTCACCATCTTTAAGATCAAACTGTTTCCGGGAAGATAAAAGGAAAGAATTTCGGTTAACGTGGATTCGTCTTCCAAGTCCGGGAACAAGACGCTCGTAAAACGATTTCGAAACGCTCTCGAAATCGTAGCCGTGGATTTTGATTTTCTAAAAAGTTTGAGTGCAAAAATTCGAGAATCTCCCGTAAGTTGGATCGGCTCGGTTCTGCCCGCTTCGGGCGGAAGAGTCAGAGATCTCGCATCATCCGTAAGCATATTCAATTTTTCTACTAATTCCGCCCCGGCGGCTTCCAGGTTTGTGATGAGAATGTTTCCGCCTTCCCTGATTCCGCGAGTGAGAGGACCGTCCACCCAATCTACTTGGGAACCGCTGATCGGCTTCAAGGCTCCGATAATATCGGAGGTATGAATTCCCTTACACAAACTTATCGTCTCGAGCGGAAGACCGGAAATTTCCGTAAAAAGAGGAAGCAGAATCTGAGGATCCTGTTCTTCCGAATATTCGATCAGAACGTTTTCTTGAAATTGAACCGCGGTAAAAATCTTTTCGGAAAATTCTCGGAGTTTTAAAGGAAGAGGTACGCTGCTTAGAAGATTCTTCGCTTTGTTTTCATCCGCGACGGGAACCGCTTTATCGTTGCAGTATAAAAATCCTTTGTGAACCTGAAAAGAAGGTTCCGGAAGTTCGGGAGCCAGTTTTAATCCGGATTCGCTTAACAAAAGTTCGAGCTGAAAGTCCCTGTCTTCTTTTTTGCGGAACGGTTCGACGTAAAAATTCCAAAATTCTCTGAATTGAAGTTCGCTCGTATCCGCTTTCAAACCCAGGATCCGATTGCAAAGTTTTTTGAGATTTCGAATATTGAAATGATACTTTTCCAGATCTCCTTTTCCGAGTTTTCCGGTGACCACACGATTCTCCGTTTCCAAAGAAATCCGAATGCAGGACTGAAGCAGAGATTCGCTTAAACTCGGATAGAGTTTTTTGAGAATGAAAAGAATCTCATCGGGAGTATGAGGATCGATAAAAACTACGGAGAAAAAACGGGTGATGTCGAAAGGGAGCGGCTTTCTTCCTTCAAAACCTTCGGAAGGATTTTGGGTTCCGATAAAATTAAAACCGTCTCCGCAGGAAATTCTCGAACCGTCGCCTTCAATCAGTTCCAAATACGCGGATTCATACACGGTAGAGAATCGTTTGATGATATGCGGAGGACAAAGATTCATCTCATCTGCCACAAAACTTTGACCCGAACGAATCGCCGCGGTCAAAGGCCCGTCCGACCAAGCAAATCCTTGTCCGTCCATCAGGATCCGATACGAACCGATCAAATCTTCGGGAAGTGTGTCCTCGTTAAAACTGAATCGGGAGGTCGGATGTTTTCTCATAAAGTTGATATAGTAGATCAGCGCGTTCTTGCCGACCCCGGCATCGCCCACGAGAAGTACGGGTTTACCTTCGAGTAATGGATAGAGAATATTGGATAGATTGCGAACTGTAGAGTCCGTCTCCACGAGATCGGATCCTAAACTTCCTGTATTGATTCCCACCTTGGAGACGGGAACATTCAGACCGGCGATTTTTACGGTTTCCATGACTCAAAGTTTCTTGGATAGAATCCGCTGGCAACCTGAATTCACGGAATTATATTAGGAACGATTTGAATGGTTTGACTTCCAAATCAACTTTTCGAAAAGATTCTTTTGGTGCATCCGTTTTGCACTGGTTCTCTCGGATAGAAATTTCAAAAAGGATCTAGTATGAATCAAAATACTTTAGAATATATTTTAGCCAATCGTATCCAAGGCCTGGATACTTCCGCCATCCGTAAGGCATTTGAACTCGCGGGAACCTTAAAAAATCCGATCAACCTTTCCATTGGACAACCTCATTTTCCTTGTCCCCCGAATATCATCGAAGCCGGATGTAAGGCGCTCAAAGACGGAAAAACTGCATACACTCTTACGGGAGGAATTCCCAAACTCAAGGAAGCTCTCGCAGAAAAATACAAGGCGACTAACGGAATCTCCTACGCGACACCCGAAAGAATTCTGGTAACCTCCGGAATCAGCTCCGCGTTTCTGCTTTTATTCAACGCACTGTTAAATGAAGGAGACGAATGCCTCGTCGTCACTCCGCACTTTTTGATGTATCCGGCGTATATCAAAATCTACGGAGGAAAGATGAATACGGTTCATGAAAGTTTCGAACCCGAGGATCTCAAAGAATTCTCCGATAAAAAACTGAAGATCATCATCTATTCTTCTCCGTCCAATCCTACCGGAAAGATTCTCTCCAGAAAACAACTCGAGGCCCTTGCGGAATTGGCCGCAAAAACGGGAGCTTATCTGATCTCGGACGAAATCTACGAACTCTTCGATTATGATAAGAAGTTTATTTCCGCGGGATCATTTTACGAAAAGGCGATCACACTTTCCGGTTTTTCCAAAACATATAGTATGACCGGTCTTCGTCTGGCTTCCATCCTGGCGCCGGAACCCATTATAAAAACCTTAACTACTTTGCAGCAATACACTCTTGTATGCGCGCCTTCCGTGACTCAGTGGATGGGAATCGAAGCGCTCAAAACGGATATGAGTTCCTATATTGCAGATTACAAAGAAAAGCGGGATTATGTTTACGAAACCCTAAAGGATCGTTATGAGATCAGCAAAAGCGAGGGGGCGTTTTATTATTTTATCAAGATCCAGGAAAAGGACGATGACTTTATCTTGAAAGCGGTCAAAGAGAAAGAATTGATCCTGGTTCCGGGATATATTTTTACGAACTCCAAAAACTATATACGAATCAGCTTCGCCTCCGAATGGGAGAATCTCAAAAAAGGAATCTCCGCGCTTGTCGAGCTTGCCTGATTTTTGCGGTCTTTGGATTTTTGCGGTCTTTGGAAGCCTCGGTGCGGCTTCCTTGGGCAGTTTTTACGTCACTCTCGGTTATCGAATTTTAGAATACGATTACGGTAAAAAAAGAAAGATCCTTTCTTTCCGGGAAAAGTGGAGACGGATTTTCACATCACCCAGCGCCTGCGATCATTGCGGAAAAGAAGTCCGTTATCCGGAATTGCTTCCCGTGGTCGGTTATCTCATCACAAAGGGAAAGTGCAAGTCCTGCAAAAAAGACATTCCTAAATTCTTTCCGATCGTAGAATTTTTATTCGTCTGTATTTTTTTATTTTGTTTTTTGATTACGAAAAACCTTCCGTTTAGTTTCGTATTTTTATTTCTCTGCGGACATCTTCTCATCTCTTGTCTGACGGATGCACGTTATTTCTCTTTGGATTATGAAAATCTTCCCTGGATTTTTTGTTTCGGAATGTTTTCGGTCTTTCTTTTAAACGGAAAAATTCCCGGAATCAACGAGGTCTATGTATTCGGTGGATTTTTTCTCTGTTTTATCGCTCTGTTTTTTTTATTTCCGGGCGGGATCGGATTTGGAGACGTTTTGTTCGCTCCTGTCCTTGCCATGATCGCAGGACATCCTTGGTGGATGTTTTTCTTAAACGCATCGTATGTTCCCGCAGTTTTGTTCACAATCGTGTTTCGAAAAAAAGGGAGTAGTATTCGAAAAACCCCGATCCCTATGGGAATCTATTTTTCTTTAGGAATTTTGCTTACTTTTTTTTGTAAGATTCTTTTTAATGCGGATTTGCTTCCTTTTTCCATCTTTTCGGAATTGGAGAATCCGAATTTGTAATTATCTTTATCATAAAATTGGGCATTTTCTTAAAAAATCATCCAATATAAGGCTCTCGGAGAACATTAATTTTTAAGAATATTCTTAAAAAAAATATCTTGCCGATTTTACTTTAGGACGGACTTGAAGTCCGGCGGCAAGTGTTTTTCTAAAAAATCACTTTGTCGGCACAACGGATCCTTTGCGTTCTTCAAAGCGGATCCAAAACGATCGTCACAAACGGACAAAAGCAGTCGTAAAAATGGATTCAAAGTCGGCTTGAACAAAATCGGGAGTTGTATTCTATTCGGTTTCAAAAAATAGGCTTTTGTTTTTTAAAACCGAATTCCCCGCTAAAAATAAACGACGCGCAGATCCATTCCGCCGTGAGTAACGTGAATGGTTTCGGTTTTGATTCCCATCCTCTGTATGAGAATGGACCAGGAATCCTCGTCGGGACAAAGAACCAATCCGCTGATTTCAACGGGGAGTTCCCACCAGAGTTTGAGTTTTTCGCCTAACTTTTTATAAAATCCGTTCGTAGAATTACTTTCCATTCTCACTCCATAAGGAGGATTGAGAGGCATCCAGATTCGCTTTGGTTTTCCCATAGATTCCCAAACTTCCTGCGGAGTCAGACTAAAAAAGTCGCCTTGTTTTTCCGTAAAACGAATACGATCCCCTAAACCGGATTCCATTATAAATTCATGATATAACTTCATCCGTTCCTGATTGTATTGAAAGGTTTCTTCGTTAAGATCGTTCCACCAGACATGAATCGGATTCTTTTTGATTTCTTTGAGAGTTTTCTTTTTTAAAAAATCCCAGGTTGAAATCGGAAACTCTCCCAATTCTTGAAACAGATACGTTCTCTGATAATGGGGAAACCCAATTCCAAAAATAGAATCCAACGGTTCTCGGATAAAAGTACCGGTTCCTGCAAACGGAACCAAAAGTCCGTCCGGATTGGGAAGAATTTTGTGTAATCTTTGAATCAAAAAAACAGCGAGATCTTCTCGGATCGGCGCCGACTTGGAAAGAGGTTTGAATTTTCCCCTTTGATTGAGCGGTTCTCCTGCAAAGCTGAGACTCAATACGATCTCGTCTTCGAGTAGAACCGCACTGAATTCCGTAGTTCTGTTTCCGTTTTCTGAATTCGGATGTTCGGTTTCCCAAAGTCTTCTCAAATCCTCCAAAGTCCATTCGCTTTGTCCTTTGATCTGAGGATGAAACCGAAGACCCCATTCCTTGGGAAGAACTTCCGATTTACGCAATGCGGTTTCAAATCCCTGAAAGTCAAACGTACGTTTTACGGGATACATTCCCAAATTGAGTCTAAAATCTCTTACCCAAGGGATTCTCGCCAAAACTTCCAACGCCTGTCGAAAGTTTGCATTCTCTAACATGATCTTTCCCGGCAAAATTTTCAGAAACGGGGTAGACATCTTCGGGAGATACGGGTCCGTTAAAACCTTTCTTACGGTATGTTCCGTTTCTTTTGCGGATCCGGTGGGGAGCAGATATTCCCATCTTCTGAGCTGACCCGATTTAAATTTTGGGAACTTCCATTGCATAGTTGAGCATTTACAAAGGGGGTTCTACAGCCTATCCGAAAACGAATTTGTTTCTAAATAATCGGCAGGGTGTCGTTTTTGAAATTCTTTTGTAAACTCCCAATCAGTCCGAAGAGACGATACGACCATCCTAAAGATGAATTTGCCTTTTGGTTTTCGAGGTGAATTCGGTATCGTGCGTAACCACGAGGACTGTCGTCTATCTCTCTCTTGATTGACCTTTGCGAGAATTTCGATGAGCCACTTTTGTATTTACAGAGTCCAAAACTCCAGTGGATTCGAGAAGAGCACTCGCGATCGCGCCCTTCTCGGACTGATCTCCGAACAATTTGCCGATCCGATAATCCATTCTGTTTTTCAAATCGAATCCTTCCAAAAGATGTTTCGCATAACTTTACAATTCCTTTTAAAAAGTCTCGCTTGCATCAATACGTTTTCCTACACAGTAGATT
Source organism: Leptospira sp. WS92.C1 (assembly GCF_040833975.1). NCBI lineage: Bacteria > Pseudomonadati > Spirochaetota > Leptospiria > Leptospirales > Leptospiraceae > Leptospira > Leptospira gorisiae. Next base: position 2,731,249 of record NZ_CP162130.1, read on the forward strand.
GCGGAAGATACATTGAAACGGAAAGATAAAACCATCTTGCGATTTCGAAAACAAAGCATTGGTGACAATCAGTCCAAATGCGGACCCACCGGAATTTCCGTGATCATTTCCCCTTTTTAAACTCTGTCAATCGTTCCAGGATGAACGGCGCCGATCTGTCTTTAAAAACTCTTTCTAAGACAGATCGAATCTCGATCGAGATCAGTATTTCCTGTATGACAATACGGATTCAATTCGATCGTCTTCTTTATTTTTTTCAAGGTGAGTGATTGCTCATTTATTTTTGATCCAATCCAGATATTTATCAAGATCCAAATTTAATTTTTATTCGAATCTTTACAAAAAAGGAAATCCTACCTGGATTTACAATCTTCGCAGAAAAAAATCGGGTTGCCGGTTTCTAAAAATAGAGATTTCAGAACCGATCTTGGTTTCAAAGTTGATTGCGGAAATCTTTAGACGTTCGAGGACAGGAAGGACCAATTTCCATTTTAGTCTATTTTTGACTTGAGTGTTATTATCCCTCTCCGATTACTATAGAATTGAGATTTCAATTTCGGTAAATTTCCGAATCGATCTTCTCGATTCACAAAAAATCAAAGAGTCAGAATGTTTCAACGTATACCCGCTCATCTCAAGCTCATCCTCGGCTATGTTTTCTACTTTGCTCTCATCCTATTCTGTTACAAAATCGCATTTCTTGCAATGTATTCCTATCGATTGCAGGGAGTTCCCTTCGTAGAGATCGCATTGGCGTTTTTTTTGGGATTTCGATTCGACTTCGCAGTGATAGGAATGATTCTCGGTGTCTTTGCATTTTTGGCCGTTCTGCCTTATTTCAATCGTTATAAAGCATATCGATTTTTTTGGGGTTATACTCCGATTCTTTTGGGAATCTGGATGATCGCGCACTTGGTTGCCGACATCATCTATTTTGAAAACGCAAACAAACATATCGGCTACGAAGGTTTTGTGTTTATAGGAAAGGATTTAGGAGTGATCTTAAAATCCGCACTGGAACAAAACACAGCCACATTTACGATTGCAATTTTATTTTTGCTGGTCTTTCTTCCGGTTTCCACTTGGCTCTTTATCAAATACAATCCGTATTATTACAAAAAAGAATCTTGGAAATCCGTCGCGATCCAGATTGCAAGCGTGGCCACAATCATAATCATCGCAGTGCGAGGAGGAATACAAGAATCTCCGATCCGGGCCACAAACGCAATCGTCTCAGGAAATAACTTCGTCAACAATATTGCGTTAAACGGAGTTTTCACCTCTATCATGGATTTGAAAAGTCAGTCTATTCCAAAATTCTTAAAATTGGAAACTGCGGAAGCAGTGGAAATCGTCCGCAAGGAGATCGCATATCCGGGTGCGGAATTTATCAGTGAGAAATATCCGATCCTCAGAGAACAAAAGGAAACCAATCCCGGAACACCGCCAAACATTGTTCTTATCATGCTGGAAAACTGGACGGGTAAATTTATCAGACCGATTTCCGACGGACTTGTAGAAGGAAAGGAAGTCACTCCTCACTTCAATCGACTGTTAAAAAAAGGAAGATTCTACAATCGTTTTATCGCATCGGGAGGAAGGACGACCAACGGTATGATGTCGATCCTAACGGGGATTCCGGATCGACCGGGACTTACGGTCGTACGAACTCATCAAGTACTCGGAAACTTTTCAGGTCTTGGAAGCATCTTTAAAAGAATGGGATACGACACATACTTTGTGACAGGCGGAGATTTGAGTTTTGACAACAAAAATACGCTCATGCCTCATTGGGGTTTTGATACTGTGATCGGCGAAAAAGAAATCGCAAAACTCGGAAGATTTCAGCTCGGTGCTTGGGGATACGACGACGCAGACGTATTACAATTATTGCATGAAAAAATTTCCTCTTCTAAAAAGCCAATTCTTGGCTTGGCTCTGACGTTAACGACTCATTATCCTTATAGAACTCCTTCGGAGAAGTTTCGGATTTTCGGACCGGAAACCAGAGATTACGATTTTCTCAACGTATATAACTACGCGGATTGGGCCGTTCATAATTTTATCACTCAAGCCGAAAAATCAGGTTATTTTAAAAATACAATCTTTGTGTTCGTTGCGGATCATACTCATCATCGTTATCTGGATTATTACGAGGACAGAAATGTTCCGTTTTTGATTTATGCCCCCGGAAGAATCGCACCTGCGTTAGACGAAACAATTGCTTCTCAACTGGATATAATTCCGACCATTCTTGGACTCGTGGGAAAAAAAGTCCAATTTTCCGTTATGGGAAGAAATCTTTTAGCTCCCGGCAGATCCACAACCGCTTACTTCGCCTATGGAAATCTTTTCGGTTGGATAGAGAACGATCTTTTTTACCTTAGATTTTTTGACGGAAAGGAAGATCTTTCCTACAATATCAATCCTCCGCGCCAGAAAAATAATTTTTGCGACAGAGATCCCACTGTCTGCGAGGAGATGAGTAAAAAAGCAAAAGCGTATCTCAATTTAAGCTACGAATTGTTGAATAAAAATATCGTGTTTCCTTCCGAGATCGAACTCAAAAAGGAAATCAAATAAGAAACAAGACGGTTCATGGTAAAATTTTCAGTGATTTTACCATGGGTCGGGCTTCAAGTCCGTCGACAAACTTTTTTTAAGAGAATCAATTGTCGGAACAATTGAATCCCATACCAAAAGTATTTGACAAAAGAAAACGCTGGAACCCACCGCCCAAGCTACGGGGCCAACACATCCAATCGTAATTTCTAAAGGATGGACTTATCCTATCATCCCCTAACCGCGGTTAAAGTTTGATGCCGGAAGCAGAATAAAGATCCCGACAAAGACTGCATCCATCAAGTTCCTTACGAACTTCTTTTTTTGTTTCTAAATCAAAAGCAGGCCATAGATTTTTTTTCTCTTTCGGATCCGCTTTGATATCAAACATCTCTTCATCCGGAGGAAACGAATTCAAACGAAGCATATAGTGCTTATTTCCCTTGATATAACTCATTCCGACCCGATACAGAGATGTCTCGTTGTTGTTGGAAATAAAAATTCGTCTGTCCTTGGGTAAATTGGATAGCAGCGATCGTCCTTCCAATTTAGAAAGAAAACCTCTGATCTCCGGTTGATTTTCGACTCCCAGTATATTTACCAATGTAGGGATTAAATCCGCATTGGATACGTTCTCATCCGAATTGTTTTTGAGACGCTCCAAAGAAATCTTTTTCTTTAAAGAATTGGGAACATAAAACAACATCGGAATTGCAACCGTTTCGATATGATTGCTTTCGATATGACCGATGTAATCGTGTTCAAAAATTCCTTCTCCGTGATCGGAAGTAAATATGACCAAAGTATTCTGCAAAAGATTTTCCCGGTTAAAAAAAGAAAATACCTCTTCCAAAAGATGATCCAGATAACGCACCGAATTATCATAAGGAGCAAATGTATCCTTTCCAATCGGAAAATATACGTATTCTTCCGGAATGATATACGGAAAATGATTCGTGTTGAGATGGAGAACTCCTGCAAAATTTTCGCCTTTTTGTTTGAGTCGGTTTACGTGAGTTTGAAATTCTTGAACGGTTTTACGATCGTCAATTCCAATATCGTTAAATACGCTTAGACCGCTGATCTCCTTGTTCCAAAGAAAATCGATTCCCGCATTCTTAAAAAAACCGGAAAAGTTATTCCATCGAAAACTATGACTCGAAATATAAAATGTGGATAAACCCGCAACTTTACCGTATTCCCAAAACAAAGGAGAACTGTGAGTCATAGAAACAGGCTGAATGGGAGAAACTCCCGATAACAAACTCGGAACAGAAATCAAAGTAGAACTCGAATTGGAAAACGCATTTTTAAAAACCACAACGGAGCCGTCTTGAGAATTCTGAGACCAGCGTTTGAGAAACGGAGTTGTATCTCTTTCATATCCGTAAAGACCCATACTTTGTTTTCTAAGACTCTCACTGAGAATGATCAATACATTCATTTTGGCGGGATGCAGACTCAAAGAAAGGATCGGTTTATTCCGAGATTGAAGCCCGGCGGATCCGAGTCGATCTCCTGTAGCAAGATTGTATAGATTGCGATTGATAAACGAAATCGAATTCGTATCGGCAACGTAAATCTGATCGTTAAATCTTGTGTTATTATGAAAGAATGCTGTTAGAAAAAGAATTGCAACACTCAGCAAAGTATAGACGCTTTTTGTATAACGAAGTTTTACCGTAGATACCGCGACCTTAAAACTAAAAAAAAGAAATCCATAAAGCGCAGCGAAACCGATCAGGCTCCAGATCGTAAGGCCGCCTTGAAAGATCGTCCAACTGTTAAAAGGCTCTTGAAAAATATAAGAAAATACAAAAAAGTTTGGCATGATTCCGGAATAACTGAAGTAACCGTAAGAACCAACAAGACAGATCGAATAAAAAAAGATAACGGAACAAAGTAAAATCAGATACGATTTTTTTTTCGAAGTCTTAGAAAGAAAACTCAAAGTAAAAAGAATCAAAGAATATAGGAGAACAGAATATAAAAAGGACAAAAAATAGTATGTCCATTGAAGTCCTTCCATTTGACTGAGGACCTTCCAGCGAAAACCAAAATCCGTGAAAAGAATAACAGCAGGCAGGATCGATACTGAGGAAATTCTAAATTTTGAAGGTTGCACAGGGAAGTCGGAAACCGCTCGGGTCTCTAATTTTTTAGCAAATAATAAAAACAAAAAAAACTCCGTTCTATAATTCGGTGTCAAGACCGATGCGACTCGGGTCGGTTATTTATTTTCTTTGGATCAAATCCAAAGGTCCGCCTCGAGCTATGTGGTAAGCATCTGCTTACTTGGTTATTTTTAAAAAGGGAAAGAAATCAAGTTTTTTTCTTTTCCTTTCGGAAAATTCATCCTCGGATTTAAAAAGTAATGCGCAATTTTCAAAAAGTCCCCTGCGATTTTAAATACTCAGTAAACTTTGGCGATTTTTACGAAATATTTAAATTCGAAGAATCATCTTTTTTCAAAAAGAAACCGAATCGGATCGATTTCAAAGTAATTCCTATTCAACTAACATGAATTACTTGAATCGAACGTTATATCCCGTCTCTCACAGAATTGTATTTATTTGAATTGTTCGCAAAAAAATCCCGGAATTTACAATTTGCGGATTCAAGCTGATTTCAAATCTGATGGACAAAAACCGATTCCAACACAAGGTTAGTTTGTGTTTTTTGAGTCCTTTTCCAATCCGAATATTCTCACCGGAATGATTACTCCCGCGGTTATGATCACGGCTTGTGCCAGTTTGATTTTTTCTACTGCCAATCGACTGGGTAGAATTTTTGATCGAGTCAATCTGTTGAAAGCGGAGGTGGAAGGCATCCTGATCGGGAAACTCCCCTATCCCGCCGAAAGAATGGAAAGTTTAGGAAAGCAGCTCAGAGTTCAAAGAATCCGAGCCATACTCATCCAAAGATCCATGGCGTTTCTTTACACCGCAACCTCCCTCTTTGTACTCTCCAGCCTGGGTTTTGCATTCTCAAGCGCCTTGTTTCACGAATATTCCTGGGTCGCGACTTTTGCGGCCCTGGCAGGAGGTCTTTTTTTATTTCTCGCGAGTATCTTTCTCCTCTACGAAAGCCGTTATAACCTGAAGTTTATCAATGGATTGATTGATCTCACCGAATTTTTAGGGGCCCAAATTCCAAATGAAAATTTGACTAAAAAATCCTAAATTACCTCGCCAGCGCAGCGGATACCAAATTTTTTCAAACCACTCGGATCCTCGAATAGAAGCACCCGTTTTCTCCTGATACAACTGTCCGTCCTCGATAGGGAATCAATTAATTCGAACAGACTCGTTCGTTTCGTATTTTTTCTTTTTTTTACTTCTCTAAAAATTCGAGGTCTAAAAGTATGTAAGTAATTACTTACGGTTTATTATGAAATCCTCGATCAAAATCACGGCACTGATTCCGATTTCTTTTCTGTTATTCGATTTTTTTCCTTCGATATCGTTGGAGGCCTTCGGCCCTTCCGGATCGTTCAATCATATTCGCATTCTCAAAGAATCCTTCCGTGCGTTTACGGAAGAAACAGGATACGAAATCCGTGCCGATTGTCAGGAGATGATCGTCCAAGGAAATTTAAAATCGGACTCCGAATTTATGAATTCGGAGGGGTATCACTGCGACAATAATAACATTTTCGGCTGCGGGTTGGAGTTGAGAGATCTCAAGTCAAAATCAGAAAAGACGACGTTTTTTTCGGATTCGATGATAAGTATAGGACACGCCACTCATATCATTCAAGATTTTTACGCGCATAGCAATTGGATCGAAAATCATCCGAATCAAATCGAGATCGCTCCGTTGGAGGAACCCTGGATGCTTCTATCCATGTCTCATATCCAAACCGGTTATTACAACCTCGCTCCAATCCTTCATCACGAGGAAGAAGCTGTAGAATGTCTCAATCTTTCTTTTGAGGAAATGCAAAACTTTTTTCCGTTTGCCACTCATATCTGTCTCAATAAAGATTCCGAAAAAACGTTCCGAGGTGGAGGAAGTGTGGAATCCAATCCGAACATAACCCTTCATCAATGGGCGGGATTACACGCGGTTGAACACACAAAAAAATTTTTAGTCGATGCGTTTAACAGCGATCATAAGAATTTAAATCTCTGTTTGATTTCCAAAAAGCTTAGTTTTTCCTGCAATAACTCTATTTTTAAACTCAGAAACGAATGATACTTTGACATCCGATTCAACACCGCTTTTTCTATTCCCAAATCTTTAAGTCGTGTATTTTTTCTCTACGCAAACTATAAAAACTCATACGTAGTGATCGAAATTGATTCGTTCCTGACGGGGGAACACTCTTTGTTTTAACATCGATTGAATTAGAAGCTACGATAAGGAGTCATTTCAATAAAGAAGGCAATCGTATTTTTAAACACAACGATTTTTCTATGTTTTTTTCTAATTGCCAAAAGAACAATTCGGATAACACAGAGTTACTTACGATTCTATTTGCGGTCTTAAATGCGGAGGCAATGGCGATTTTTATCCGGATCTCGGAATTCCGGGAAGCACGACTACGATCACAAACACCGATACAAATTTTCCCGGAGTCGCCGCGGATTATACAATCACGATCGGCGGAATCAGCGGCACCGGAATCGCCACAGGTTGTTTTAACTCGAACGTCGGAAAGCCTAACTTGATCAGAACCGTACGTTGTACGTTTTCTACCGGAAGCGGGATTACGACGAGAAGCTACTACTTGGATGTTACGATCGGTTACGGATTTATCCCTTCTTATGCGGAACAGACCGGTCTTCAACCTGGGTTTGATTCTCCAAATCCAGATAAGGCAATCTTTCAAATAAACTAAAAATCGATTCTTTCTCGTAGCTTTTCCGATCCAAAAGACCGCTTTTTCAAACGCAAATTTTATCCTTGCGTTTGATCCGCCAAAAAAGATTCTTTTTATAACCGTCTCTCATTTTGCATCAAAGAACCTCGAACGGACGTTAATTCATTTCGTTAAGATAGGATTGCATATTAGAAAAGGATTCCGTTTCCAAAACTTCGTGAAACAGATATTCCTAATTTCCGATCTAAAACTGAGGGTACAACGGTCGAGCTCGAAAAAATAAAATAATAACACAATTTAGAAAATAAAGATGCAAAATAGGAACAGTAGAATGTTATTTCATTCGTAAATTCTCATCCAACGTAGCTGTAATAGGATCGTTTCGATGTCAGAAAAAAAAACCATAGAACTCGCCAGACCCAAATCCTTACCCTTTTCCACCGCAATCTTAGATCGTGTATTAAAACAAAGTAAAATCGGAATGCCTGAGATTTCCGAATCGGAATTTATAGAAAATAAAGAAACATCCGCCCTAAAAACCGATTTTTACACGAACGAAGAAATTTTCGCTTCCGAAATGAAACTTTTTCAAGAACGGGCCGCGGTTGTCGGTTTTAACGACCAGGTTCTTTCTCCGGGAGATCATTTTGTCTGCACGATTCGGGATCAGAACTTACTCGTCCTAAGGGACGAAGAGAACACTCTACATGCGTATTACAATTCTTGCATACACAGAGGAACAAGACTTGTTTCCGAAAAACGAGAAAAAACCCTTAAAAAGATTGTTTGCCCGTATCATAGTTGGACATACGATCTGGATGGGCAACTGCTCACCGCGAATTGCAAAGTCCCAGAAAAAAAACTCGTTGAACTTCCGATTTTAAATTCAGCGGGAATGTTATTCGTAGGTTTTCAAAACGACGCACTAAAACGTTTAGAACCCGTTTTGACGGAACTAAACGATTTCAAATTCGATTCTTATGTTCCTTACGCGGTCAAAAAAACGATCGAAGAATTCAACTGGAAAGTGGGTGTTGAAATTTTTCTCGAATCCTATCATATCTCCACGGTCCACAAAAATTCGGTAGCACCTGTAATCGCAAAAAACGCGTCCATCTTTGATCCGATCGAAGAACACAGTAGAATTCTAATGCCGAATCGTTCCTTTGAACACACTTCCGTACCAACAAGAAAAGATTTGATCATCAGCTATTTCTTATTTCCTTCTACGATTTTGATCATCTTTCGCGACCACTTCGCAATGCTTCATTTTCAACCGATCTCGGCGGAAAAATGTGTTTGCACGCAGGCGGTTATGATTCCGCAAAAAGCCCAAACGCAGAGAATGATTCGTCATTGGGATTACAATGCGGATTTCTTTTTTAAAACGATCTCGGAGGATCTGCACTTGGCCGGAGAAATTCAGTTAGGTCTCAAACGAAGCGGGTTTATTTTTCCGAGTTCGTATGAACCCGGAATTCTGCACTTTCATAAAGGTCTAAAGGAATTTTTGAAAAGTCAAGCCTAATGTCAAATTTCCTCCAATAGCGTTTTTCGATTTTTCTTCCACACGGCCTCTTGTTCATTCAAATATTCTAAAATACTAAAATCAGAATATTTTCCGTTCAGATAATCCAGCAGAACCCTGTCCCCCACAAGCAGATCGATCGCCGGAAGATCGGATCTGAATTCGTAAGCGCCGTCTCTATAGGCAAAATCCTTGGTATATTCTTCTTTTAAGAGTCGGATTAATTTTAGAGAGAAAAACAAACTGTGAAAAGCTTCAGGTTTCTTAAGCAGAATTTGATATCCTCCACAAATCTCATCCTTGTGTTTATGAAAGGTAGGAATGAACTTTAATGGACGCAGTATACAACTTTCCTTTTGGGAACTTTCCAAAACTTTTCGAATTGTTTCATTTTGTTCGTCCAGATACGGAGCTCCAAACGTTTCAAACGGCCTTGTGGTCCCCCTTCCCTCGGAAAGATTGGTCCCTTCCAAAAGACACTGCCCCGCATAAACGTAACACGTTGAGCGAAACGGAATATTGGGCGAAGGGGGAATCCAAAGAAATTCCGAATCCTCTTTTTTATACCAACCCTTTTTAACGATCTTCATTTTTATATTGAGAGAGAACTCTTTTTTATAATAAGAAAGTAACTCCCCCGGTGTTAAGCCGTGTCGATGTAAGACACCCCTTACACCCACAAAGGATTCGTATTCCTTTTGTAAAGGAGATCCTTCGATTCTTTTTCCGGCTGGATTCGGAGAATCCAAAACAAGAACCGATATTTCTTCCCTACCCGAGGAGTTCCATTTACTAATCTCTTCCAGAAAGTAGTAAGCGGTGGTTAAAAAAGTGTAATATCTCGCTCCCGTATCGCGGATGTCTATGATGATCAAATCCAAACCTTCCAATGAAACGGCATCCGGCACAAGACTGGATTCCTGATCACCGTATAAATTGATGAATTCCACCCCATCCAAATGATATCTTAGATTGGAACCCGAAACCTGATCCTGTAATTCCGCAAAAAGACCGTGCTCGGGTAGAAATATTTTTTTTAAATCATAGAATTTTCGAATCGTCTGAAAATGATATTCTCCATTTGATCCGAAAGCACTCTGATTGGTGATCATCCCGATCCTGGAAACGCGAAGTAACTTTTCGATTTTATTCATCCTTCCTGTATGGTTTTCAGGAGGCATAAAGAGTCAAGTTTTACGGGAATCGAACGCAAATCCGGAATCTGAAAATCGGTTTTTTATCCTTACTTGAAAAAAAGTGTTTTCCCTATGGATTAGAAATAGTTTCTTTTTCATTTTACCTTCGATAATCAAACTATGGCATTCGATCCCTCAGTTCCCCAACAACAAGCTCAAATTCCCGCGGGAACTCTATTGTTTCCCGAGGGTTCTCCCGCGATCACGCTGAACGTACTTCACAGTGGGACCGTTCGGTATCTCACCGAGGCTCCAGGCGGAAGAAAGATGGAACTTTTTAAGTTAAACGGAGCCAACCTAACTCCCGGATCTGTGGCACTTTTTACGAGCGGAAGATATCCTTTTTATCTCCAAGCGGAAGAAGCCTGTGTCTTGTCAACATACGCGATGAATCCTGACAGCATCGGAAAAAGTGTGGGATCCCGTGTTTCACTCGGGCTGATGGTTGCAAGAACGCTTCTCAAAGAGATCACAGAGCTTTTCAAAAAAGCAAATCAGATCCAAAAAATCACATCCGATATCGAAAAGGTAAACGATAACCTTTCCATTCTTTATTATCAATTCAATCCGAGTGTATTTCCTGATATAAAACCGGGATCGCCGATTCCCGATGTTCCCGCCGAAGTGACGGACCGTATCCTGCGTCTTTGCAGGGAAAATTTGAAATTATTTTTTGACAACGGAGGTCTTCTTCCCGATAGACCCAGCCCTCAGTTCTTAGAAGAGGAACACGAATCACAGCTTACCAGACTTTATCCCGAAGAGATCGATTTTCAAGATGGAGAATTCAATTTTATCCGTAAGTTAGTCGTGCAGGATCCGAAAATTTTGAACGCCCTATTCACTGCGGATCCTTCGATGCTCACCTATGTTTGCACTAAATTGGCGAATGTTTTGGAACAGATTTCAGGAATTCTCAAAACGAGTCTTTCCGATCTGGACGAAGCCTTTCGTTTGTTTTTTGTGGGAGAAAACAGTCTTATCGAAAAATTCTATCTCATTCTGGACATTACGTCCTCCGGTTACGGAACCGCTCCGGCTGAATATGTAATTCCCGTTTTAGGTGCCATTGGCGCAAAAATCGAAAAATATAAAAACGGACATCAGGCTTTGTTTGCGACTCCGGTAGCCGGCATTTCTCCGAACGCTGCAGCATTTCAATCCAAGGCGAGTTCGCTCGCAAAAAAGATGGAAGATACCGCGCCAAAAACGCAGGCTTCTTCCGCATCTACGGCAACCGCAGGTGTGGACATCAATGCGATTCGAAAAGAGTTGGACAATTCCGCTTCGGTCATCATTCAATTCTCCGGCTTGGATGCGGAAAGAGTCAAAGAATTTTCCGCATTGATGGTCAAAGTAAAAAGTCTCAAGAACCCGCTGGATCCCGAAGGAGATATCCGAAAGGTCCGAAGAACTCTTGGAAGACATTACTGGGACATGTATCAGGCTTGTTTTATGAAATACATGAACTCGAACCGAAACGTTCCGAAGGCGGTCGATCTCATGTTGAAATACGGATTTTTCGACGAGACTATGGTCGATGATTCTCAGATCGCGTTTATGTATTCCTTTAAGGAATCGATCAACTCCGTCTCCGACATTCCGATATCCAGTGGAACCGAATGGCTGGAGAGAATCTACAAAAGGGAAATTCCGACTTCCTTGGACGAGATGGGACAAAACTTTTTTGAAAAAGTAAAGATGGACAACAGAGCCATCAATATCAAAAAAGAATCGGATATTCCCCCCGAGTTGGACACGCCGGAGACCAGACTCAAATTCGAGTTTGCCTCGCTCTACGAGGCAAACGTGCGACTTACATCCGGGAGCCCCGCTACTCACTTTCCGATCTTAACAAGGTTTCACAGTCAGATGGCGATAGACAAGTCGTATGTTTCAAAAAAAGCGCTTACGGATATCATTCACGATCTGATGGGAATTGACTATTCCGTGTTTCATCGGGAAGTGATCTATAACAATAACGAACTCGGAATTACAAAAGAATTTATTCAAAAGTGTGTGATCCCGGATTTTATTCTTGTTCCTTCGATCGGAACCAAGGTGATGATGTGGCAGGATCTTTCGGTTCACAGAGGCGCGGGTTCCAAGGAAAGTCCCGGAAGAATCATAATTCCTATTTTTTCCCAAGGGGACTTGAAAACCATGATCGCGGACGCGTTAGCCGCCTTTCGTTGGGAGCTCACAAAATCGATCTTGGGTGCGGAATGGAATAACGTAGGAAACCCATCGATCACCGCGGACTACACCGACTACATTCAGTTTTTTAAAAAGAATAAGGATCTTTCCATCGAGATCAAAGAAAAATTAGCAGGCGATTTCAAACGTTTTCGAAATGATCGAGATATATTTGCAAACGACTATCAGCTCTGGATAAAATACGAATCCGACGGAGTTCAAAGACTAAACAAAGTTGTTCGGGGAATCTTTTACAGACACATTCCGTTTAGCAGACAGGTGCGCGAGAAGGTGGCAAAAACTCCCGCTTTTTCGGAAATTCACAATCGATTTATCAATATTCGAAATCGCAAATATACTGAATTGGAAAATCGTTATAAAAAATATCTGAACGCATTGGGAAGTCTTCCGGATCCGCTGCGCGAGAATTTAGAGTTTTATCGAGTTTAACAAAATCGAAACGGGCAAGAAGCTACCCGGACAAAACCCGGGTTATCTGCAATATTCCATCCTATCGATCGCATACATCTTCTTTAAAAAAGCTAAAACAAATCAGCAACAAACCATCAAAGGATCAATCATTTCTTATCTATTTTATTTTTGCAGTTCTCGGAGCGACAGGAGTCATACCTTTCAAAAGCCAAAGATTGACACAGCCTTTATTCATTATGATGCCTATCTCTTTCTGAAGGACATTTTCGGAAAAGCTCAAGCATAGTTTTGCAGTTGTGTATTCGGGATTCCGCGGTTTTTCCGAGCAAAATCTTACCATGTCATTCAAAACAGATTTTTTAGAGGATCTCTTTTTTGCGACGCTTTGATTCCATACGAAATCAGGCCAAAGGCAAACTTGAAACCTCCTTTCCAGTCGGATTCCTACAATTTCTTTCTTTTCGGTTCAATGTAAAAAGTAGGAACTGCGACATCAAAATAAAATTCTTAAACTTCTTCCAGAAGATATGGACGCGTATATTCTCTGATAATTTCCACTACAAACCGTCCCCAGCTTTTAGGGTCGTTTTGGGAAATTTCTATCTGTTTGATTTTCGGAAAGTATGGATGGGGCTTAAAAAGACTATGGGAAAGCTCGATCGATCTCAGATAATTATCCACACGTTTGACTCTCACAAAGTTGAGTAGCTCGGACTGAACCTGACTCTGGGGAATGTAACCGATGATGATCAATTTTGGAAATAGGGACTTTTTTAAAAGATTGATAAATTCCGCAAAACTATCGACTCGATCGATAAATCCTTCGTAAGCACCACCGCCTAGGTTCATGATCTGAGTCACGATATCCACCGTAAAAGAAACCCCTTCGGCGGATGTCATATCGGAGATGATTACGATCCCCTCGTCCGGTTGAAAGGTTTTGAACATCTGCGAACCCTTGAACTGCCTTCGTAGCAGTTTGGCGGCGGATATATCGATCTCTGCGGCCTTTCCGAGTAGAACTTTACCGTTGTTATCCAGAATTTGTTCTCTTGTGATAAGATATCTTTTTTTTGCAGCGTTCTGGTTCATGACCCGAAATGCTTTGACCTTTTCTTCGATCTCATCCAAAGAACAATAACCTATTTTTAATACGTTCTCTCTGGATCGTTTTTCTAATTCTGTGTCTTCCATTTGAAGTTTTAGGGATGGTACGACTCGTATAATCGAGATCCGAACTAGTTACCCTTATCCCATTTTATCATAACATTTATTTTATTTAGAACAACCAGCTTCTCAATAAATAAAAAGCAGGAGTAAAACACTTGCGCCTCAATTCCATTTTTTCTGAATGGAATCATGCTTTTAGAAACCGAAAAAATTTCTCATTTTCGAATCTTTTTACGGATTGCGAAGATTCTTTCGGTACTGATTCTTCTTTCCACTCTTTTTTCTTGCGAGTCAGTAGAATTTATTCCGGAAACCGTTCTTCGGGATGAATTCGGTTTTTCTCATAAAAATATCTGGAACGAAATTGAAATCCGAAATTCTTCACCTCCCAAACCATATCGCACTTATGGAAAAATTCTCATTCGAACATTTACTAACGGAAAAGTTCCCGATTATCTGATTGTATCCCTGAAAAAGGAGCTATATTCCAATCATATGGACGGAGTGATTTTTACCGGAAAAGGGATTGTGAGCGTGCCCCCTACTTTGGTACAATCAGGCAATGGAGACGGGAACACGATTGCAGTCGGTTATATAGGTAACGAAATGGGAATCATCGAAGGCGTCGCCTATCGCTACAAGGACGATTCCAAATGAGTGAAATCGAAAAAAAGAGTTCTCATATCCCTCGTAAATTCAATAGCGAGATTTATGTGGATTCGAAAGATCGTTGGATCTTCAGAGGAAATCGAATCGTTCAGAAAGAAGTGCTTACTTACTTTCGGAAAAATTTAAGGGAAGATGACCTAGGAATTTTTATCGACAACCATTTCGGGGAATTTTCGGAAAACGGATATCTTGAATTGGACGGCTATCCGATCCACCTAACATCGTGCAAGGAAGACGGAGATACGTTATTCTTCCTTTCGGAAACGGAAGAATCTTTTTCGATCAACGATCTGATTTTTGCGACGGATGCAGATGGTTGTCTTTTTGCGAGAACTTCGATTACAAAGAGATTAAAATTCCGTCCGGATCGAAACTGTCTCTCCGATCTAAGCGCCTATTTGGAAGAGGAACAAGGAAAAATGGAGATCCGCTTTCAAAATCGGGTGATCCCCATTCCATCTTCGCAAGAAACTCCGAAGGTCACTCTTCCCACGGAATTGAAAGAGGTCATTTCTCAAAAAAATCAATAAGCTGGAATTTACGATAGAAACTTTCTGGTTTCTCCAGGTTCAATGAATCCCTCCAGAGAAACTCAGCATCTCACTTCTGAAGGCCGACCCATAGGAAGGCATTCATTGAGTTCGTCGCTCGGGAAACTCAGCATCTCGCTTTCTATGGATCGCTCGATGGAGATATTATATAGCGGATCCGAGTTCTTCTTGGAGTTTACGCGCTTCCTCGAAATCCGGTTTGATCTGGATCGCACGATGCAGATACTGTAGAGATCTTTCCGGGCGATTCCAAATTTTGTAAAGAGTCGCCAGGTTGTAGAGTGAAATATGAGGCGCGTCGTTAAGATCACAGCGGAGCGATTTTTTTAACCAAAATACCGCCTCGCTTTCCTTTCCAGCGCGTAATAGTATGATTCCGATTTCGTTGCAGGGATTTCCGTAGTTCTGGTTGATTTCCACGGATTTGTAAAAATGCATCAGCCCTTTTTCGGGGTTTCCTTTCTGATTTTCCATAAGCCCAAGAAAAAAATAAGCTTCGTGACTTTCCTCGTTTTCTAAGGAAAGTTTGAGTAGATATTCCGCACGATCGCTATCGCCCGTTCTGTAAAAATATTTCGCAGCTTCTAAAAAATCCGAAGGAGTAAAGTTTTCCAATTCCGTAACCTGTTTTTACTTTGATTTTCGGATTGGAACCCTTAAGGCTTGATTAAGTTTTTTTTCAAAGCTTCCGCTACCGTC
The DNA here is from genome assembly GCF_040833975.1 of Leptospira sp. WS92.C1. NCBI lineage: Bacteria > Pseudomonadati > Spirochaetota > Leptospiria > Leptospirales > Leptospiraceae > Leptospira > Leptospira gorisiae. The sequence goes on from NZ_CP162130.1 coordinate 2,747,077, forward strand.
TCCGCAATGGAAGGAGCATCCAATTTATACGCTTCAAAGATTTCTTTTCTTTCCCCATGATGAATCGGCTCCGGAGGAAACCCAAAGGTTTTGATATATTTCGAAAGTTGATCGGGTAGAATTCGGTTGAGAAGATATCCGGAAGCACCCGCATCGACATAACTTTCGTCAAGAATGGCAAAGTGACGAACGCCAGCCAATTCTTCGTTCAACGCTTGCGCCCCCAATGGTCGCAGCCATACAAGATCGATCAATGTGACACTAAAACCGGAGGATTCTAAAATTTCAGTCGCCTTTTTTGCCTCGTCCAGCATCGACCCGATCGATAAAAGCGCGATGTCTCGACCCTTTTTTAATACACGAAAGGTCCCAGGAACGATTTCCGGTTCTCTGTAAAAATCCAAACTCTTCAGATCCACACTCCCCTTGGGAAATCGAATCGCAATCGGCTCCTTTTCGTAGTGTTCCATAAGTCGTAATGAATCAATCAAATCCTGTCCGCTGGAAGGAACAAAAACATCCATATGAGGAAGGCCAAGCAAATATCCTAGATCAAAAAGCCCCTGGTGCGTTTCCCCATCCGGTCCAACACACCCGGCTCGATCGATTACAAAACGAACCGGAAGATTCATCAAAGAAACGTCTTCTACGAGCTGATCCATTCCCCTTGTTAAAAACGTGGAATAAATGCACATATAAGGAATCACATTTCCGTTTGTCATCGCTCCCGCAAACGCCACAGAATGTTGCTCCGCGATTCCCACATCAAACAGATGATTCGGAAACTTTTCCGCGTATTCCTTGAGTCCACTCCCCTCAATCATCGCAGGCGTGATCGCGGCGATTTTAGGGTTTTTCTGAGTGAGAATGGTAAGCACCTTTCCCACGATCTTACTGTATGCGATCTTCGAAGAATCCCCACTGTCCATAGCACCGTCTTCTTTTCGAAACGGTGTAACCCCGTGATACTTGATCGGATCTCTTTCCGCGGGATCATATCCCTTTCCCTTCTGGGTGATTAGATGAAGCAGAATCGGGCCTTTCATCTTCTTTACTTTTTGAAGCATCTTTACAAGTCGAATCACATCGTGTCCGTCCTCCGGTCCGATGTATCCAAATCCGAGATCTTCAAACAATCCCCCCGGTGTGAGAACGTCCTTAAATCCTTTTTCCACCTTTTTAAAAAAGCGTTCCGTCGCCGGTCCGATGATCGGAAGCCATTTTAGAAACGTGTAAAATATTTTTTTCCAATGATTGTAAAAGTTAGAAGTGATAATGTTGTTCAGATAATTGGAGATCGATCCCACGTTTTTGGAAATGGACATGTAGTTGTCGTTTAGGATTACAATCATGTCCTTTTTGAGATGTCCGGCATGATTCATAGCTTCCAACGCCATTCCCGTTGCGATCGATGCATCTCCGATGATGGCAACCACGTTGTAATCACCGCCCGTCAGATCTCTCGCAGCAGCCTCTCCCAATGCCTGAGAAATCGATGTTCCGGCGTGCCCTGTATTGTAAAGATCATACTGGGATTCTTCTCTTTTGGGAAACCCGGAAAGCCCTTTGAATTTGCGAACCGTGTTGAGCTGGTCTTTTCTTCCGGTTAGAATCTTATGAGGATAGGTTTGATGGCCTACGTCCCAAACCAATCGATCCTTGGGAGTTTCAAAGACGTAGTGAAGCGCGACAGTAAGTTCCACCACTCCCAAGTTACTCGCGAAGTGCCCGCCGACCCCCGAAAGGGTATCAATGATATAATTTCGTATCTCGTCACAAACCTCCGGAAGTTTTTCCAAAGAGACGTTTCTGAGATCGGCTGGATAGTGAATTCTATCCAGCAGAGATGGTTCCTGTTGCATGAAAACTTTCTATTCTAATTTGTTAAAATCCTCAGCTCGCCTGCAAAGGTTTTCTTAATAGCTTGAGGTCTTCCTCGTTTACCAAATCCAGAAGTTCATAAATCCGAACCGGTTGAGTTTTTCCCTTCACTTTAATCAGGTCCAGTTCTCTTGCGATGATCCTGTCCTTTACCTTTTCGTAGGTGTACTCAGAAATAATGATATGGGTCCCGTATTCCTTATTCGTTCCTTCCAATCTGGATCCAAGGTTGATCGTGTCTCCCATACAGGTATAATCCATCCTGTGGGAACTCCCCATATTTCCAACGACCGCAGGTCCTGAATTTAGACCGATTCCAATATCCATTTGGGGGAGATCCAAACTCTTCCATTCTTCCTTTAAGGTTGCAAGTCGCCTCATCTGCGCAAGACCAGCAGCACAACCATAGTAAGCATGATCCTCCAGAGGCACTGGAGCCCCCCAAAATGCCATAATTGCATCACCCATGTATTTATCAATCGTTCCCTTAAACTCAATGATGATCTCCGTCATTTCGGAAAGATACTGGTTCAAGAATTGAACTAATTCTTCCGGTCCCATTTTTTCCGACATCGTTGTAAATCCGCGAATATCCGAAAAGAAGATCGTGATGTCACGTTTGGATCCACCGAGATTTAAATTCTCGGGATTCTTGAGTAACTCGTCCACAATATCCTTGGATACGAATTTGGAAAACGTACTGCGAATGTATTTTACGTTTTCCTCTTCCGTCAAGATTCGAAATCCGATGAGCCCAATAAAAATGAAAAGCTGCTCCAAAATCACAGTCGGATAGAGATGCACTAAATTGAATTCCGAAAAATTTACCAGCGTAGTCACAGAATAGATCAGCGCCGTCGCCAAGAAAAAGATAAACGCTAACCAAGTTTTAAGCCTTGGTTGTATTACACCCGCAAGAAGTCCTACTACGATCAGAATTAAGAATTCTCCCCAAAGAGGTAATTCATATAAGAAATCTTGATTGAGAATGGTGTTGATCGCCGCAGCGTGATGTTCGATTCCTGACATGTCCCCAAACGGAGAAAGGTGCGTATCCTTTGCCGCTCCCGCTCCGGTCGCATAATACATCGCCACAAGAAAAATCGTATTCTGAAACTGAGACGCCACCTCTTCTTTCCATTCGGTTGCCGCTTCAAAAATTTCATGAGCTCGAAAGGAATAGAGTCCGCCCGGAAAATTGATCTGCATCTGTCCGTCTTCGTCGATCGGAATCGTAATCTCCCTCGCTTCGTTCGGCAAATTCATGATATCTTTGTTTTCTAGTTTCAACGTTTTGCGGTTAAAAGTGGTCAAGGTCTTCTGAGGAATGTTCTTAATTTTTACGTGTTTCCCCATGACAACTTCAATGTCTTTTTTTATATCAACTCCGAGATAATTACACGCAATCATCAAATCGATAGAAGGATAGTATTCAGTTTCTCGAAGCGGACCGGAATTCATCAGCTTGGCGACGAGTGGCATCCTCCGATTGAGTCCACTTTCGTCTTTTTTAATATTCGCAAATCCTAATCCAGATGCCTTGTCTGCAACCGGCTCGATCGGAGGTTGGGGAAACTTTAACCAGGCTCGACCCTCATCGTTCGGATCCTCCACATTCTCCAATTTGAACTTTCGAAGCACTTCGATCCGATTTTCAAGATTGAGTATGGAACTCTTGGATTCTAAACTAGTCTCCATCGGGTAGTCAAACATGACCTGCGGATTTTTGGTCAGTGCTTCCGCCATTTCATCCGTTTGGCCGGGCTTATAATCCACAAAGAAAATATCGAACATCAACTGATTGGAAGTATTCTTAAAAATGTCGATGATGTTTGCGTAATATTTCCAAGGCAATGGCCATTTACCTTGCAACTTTTCCAAAGAGGTCGTTGTGATTCCAATGATCTGAATATCCTGACGCGCACCCGGTGGAGGATTGTAACGAGTGTATTCAATCGTGCCTTCGTCGGATTCTTTTTCACTCTTATTGATCCCGCCTCGTAAAAGAGTAAATCTCCACGAAACCGACGACTCTTCAAGCTCGGAAAGAGGAGTAAAAATTTGATAAAGAAAAAACATCACCAAAGACACCACCACCGCAAGCCAGATACTTCCCGATCTTTGTTTATCCGGTGTGTTGGCTGCGATGAATCTGTAAATCGGATACGCAGACAGAATGAGAATAAAAAAACCGACAAGCAAAAACTCGGTCGTTTGCGAAAAATTCGGAAAGAATGCAGTGAAGGTAATCAGAAAGATACCTATGATTCCCAAAATGATAAAAATTATATAGATTGGAGTAATTTTGAATTTCGTTTCGCTCATGAAGTTCCTCCGCAGGAGATCGGGGAACAGTATCCAATGGGTCCGCGATTCGTCAATATTTTCCGAGTCCGTCCGGTTCTGTGCATGCTTTCTTTACACTTTTTTCTCCGTGTTTTGTTTCTTTTTGTCCAATTTCCATCTTCACCCCCTTCTCCAAGAACCGTTTTGAGTATGGGGAAATCTTTTTTTAGTCCAGGACTCTTAAACTGTCCAATTCGGAATACCGGACATCTCTGCACCCTTCTCATACCGGATCATTTGGCAAAAGAGGATAGCTTGGCACCGAAACTTTTGCGAAATCGCTTGCAATTTCTTCTTTTGAAATGGGGTGAGGATGCAGTCCGCAAAAAATTTCTTGGAAGACGTCTGATTTACGCAAAATATCAGGAAGAAAATTTGAATCTGGTTAAGATGAATTTTCGCCCGTTTGAGGAGGATTGGTGTAGGTTGAGTATTCTCGCTTTAGGACTGGGGGTATCTCGATGTTTGTTATTTGCAATTTTACTCGAATTAGACAAGAACCAGAAACTCAATCGTAAAACAAAATTCCGAGGAGTTCCAACAAGAATTCGTATCACAAGAAGATTGAACTCAATTCAAAAGAAGCTCACAAGCAAAATCAATCTTTCACGAGCTCGCCCGTCCTAAATATACCTTCTCGATTTAGTCCAAGCATCCGATAACAAGCTCTGGGAATACCAAAGCATGACTTCTTTATCTCATTGAAGAACGAATCCCGGATGCGTATTCAAAAAGTTTTTTCGCACATAGTTCCGAATTATTTCCATTCTCTTCAATGATTTTTTGGATCGCGGAACCGATGATCACGCCGTCCGCATATGTGGAAATTTCTTTCGCCTGATCTACAGTAGAGATTCCGAATCCCGCACAAACAGGAAGGGCTACTTTCTTACGAACCATCTTGATTCGATCTTCCAGACCTTCGGATAAAGCTCTTCTTTCACCCGTCACCCCATAAGAAGTCACATAGTAGATAAAACCAGTCGCAAGAGATTTCATAGATTGAATTCTTTCTTCTGTGGTAGCGGGGGTTACAAGATGAATAAAATCAATTTTTCTCTTTTCAAGTTGAGTGAAAAATTCTTCAGCCTCCGGAGTATCATATGGAAGATCCGGGATGATCAAACCTTGGATTCCAGAATTTTTAGCAATCTCGGCGAACGTATCCAAACCCATGGAATACAAGGGATTGAAATAAGTAAGATACACGAGTGGAATTTCAGGATGGAGTCTATGAATTTCGGCGGTGATCTCGAGAATTTTTTTCATCGAAAACGGATGAGCCAGCGCTCTCTTAAACGCTTTCTGAATTACCGGACCGTCCGCAACCGGATCCGTAAAAGGAATTCCTAATTCTAAAATCCCGGCCCCACCTTTGATGAGCGCGTCCGCCCAAGTTACGCAGGATTCGTAGTTCGGATCACCAAGAGATATATAAGGAATAAAAACACTTTTCTCGGAAGAGAATGCGGAAGAAATCGCGCTCAAGTAAATTCTCCTTTGCGAAGTCTTGCTACTTCGGCGACGTCTTTGTCCCCTCTTCCGGATAGACAAATCAGAATGTCCTCTTTCTTTCCCATTTCTTTGGCAAGGTCCTTTGCAAACCGAAACGCATGTGCTGTTTCTAATGCGGGAATGATCCCTTCGATCCTACAGACTTCCAAGAAGGCGTCTAACGCGGCCTCGTCTCCCACATTTGCATATTTTACTCTTCCGCTTTTGTGAAAGTGTGCGTGTTCGGGTCCTACCCCAGGGTAGTCGAGTCCCGCGGAAACGGAATGCGCGGGGACGATCTGTCCAAACTCATCTTGAATCACGAGTGTTTTTGTCCCGTGTAAAAATCCGGTTCTTCCAAACGCCATCGTTGCCGAATGAGATCCAGGTTCGGAAGAATATCCGCCTGCTTCCACACCGTATAATTTTACTTTTTTATCTTTGATGAATCCGTAAAACATTCCGATCGCATTGGAACCGCCACCGACACAAGCTATAACCACATTCGGAAGTTTCCCGTTGGTTTTTTGAAATTGTTTTCTGGATTCGATTCCGATCACGGATTGAAAGTCTCTTACGATCGTCGGAAATGGATGGGGGCCGATGGATGAACCTACGATATAATGAGTATCCGCCACGTTCAACGCCCAATCTCTCATCGCTTCGCTGGTCGCATCTTTGAGAGTCGCGGTTCCGCTGGATACCCCGACCACGGTCGCACCCATCATTCGCATCCGGATCGCATTGAGTTCCTGACGACGAAGGTCCTCGTCTCCCATATAAACGACCGTTTTCATCTGAAACATAGCGCCCACGGTAGCAGTCGCAACCCCGTGTTGACCGGCCCCTGTTTCCGCGATGATTCTTGTTTTACCCATCGCCTTTGCGATCAAAACCTGACCGATCGTATTGTTGATTTTGTGGGCGCCAGTATGATTGAGATCTTCCCTTTTGAGCCAGATTCTCGCGCCCCCCCAAGCTTTTGTCAGACGTTCCGCGTATGTGAGAGGGGAAGGTCGGCCAATATAATTTTTTCTATAATACTCGAGTTCTTTTTTGAACTGTTTATTTTTCTTGAGCTTCGTATACGTAGATTCGAGTTCCACCAGAGCATCGTGCAGAATTTCAGGAGCGTATCTTCCTCCGAATTCTCCGAAATATCCTTTTTTTTCAGAATAGTTTGATTCTTTTCCCATACCTATTCCAACTCCCCGAAGAGCTCCTGACGAAGAGATTCCACCCTTGCCATCAAATCCTCGTAATCGGTGAATACAAAAGATTCTTCCTGATCTTTTTTTCGGTTATAGATCGAAATCTCGCCGTTCTCAAAGAATTTTTTTCCAACTGTGATCCGAATCGGAAATCCGATCAATTCCGAATCCTTGAGTTTAAATCCGGGACCTACGTCTCGATCATCCCAGAAAATTTCGATCCCTTCATTCTTTAGAACATTATAAAATTCTTCTGCTTTTTTATACTGATCCTCGCCTTTCGTAATACTCACTAGAGTCACCTCGAAAGGTGCGATTCCGATCGGCCAGAAAATTCCTTTTTCATCGTTACACTGTTCGATCACAGTAGCCATGGTTCGATTGACTCCGATTCCATAACAACCCATTGTAAGGGTTCTGGATTTTCCGTTTTGATCCAAAACTTGGATCCCAAAAGCTTTTGTATATTTTTCACCGAGTTTGAAAATATGCCCGACTTCGATCCCTTTTTCCGCTTTCAATGGGGAATTGCAGTTTGGACAAAGATCCCCTTCTCTCGCGAGCGCAAGATCCGCAAATTCAGGTAGATTGGAAATTTCTTTTTCCAAAACATATCCTTGGACATGAAGGTCTTCTTTTTTTCCACCTATAACATAGGGAAAGTTTTTCTGTAAAGAACGATCGTAGAGTATCTTCACTTGGTCGTTAGGCGCCATCGGCGCGATAAAACCGGGAACCATCCCGAGTTCTCTAACTTCAGCGTCCGTCATCGGTTCTGAATCCGCAATTTTCAAAAGAGAATGGAGTTTGTGCAGATTGAGTTCCAAATCTCCACGAAGATAGACAAGGATCTTTTTTTTCTCCGACTTCAAAGCCACCGCTTTGAGCGTTTCTTTTTCCGCAATTCCAAGAAACTCGCTGACTGCGGCGATCGTTGTTTTTCCGGGAGTCACCAATTCCTTTTTTTCGGGAAAGATTTTCGGAACAGTTTCAATCGGTAATCGAGAAGGAGTTTTTTCACTGTTGGAACTATATCCACAGGCATTACAAAGAAGTAAGGTTTCCTCTCCGATAGGAGAAACTACCATAAATTCTTCCGAAGCGGAACCGCCCATGCTTCCGGAATCGGCCTGAACCGGAATCGTTTTCAATCCGCAACGATCAAAAATTTTTCTATATGCAACCCGCATCGATTGATAGCTTTCATCCAGAGATTCCTCATCCAAATTGAAAGAATACGCGTCTTTCATAACAAATTCTCTCGAGCGAATGACTCCAAATCGAGGACGAATTTCATCCCGAAACTTTGTCTTGATCTGATATACATTTACAGGAAGATCTTTGTATGACTTCAAAAGAGGCTTGAACAAAAAGCCGAACGATTCCTCATGAGTGGGACCGAGCGCGTAAGACAAATCGTGTCTGTCTTTGATGCGAAACATTTCTTTTCCCATCGCGCTCCATCTCCCGCTCTGCTCCCAAAAATCTGACGGAGTCAAAATCGGAAGATCAAACTCCAGAGCTCCGATCGCATTCATCTCTTCGCGAACGATTTGTTCGATTTTTTTGAGGACCTTGAGACCCAAAGGCAAATAAAAGTAAAGCCCGGCGGAGGACTTGCGTGCAAGACCCGCTCGGATCATAAGTCTATGGGACGCAACTACCGCGTCCGCAGGATTTTCTTTTTCTGTGGGAAGAATATATTTCGATGCTTTCATGCGTTTAAAAAATTCGCATTACATCGTTGAAGGTGACGTAGAGTCCCAATCCGAGTAGGAATAAAAATCCGATTCTAAATATGGATTCGATCACTTTTCCGGGAAGAGGTCTTCCGGTTATCGCTTCATACGCATACAATACGATATGTCCACCGTCCGCCATCGGAATGGGAAGTAAATTCATAATCATCAGAGCGATCGAGATCCTTGCCACAAACTCCAAATAGGTTTCCCATCCGATCTCCAAGCTGATCCCGGCATAAGATACGATTCCAACCGGTCCGGAAAGGCTATCCTTTACCGAAAGAATTCCGGAAAACAACATCCCGATCCCTTTCAGTGTCGTTTCGACATTCTCATAGACGTCTTTTCCCGCGACCACAAAGGATTCCAAAAATCCGAGCTGTCTCTGCATCGGCTCCGGATTGAATTTCATATTGGGTCTAAATCCGAGAAGTCCGATCGGACGGATTTTTGGAACCGCTTCCAGTCTCAGATTTCCCATATCGATCGTGACGGATTCTCCGTCCTTGCTTTTGACATAGGCCAGAAGTTCCTCGAAGCTCGGAAAACTCTTTCCGTCCACGGCGAGATTGAGAAGTTTTTGTCCGAGCTCCGGATCGTAACTCGCAAACTGATAGGATTCGAGACTGAGTTCGGGGAACTTTTTGTCTCTTATATTCCTAAATTCTAATATATTTGCCCCAAGAACCGGAACCTCCACGTTTACAATTTCGGTGGACCAAGGGTTGACCAAAGGATATGTTTTGCGATCGAGAATGATGGAAACGGTTTGATTTTGATATTCCCCCAAAATTTTCTGTAGTTCGCCCACTGTGGAAATCGTTCTTCCATTGATGGTCTGGATCACGTCACCGTCATTGAGATAGGTCAAAGCTCGAGAACGAAGAAGGTTTTCTTTTTCTTCCTTCTCCTTTTCCAACAGAACTTCGGCCGGAATATCCCTTCCTTCCACCGCTTTTTTGAGCCGTTCCTGATAGTAGCTTTCTGCCTCGTGGGTCTTATCAAGTCTGGAAGACAACCAGTGCTGGAATTGTTCCGAATAACTGAAAGTCGCGACCACTCTTCTGTCTCCGAACGGTTCCACTCCGATGGTCGGAATTCCGGAAGAACGTTTCGGATTGTAGACGATACGAGGCATCACGGACCATTCTATATTTTTTCCGTCTCTTTCTCCGAGAATCTTGAGTGCGTTTCCTGAAGAAAGACCTACGTTAGTCACAATGTCTTCGAACTTTTCGGTTTTGTTTCCGTCAATGCTTAGGATACGATCTCCGGTTCTCAGTCCCGATTGATACGCCGCCGAAAATTCCTGATCGGAAGGATCGATAAAGATCCGGTTTCCAGGAGGATTGTGTCCGAGAAAATTCAAAATCAGTAATAGACCGAATCCTAAAAACAAATTGAACAGAGGTCCGCCCAACACCGGGATCATCCGTTTGAGAGGAGGAGTCGAAAGTAATTCCCCGGGCTCTCCCTTGATTTCTCCGCCGTAGTCGTCTCCTTTGAATAATACATAACCTCCGACCGGGATCGCGGTGATTTGGTAAGTCGTTTCGCCGACTTTCTTTTTCCAAACCCCTCTTCCGTATCCGATCGAAAAGATTCTCGCCTTTACTCCGACGAGCATTCCACAGAGAAGGTGTCCCAGCTCGTGGATAAAAATAGAAATGGCCAACATAAATACGGCGCCTAATACCATGATCAACATGCGGATACAGCCTTCCTTGATTTCAGATTTCTAACGGTTTCCCTGGTGATTCGATCGGCTTCTTCATATCCTTCCAGAGTTTCAGGATACGCAACTGCAATGCTGTCTAACGCGGCTCGAATGTATTGAGGAATGTCCACAAAACGAATCTCGTTTTTTAAAAATAATTCCACCGCAACTTCGTTGGCTGCGTTAAAAATAGAAGGAGCGGTTCCACCCGCCTTTCCCGCCTCGTAAGCGAGGAGAAGTCCCGGATATCGGCTCGGGTCGGGTTCTCTAAATTCCAGTTTTCCCCATTCTCTCGCAGGATAAGACCGCAAAACTTTGGGAATCGGTTCCGGATAAAAGAGAGAATGTGCGATCGGAAAGATCATATCGGGATAAGAGGCATATACAAAGGAAGCCCCGTCTCTCAACTCCACGATTCCGTGAGCGATACTCTGCGGGTGAATCACAACTCCGATCTTCTCGTAAGGAACTCCGAACAAAAAATGAGCCTCGATGATCTCGAGTCCTTTGTTGATCATTCCGTTGGAATCGACGGTGATCTTCGGTCCCATACTCCAAGTAGGGTGGTGGAGCGCCTGTTCCTTGGTGACAAGAGGCAATTGATCGATTGGTAAATCCCGAAACGAACCTCCGGATGCGGTGAGAATGATTTTTTCCACCGCGTTACGGTTGAGAGATTCTAAAAGTTGAAAGAGCGCGTTGTGTTCCGAATCGACCGGAACCACTTTTGTTTTGTGTTTTGTAATCAGGGAATTGATCAGAGGTCCCGATGTGACTAACGTTTCCTTGTTCGCGATTCCCAATCGTTTGCCCGATGTAATCGCTGCGATTGTCGGACGCAAACCGACGGCACCCACGATCGCGGTGATTACGATTTCAATCGAAGAGTCTTTTACGAGTTCGGTAAGAAAAGATTCTCCGTAAAGAATTTTGGTCTTTCCGATTTTGTTTCCAAGAACGGATCGATCCGCGGAGTCGGAACTCACGCATATAAAATCCGGAGAAAATTCTTTCTGAATCTCCAGAGCTTTCTGAAGATTGGAATGAACGCTGAAAGAATGAAGTCTGAATTCTTCCGGGTAAGCGCGAAGAACCTTAAGAGTAGATTCTCCTACCGAACCGGATGCGCCCAGAAGACAAACGGAGGTTGCCATATCCAATTAGACTTGGAAACCAAGATTCCCCTTGATCTGGAGATAATAATAAAGAACGGGAATGGTGATCAAAAGTGCGTCGGCCAAATCCAAAACACCGCCGTGCCCCGGAATCAGAGATCCGGAATCCTTGATCTTTGCGTCCCGTTTCATCGCGGACTCGAGCAAGTCGCCGATCACACTCACGAGAGAGATGATGACCGAAATCAAAAGAACTTCCAGACCGGAAATCGCAGAACGTGTTCCGGTAGAATTTTCCCAAATCATGTTGAAAATAAAAACGGAACCGATCGCGGTTACAATTCCGGTTGCATACCCTTCCCAGGTTTTTTTAGGAGAGATAGCAAGTCCCGCCGGATGTCTTCCAAACCATCTTCCTCCGAAATAAGCCCCGGCGTCGGTCAAGAATGTGATCGTAGAAACGAGGATGATATAGTAGATCCCCTGTCCCATCCCCAAAAGAAGTAGTAAGTGTCCGAGAGGAACCGCGATATAAAATACGCCGAGGAACGTAGATGATACCGAAAAGATCGCTCCGTCTAACGGGCGTCTGGTGATCTGTAGAGTAAAGATGATGATAAAGAGCAAAAGAAATGCGACAGGAACCGGATCAAACGGCGGAACAAAATACTGGATGTATTGCAAAAAGAATAACGGAGGTTCGAACTTGTTCTGAGATCCGATAAAACGAAAATAATAAAACGTAAGAATGACGAACATAAAAAAGGTTCCGGTTCCGCGAAACGGTCGTCCTTCGTCCCCGCGATCCGCGAGATTGTAAAATTCTTTAATCCCGATGATTCCTCCCAAAAGAAGAATCAAATAAGACTGCAGATAATAAAAATCCGCATAGAATATCATAAAAAGATAAAGCACTACGAGTACCGCGGCAGACGCGATTCTTTTGGATGTTTCACCCATTCTCCAATCCTCCGAATTTTCGGGTTCTGGTTTCATACCATTGCAAGGACTCTACCAGAGATTTTTTATCAAAGTCGGGCCAGAGAATATCGGTAAAATACAATTCCGCGTATGCAGATTGCCAAAGAAGGAAATTAGAAAGTCTTTGTTCGCCGGCCGTTCTGATCAGTAAATCTACGGGAGGAAGGGTGGACGTATATAAAAATTTTTCCAGTTCCTTTTCTTTCAGAGGCTTTTCAAACAAAACTTGATCCCGTTTTCTCTGTAAAAACACCTCTTGAGCGGCTTTCAAAAGCTCGTCTCTGGATCCGTAATTTAAACAAAAGTTCACGGTGAGTTTTTTGTTTTTTTTGGTTTTATCGACCGCAAAATCGATCTTGTCCAAAACCTTCCTGTTCAGCCTTTTTCTCGAACCGGAATGATGGATACGAATCCCGCGTTCATGAATCGTATCCAAACGGGTTTCTATAAATTCGATCAAAAGATTGAAAATAGAACGGATCTCGGTGATCGGACGTTTCCAGTTTTCTGTGGAGAATGCGTAGAGAGAGATATTGGACAGACCGAGTTCGAGACTTGCGTCCATGAGACGATCGATCGCCCGGGCTCCTTCCCGGTGTCCTTCCGATCTGGATTTTCCGCGGGAGGTCGCCCACCGACCGTTGCCGTCCATGATCACGGCGATATGCTCGGGGAGATTGGACTTAAGGAAGCCCACGTTAGATCGTAGTGATTTCCTTTTCCTTCTCTACGGTCAGAGCGGAAATTTTTTCAACATAAGAATCGGTGATTTTTTGAATCTGATCCTGAACGGTTTTGATCTCGTCCTGGGACATTCCTTCCGTATGTTTTTTGAGGTCTTCCATTGCATCTCTGCGGATATTCCGGATCGCGACTTTTTTTTCTTCGGACTTGGACTTTACAACTTTTGCAAGTTCTTTGCGTCTTTCTCCGGTCAATTCGGGAATGATGATTCGAATGACAACTCCGTCGTTGGAAGGTTGTAATCCCAAACCGGAAGCTTGGATCGCCTTTTCGAGATCCTTCATGATTCCCTTGTCATAAGGAGAGATCACAAGAGTGCGCGGTTCCGGAACGGAAATATTTCCCAACTGATTGATCGGGGTTTGAGTCCCGTAATAATCGACCCGGATATCCTCCACAAGAGAAGGATTTGCTCTTCCCGTGCGGATCGTTCCGAAATCCTTTTTTACGAGGTCGATGGTTTTATCCATCTTTGTTTTCATACCTGCAATGATTTCACTGGCCATCGATTTTAATGTCCTCCGAGTTAGAGATCAGGGTTCCGATGTTCGTTCCGGCAACGAGGTCTTTTAAATTCCCTCTTTTGAAAATATCAAAAACAATAATAGACATATTGTTTTCCATACACAAGCTCAAAGCGGTCGAATCCATTACTTTCAGTCTACGATTGATGGATTCTAAAAATGAAATTTGAGAATAACGTTTTGCTGTTTTATCCGTTTTCGGATCCGCGGTGTAAACCCCGTCCACCTTTGTGGCTTTGAGAATCACGTCGCAACCGACTTCCACAGCGCGAAGACTTGCGGTCGTATCCGTTGTGAAATAAGGATTTCCGGTTCCGCCCGCAAAAATCACGATTCTCGACTTTTCCAAGTGACGAACCGCACGACGACGGATATAACTTTCGGCGATGGAATTGATTTCAATCGCCGACTGAACTCTGGTATAGAGCCCTTTTTTTTCGCAAGCATCCTGAAGCGCGAGAGCGTTCTGGATCGTGGCAAGCATTCCCATATAATCCGCAGTAGCGCGATCGATTCCCGCTTTTGCGAGATTAGTTCCGCGGATGATATTTCCTCCGCCTACGACTAAGGCGATCTCCACACCAAGATCGTGAACCTCTTTGATTTCTTCAGCGAGAGAATGAGCCTTATTGGTATCAATGCCGAATTCCCCCTCCCCGGCGAGCGCTTCTCCGGAGAGTTTGATCAGAATTCGTTTATACTTCGCTTCTGCTGCCAAAACTTAGAGTCCACCTACCTGAAAGCGAACAAACCGAGCGATCAGAATATTCTCGCCGAATTTTGAGATCGCTTCCTTGACTAGGTCGTCTATCGTTTTGGAATCGTCTTTGAAGAAGGTTTGGTTTACAAGACAAGCTTCGGAAATATATTTCTTAATCTTTCCAGGAAGAATCTTATCGATCTGCTCCGCTTTTTTGCCTTCGGCTTCCAGCTGAGCTCTCATGATTCCTTTTTCCTTTTCCAGATCTTCCGCAGGAATGGATTCCTCATTTAGATAGAGCGGATTCATCGCGGCGATCTGCATACAGATTTCTTTGCCGAGAGTTTCGAAATCTTCATTTTTGGAAACAAAGTCCGTTTCGGAATTCAGTTCTACCAAAACCCCGATTTTTCCGTTTCCGTGAATGTAGGAAACCACTCTTCCTTCTTTGGTTTCTCTTCCCGCTTTTTTAGCGGCCTTCGCGATTCCTTTCTCACGGAGCCAAGTGATCGCTTTTTCGATATCTGCGTTATTTTCTTCGAGAGCTTTTTTGCAGTCCATCATCCCTGCACTGGTTCTCTCTCTGAGTTCTCTGATTAAATCTGTAGATACTGCCATTTCGTAGATTCCCTTACTCGTTCTTGTCTACTTCGATCGTAGTAGTTGCAGGCTCTTCCGCAGCAGCGGGAGTTACTCCGGCTTCTAAAGCAGCTGCGGCCGCAGCTGCCGCTGCCGCTTTGGATTTTTTAGATTCAGGATCTTCGTCCATGATGAACTTTCCGCTTTCATCATATTCTCCCTGATATTCAAGAGCCAGAGCTTCGGAATCCAGATCCTCGCTGAATCTTGGTTGTTCCACAACTCCGCCGGTCCCTTCGATGACTGCGTTTGCCATCGTCTCGAGAAAAAGAGAAATCGCGCGGATCGCGTCATCGTTCCCCGGAATCGGGAAATCGATCAACTCAGGATCGCAGTTGGTGTCCACTACCGCGAAGATAGTAAGACCGAGTTTTCTCGCTTCTTTCACCGCGATCTCTTCTTTTTTTGGATCGATCACGAACATGATTTCCGGAATGGTAGCCATGTCCTTGATTCCGCCGAGAGTTTTGCGGAGTTTATCCAACTCTCTTCTTAAGGTAAGAATTTCTTTTTTTGTTTTTACTTCTTTCTCGAAGCTGTTGTCCGCTTCCATGCCTTCGAGTTTTTTCAAACGAGCGATACTCTTTTTCACCGTGTTCCAGTTTGTTAAGAGTCCGCCCGGCCAGCGGTTATTGATAAAGAACATATTCGAGCGGATGGCTTCTCTTTCGATCGCGCCTCTCGCTTGTTTCTTCGTTCCCACAAAGAGAACTTTTTTGCCGTCTGAAGTTTGTTTTTTCAGAGCGTCGTAAGCTTCTTTTGCTTTTTGAACGGTCTTTTGAAGATCGATGATGTGAATCCCGTTTCTTGCCGTAAATACATACGGCGCCATTTTGGGATTCCATTTGCGAGTCTGGTGTCCGAAGTGTACTCCGGTTTCCAGAAGGTTTTTCATTGAAATCACTGACATGTTTTACCCCTTTTTTAGTATGAAATACAACGTCGCTACGAGTCCTATCAGACTAGCAGGGGTAAATTGTATCTCAACCTTGATTACGTAGAGTTCAAATTTGATTGCTTCTCGGAGCAGGTAGGAAGAGAAAAAAGAAACGCCAATTAGGCGATCGAGAATGACTCCCGTCACGGCTCCTGCGAAAAATCCAAGGAGCAGAATGAGGGCGATTTTGCCTATCTCAGCCCTGTCCGTAGGCTTTTTCGGGTTAGCAGATACCACTTTTTACGGTTAAGGGAGTGGGTCAATCTTTATTGGGCTGGATCATCTCACAGTTCCCGTCAAAGACCACTCCGTCCGCAATTTGAAGTTTGGAAGTTTTGATATTTCCGTTTACCTTACCGGTGGATAACATTTCCAGCTTTTGGGTCGCGATTACATTTCCGGTAATCTCCCCTCCTACGATCACGGTTCCTGCTTTGATATTGGCGCGAACCTTGGCTCCTTCGCTGACGAGAAGAAAGCCTTCGGACTCGATCTCGCCTTGAAATTCACCCGATATTTCGAGAGGTTTTTGAAAGTTTAGAATCCCGGAAAAGGAGGTTTCTTTTCCGAGAACTGTGGAAATCGCACCGTATTCTGTGATCGGACGAGCGGTTCTGGTTACGGGTTTTTTAGACATGGATACTCTTATTTGGTTTTCATTTCAAAAACTCCGTCCCAGTCGTCTGGAGGAGGAGTTGTGATAAATGCCTGGCAGCGGCCGATGTATTTTTTAGAAGGACCATCATCCGGAGAGAGCTCGGTCGCCTTCTTAAACTTTTCGAGGGCTTCTGCGAACTTTCTGGTTTTGTATAAGCTCAAACCTTCGTTGTAAAATAGAATGGTTTGTTTCATTGTATCAGAGATCATCGTTTACTCCCTGTAAAGCACCACGACTGCGGTAGAATAATTTTCAGCGTGACTGATCGAAACCGAACAACCGCTGTAGCCTTTGGTAAGAAACAATTCTTTGGATTTTCCATGGAGTACCAATTCTTTTTTTCCGAATTCCTTACCGAAAAGTTCGATTTCCCTCATATCCAAGATGACCTTGTCTCCGGGTTCGATGGCTTTGATAAAGGCTTCTTTGACGCAAAACCTTCCGCTCAGGTGGGGAATCGGGTCTTTTCGATTGGAACAGTATTCCCGTTCTGATTCAGAAAAAACACGTTTGAGAAAACGATCTCCGTGTCTTTCCAAAAGCTCGCGAATTCTATGATTTTCGACGATATCGTTCCCGACTGAAATTTTCATTCTTCCTCGATCAACTCCGGATTGGAATCGGGTTCGATCGTATTCTCCTCTTCCCCTGTTTCCGTTTCTCCAGGTCCTGTCTTGTCCTTATCCGGTTTGATTTTGTAAAGAATCGAAATCCGATCCGGAAAAACGCCCAAAACATCCACGGCTTTGAGGGAAGGAGATTTGGTAAGTTTGATCTTTGCAAAGACAGGTTTGTTATCGGGTAAGATTTTCTTGGTTTTAGGATCGTATTTATGAGAACAAACCACACCCGCAGAAAGCCCTTTGATCACCTGAATGCTTTTCAGAGGAGTTTTGGATTGGAGTTTTACGGAAACTTCGGGCTCCGAAAATTCGGCTTCCAGATTTTTATCGAGGTTTTGGCATTTGATCGGAATTCCGAGAAGCAACGTTTCGCCCGCGTTAGACGCGCTTGCAAAGATATTCACACGAACGACAACTTCTTTGATATTGTCCCTTATCTTTACCGAGGAAGGAAAGTCCGGAAGTTTGTGTTTTACCGTAAACGATTCGGTTTTGTCCTTAAGAGAAATCGGAGGAATATTGATTTTTCCGAAATCATCCAAAACCCCGGGTGGTCCGCTGAGATGAACGACCGAAGGAGAAACAAAATGATTCGTCTTTACGTAGTTTGGCGGAAGATCGCCCGTAAACTTGACGTCGATCGGGAGAGTTTTTCCCGAGTTCGATTCGACGATAACCCTGATCTTATCTTTGAGCTTTGTGATCCGAAGACCCGCGGGCGCGCCTGAAATTCGATAGATCGAAACCATATTCTCTCCGGGTTTAAGTTCGGAAGAATTGATATGCGCCTTTAAAAACTGAGAATAATAATTTACGTATTCTCTCACACCTTCCACTTTGATGGGAACGGTTTTGTCCGATGCCTTGGAAACGACGAGAGAACCCGGCAGTTTCGGATAATCGATCGGAATATGAATTTCTTTTACGAGTATTTTAGAATTTTGTAAATTTACATAA
The DNA here is from genome assembly GCF_040833975.1 of Leptospira sp. WS92.C1. Taxonomy (NCBI): domain Bacteria; kingdom Pseudomonadati; phylum Spirochaetota; class Leptospiria; order Leptospirales; family Leptospiraceae; genus Leptospira; species Leptospira gorisiae. Next base: position 2,765,346 of record NZ_CP162130.1, read on the forward strand.
AAAAGTACGGCGAGAAGGATCGATCCGAGTTTTGCCTGCCAATTGGTAAAGATCGTTTTTAACATTATCGTTCGCCCGACTTTTCATCGGATACAAGTCCGTGTTTTTCAGCGCCCGTATTTCTTTTTTGCAGGATCGTGTTCACAAAATTCTTCAACTCGATCGGTTTGACCGGATGAGTGATCTCTCCGTCATAACAAACCGAAATTTCTCCGGTTTCCTCGGAGGTAACGATCACGATCGAGTCCGATTCCTCCGAGATTCCGATGGCAGCTCTGTGCCTGGCCCCCATTCTCGCGTCGTCCAGATTCTGGGTCATGGGCAAGAACGCTCCGGCACAAGCGATTCTGTTTTGTTCGATGATCACAGCTCCGTCGTGAAGTGCGGAATTCTTTTTAAAAATGGTAAGAAGCAGACTCGTAGAAATGATCGCGTCCAACTGAACGGACTGATCGATGATTTCCTTCAGACTGTTTTCGCGTATGATCGCGATAAGAGATCCGGTTTTATTTTTCGCCATGATCTTGACCGCTTCGGTGATCTCTTCCAGATCCGTCATTTGTTTTAAAAGAAAGGGTTGAAAGATTTTCATCTTGGAAAGATCCGCGGTGATCTTTCTGAGTTCGGGTTGGAGCAATACGATGATGGCAAAAACGAGCGCTGGGCGAATATTTTCGATGATCCAATCGAGCAACTCGAGTTCGAAATAACTCGCAAAAATTCCCAAGAGCCAAATGAGAGCGACCCCGAGTAAAAGCTGAATGCCTCTGGTTCTCCGAATCGTGGTATAAAATTGATAGATGAGAATGCTGACGATGATTACATCGAGAACGATGATCAACGGATTTTTACCGAGAGGAAAGAGGGATATGTTTTTTAGAAAAAACAAATCACGGCTTCCTTGAATTACAATCCCAACACTGCAAACATATCGTAGAGGCCGGGGTTCCGACCCACTAAAAATTCGGCCGCGTGAACGGAACCGACCGCAAAGGTCTTTCTATCCTGAGCCTTGTGAGTGATTTCGATCCGTTCTTCGGGAGTGAAAAAATAGACGGTATGATCTCCGATGACCTCCCCCGCTCTCAAGGTATGAATTCCGATTTCTTTGGGGTCTCTTTCTTTTAAGATTCCGTGTCTTCCGTGGACTACGTTCTTATCCGTTCTTCCTAACGTTTCCAGAAGAATGTTTTTTAATTTTTCGGCGGTCCCGGACGGGGCGTCTTTTTTATGACGATGATGAATGTCTTGAATTTCGATATCCGAAATTTCCCCCATCACTTTCGCTGCGATTTCGGTTAACTTGAAAAGAAGATTCACACCGATGGACATATTCGGAGAATATACGATCGCAATTTCTTTGGCTGCAATCTTGAGGAATTCTTTTTGCAACTCGGTGAGTCCGGTTATACCGATGACCACGGGTTTTTTTAAAGAGATACAAGCTTTGAGGGTCGCGTCCAAATTCTGATGTGTACTGAAATCGATCACACAATCCGCGCCTTTGATCGCTTCTTCTATCTCCGAAGAAAAGGAAACCCCATTCTGCTTGATCCCGGAATGAAGACCCGAGTCCATACTGAGAAAAACAGAACCTGGGCCGACAACCGCTGAAGACAATTCCGATCTGGAAGAAGCGGAAAGCACTGTGATGATCGCGCGCCCCATTCTACCGGAACCCCCGATCAATGCGATCTTAAATTTGGAAGCCGCCATTCCTATTCGTAACCTTTTTCTTTTAGACCCTCGAGGACCTTTTTAAATTTTGCACTCGTATCGTTTTGTGTCAGAGGAGTCATCGGAAGACGAATCTCCGGAGAACAATGACCAAACCAATGCATCGCCGCCTTGATCGGAATCGGATTGGTTTCCATAAACGCAAGGGCAAAGACTTCGATAAAGTCGTAATGAATCTTTCTGGCCTCGGCGACTTTGCCGTCATGAAAGTTTTGGACGAGCCCAACCATCGCCTTTGGAAACAGATTGGAGATCACGGAAACGACCCCGACTCCCCCGATCGCAAGAAGAGGAAGTGTGAGATTATCGTCTCCCGAAAGAACCGTCATCTTGTGACCCACGAGTGAAATGAGTTTGGCCATTTGGCCCAGATCTCCGGTGGCTTCTTTCATCGAACGGATATTTTTAACCTCGCTCAGACGAAGCACGGTTTCGGGCAGAACGTTTACGCCAGTTCTACCCGGGATATTGTAGAGCATAACGGGCACGGATGAATGTTCCGCAATTTCCTTGAAATGTAAAAAGAGGCCTTCCTGAGTCGGTTTGTTGTAATACGGATTTACGGAAAGAATTCCGTCCACTCCGTCCTTACAAGCGGCTTCGGTGAGCTCGATCGCTTCGAGGGTCGAATTAGAACCCGTGCCGGCGATCACTTGGACTTTGTTGGCTACGGCTTTTACGGTTTCACGAATGAGTTCCGCGTGTTCTACGTGAGAAAGAGTCGGAGATTCTCCCGTGGTTCCACAAGGAACAATTCCGTTGACGCCGGCCTTGATTTGTTTTTCCAGAAGCTTGAAATAGCTATCGTAATCGATTTTTCCGTTTTTGAATGGTGTGATAATCGCTGTATAAACGCCCTGGAACATATAGTGACGTTCCCAAGTTTGGCCTGATTTGGCAATCAAAATCATTTCGATTTCTGGTTGCAGAGAGACCCGTTTCGTCCATTCTGGAAGTCAGTGGATCAAATCTCTCATTTCTGGAATCCGGGAATTCTTTCCGTCCTTTTGTTTTTAATCACCGCGATCCTTTCCTGGATTTATCTGAGGTCGGAGACGTTCGGGATCACGGATGTCTCCAACGAAAGAAGCATGCACATCGGAACGACAAAGAAGTCGGGTGGGATCTGGATTTTTCTCGGTGTATTTTCCATCGCTCTCGTTTGGTTTTTGCGATTTGAAAATCCGGAAGACAAGGTGCTTCTTTTTTTTGCAGGACTCGTTTTCTTTTTTGTAATCGGTCTCGCGGATGATCTTCTTTCCCTCGGCGCCGGGATCCGGTTGATTTTAGAGATCGGATTTTTGATTTTTTTCTTTTTGTTTGTTCCCGTAAACTTCACTTTTCTCGGAATCAAATTGGACGGAATTCCGGGAGCGGAAACCGCGATCCTGATCGTCTACGTATTGTTCGTCGTCAATGTATGCAATTTTATGGACGGATTGGACACGTATCTATCCGCTCATTTTTTACTCGCGGTAATGGCGTTTTCATTTTTGTTTCAGTCTCCGCTGCCTCCGTTTTATCTCTGGATCTGCGCGGGAGTATTCGGATTTTTGATCTTCAATCTTCCAAAGGCGCATCTATTTATGGGAGACGCGGGCTCCTTGCCGCTCGGATACACAATCGCCGTTCTTCCTCTTTTATTTATCCAGGAGAAAAATTGGATACAATTCGAAATCACATCCGCGTTCTTTTTGCTTCCCGTATTTTTTGTGGATGGAGTCATCACCATTCTGCTCCGATTGAAGGATCGGGAAAACATTCTCAAAGCTCACAGAAGACATCTCTATCAATTGGTGGCTGTAAGGACGGAACAAAAGGGATTAGTTTCTTTTCTTTTCACTCTTGCCAATATTCCCGCGATGCTTTTTTTTGCATTTCATCGAAAGTTGGGGATCCCGGGGGGAATCGTGTTTGGAATCTGTTTGGTTTTTTATACGATTGTATACTTTGCAATTTGGAAAAAATTGAAAGTCGTATATAAAATTTGATTTTTTAGTAAGAATATAAAACGCATCCCGAAAGACCGTTTCCAAATTCAACGTTAGTCACTTCGGACATTCGATATGAAATGATACGATCAAGGATCAGACCCTCGTCGATTTTTTTATAAAAGAGACATGACGTTTGATCTAATCCGAAATTCGAGTATACGTCTTTATTTTTTTGGCTTCGGCAAATTCAAAAAGTTTAGACTTTTCGGATTTTCCAAACAAAGATTGCGAATCTATGATTCTCTTTTTAGAAAATCCAAATTGAATTCGATCGGATGAGATGATCAGTAAATCACTTTGAAACATACAATTCAAATTATCCTATTTTGGTATATTCCATTTCGGAATGTAGAATGGAATCGCTTTGTTCAAGTCACTGCATTCACTGGAAGCTAAAATTTTTTGTAAGAATTTAATCTTTGCTAGAAAAGAGGCCGGCCTCACTCAAAACGATGTCGCGAAAATTTTAGGCGAACCACAATCCTATATTTCTAAGATCGAATCGGGAGAAAGAAGACTGGATGTCATCGAATTCTGGAGGATTTTCAAAATTCTTCAAAAACCGTATGACTTTTATTTTCAATTCGATGAGACTCTAGAGAGACAGTCCCAAATTCTGAAAGCGGCGAGTAGCAAACGTAGAAAAAAACGTCCGAACGCTTAACCTGTCGATCGCCCACATTGTGGGAACTCATACGTTTTCGAGATTTTCGGGTGAAGCTCCTTTTTCAATCCAATCGTAAACTGCCACCCAAACGAAACGAAAGTGTTTGAGCGAACGCGCTGGACCGAGTGTTCGCATTTCCCGGATCCCGCAGAATCGCAGATTCTACAAACGGATCGTAAGTTTCGACGTGCGCTCTCCAACTTTCGTATCGATCCACGTCTTTGTAGAAAGTTCGAAAGAGATCGGTTTGTAAAAAAAATCTCATTCTATCTTCGGGATCATAATAAAATCTCAAACCATAGACCTGATTCTCGCGGATCGATCCAAGAACAATGGGGTCCAAAGTCCATTGATTCGAATCCGGAAGACTGATCGTCAACTGATTCGGATCTGCACCGATCAAAACGGAAGGATTACTGATCCTCGCGACACCGGCGTGCAGACCAATTCCGACTTTAAACGAAAATTCATAATTGATACTCAAAAAACCGGATACTTCCCTAGGGGAATGGAACTTTTTCCTTGCACTCGTTTTTGCCTCTTGCAAATACAAGCCGCTCAAATAACCATACTGGCCGTTTGTAAGTTCGGATCCGTAAGTCGTTCCTTGGACCTCGGAAATTCCGAAAGCATTCAAAGAACCTAAATTAGTTCCGTAGGTTGCCTCTCCTTTCGTTTCGAGAGCGCCCCACTTCCAAGAAAAACCAAACGAAATTCCGCCGGCCGCAACCTCTGTTCGTTTCTCGTTTTCCTTTTGTATCAGACCGGACAAAGGTGTTGCACTCGGATCCGGGCGCGAGGGATCGTAATATAAATACAAATTGTCTCTGGAAGAATCAGTCGCAGGATCTTTTATTTTCAATCGGGTCCCGAGAGCGGAAAGAGTGAACAATAAACCTTCGATCGGCGTCCAATCCGTTCGAAGCGCAACCGTCGGCATGGAATTTCTTTCCACTTCGATACGAACGTTTGCATCCGTATGAAAATTTGTGGTACCGATCGCGGAGGCGAATTTAAGATTTCCAATTTTATACCAGACTCCGATTTGTTCCCGCATCCAACCTACGTTTCCTCCCTTACCCATATAAGCGCTCGCGTTGAATGTATGAGGAAGAATTCCGGCAAAAAGATCCCAAGTCCTTCCCATAAAAAATTCCCAAGAAGAATTGGGTTCGTATTTCAGGACGATTTGTCTGACTCTTGGTCTGGTCTCGGTTCCCGCCTGAGCTTTTGTGAGATCCACAAAGTCCGCTTCAAAATAACCTTTCATTTTTTTACCATAGAAAAGTTCAAAACCCAATAAAGAACTCGTTGGATAAATTCCGGAACGAGCCTCGGAATCCCTTGCTTGAACCTCTCGTTTTGCCATTGTAGGCGCGATCAAATTGTCATATCCAAAAGAAAGAACTGCCTTATCCGCGTATGCAAAATCCGTTTTGAGCATTCCGGAAATTTTTAGTTTGAGTTCGGTTGGTGATTTTATTTCCGAAGAAGGCGGAACGGGAGCCAAATCCGGAACGACGGTTTGTGAGGAATTCGATACCTCCGAACTCGTCAAAACGGAATCGTTAGAAGGCGGGTTGAAATCTTCCAACTCCAGGGTTTCTTTTTTAGTAAATAATTTCTTTTCGGATTTATTTCTTACCTCTTTCTGAGTCGGGTTTTTTCGAATCTTCTTTCCGGTTTTAGACCAGGCAGAATCGGAAGGGAAAAAATAAATACAAAGAAGTATAAGAAGGAAAACTTTCATACGGTGATTTTTTGGGTCTCTTGCTCAATCTACAAAATCGGCTCTCTTTTTATATCGGGATCATCGATCCCCCTACGGAGAATTATTATAAAGAGCGAATAAAAAAATAAATATGTTCGTTCTTTCCACAACATCCGAATCATCGAAACGTTTGTTTCAGAATCAGATTGGATGTATAGAAAGAACAAAATCGTATTTGTTCCGATAAAACAAACTTTGCAACCGGATAACGAGCGATCCATAGAAAGCGAGTTGCCGAACGATCGAGAAAAAATTTTCGGCTCTTTACAAAGCAAAGAGATTCAGTCCGATTGAGATATGATTTTGGAGGGACCCTATTTTAAAAATGGAAGAATTTTTAGTACCAATGACAAACTTATGACTTGGCCGACTTCGTTTATTCAAAACGTCGCTTCGCGACGTTTCAATCGATCAGTTGTAACGGATATAAATCCGTTTGAGCGCCAGGTTTGCGGGCGGATAATTGGGTTGAATTTGAATCGCCTGTTCGTATTCCAAACGAGCCAATTCGATATGTCCTAAAATTTCCAGACAGGAACCGGCGTTATAATACGGATAAACCGGAACTTCGTATCGAGGAGCGGTTTTGGCGAGTTCGAACCAGGAAAGGGCTTCCTTGTGTTTTTTCTGTTGGAGCAGATAAACTCCGATATCATTATAAGGATTTCCTAATGTAGGGTCCGTTTCGATCGCGTGTTTACAAAATTCGATCGCGCGATCCAATCTTCCCGCGAGGGAATAAGACCAGCCTAAAAAGGTCCAAGCTTCCGCGGTCGGTTTTGCGGCGATGGACTTTCTGTAGTGCATGGAAGCGAGTTTTAGATTCCCCTTGGTTTGATAATCATACGCGGTCAAAAAGTGTTTTTTGGCTTCTTCCGATTCTCCAAAGGATTGTAAATAGATTGGATTCATATTCTACCCAGTTAGTTAGACGGTCTTTAGTTCGTAGAAAACTTCAAGAATTTCAGAAAGGTTCCGTTGAAGAACCCATCCACTTCGAGGGAAAAGTTCGTATAAAGAATCAGCCCTCCCCAATAAATCAAAGTAAAGCTGACAAGAATCTTTGCCAGAGACTTGCTCGTCTGGGATGAAGCGGAATAAAAAATTCTCAAAAGAGAAACCGGCCAGAGAAAAAGAAGAAAGAAATAAATTCCCCGCCCAAGCCCGTAGATCCAGGCAAGAATTTCAGCCGGATAACTTTTGGTAAGTCGTTCGTAACTCGACTTTAACTCGGGAAAATATTGAAAGAAGTAAAAAATAAATACGAAGACAAAGATGATTTTCCATACGAATTCGAAATCGGAACGAAAGAGCACGAGTGTAAGTCCGCAAAACCAAAAAAGGAAAATTGGAAATACGATTTGTTCTAAAAGCCCCGGCATGATTCCCCGCTCTGATTCAAATTTACGGATTATTTACAACCCGGTGCAGACATTCTACAAAGCTCGCTGAATCTGCAAGCCCTTTCCCGGCTATATCAAACGCGGTTCCGTGATCCGGAGAAACTCTAACAAAGGAAAGGCCCAGTGTTACGTTGACACCGTTCTTCCCTTCCCACATCTTAAACGGAATCAAACCCTGATCGTGATAACAGGCAAGATGAAGACCGTATTTTTTTCGGGCGGATTCGCCGAACATGGAATCCGCGGAAAGAGGTCCCTCCACCTTCAATCCTTTCTTTTTTAAAAATTGGATCATCGGTTCGAGGATTCCGGATTCTTCCGTTCCCACCTTACCGCCTTCTCCCGCGTGTGGGTTGAGTCCTAAAAAAGCCACGGGTTTTTCGAGGTCGATTTTTTTACAGGTAAGAATCGCGTCCGCAAGCGACGGAAGATCGATCTGTTTGAGATACTCCGGAACTTTGACAAGAGGAACATGAGTCGTCAAAGGAAGAATCTGTAGATCCTTTCCTGACATGAGCATGTACGTATTTTTTCCGTAAGCTTCCGCAAGATATTCCGTATGCCCTCGAAACGTGGAAGCTCCAGAGCCGATCACCCATTCTTTGCTGAGAGGAAGCGTGATCAGATCGCCTCCTCCCCGTTTTTGGAAGTCGATCGCCAAGGCAAGCGCAGCTAACGCAGATATTCCGGAAAGCGCGGATGGTTTTCCCGGTTTTAAGGAAGCGGTTTCCCGTTTGGTAAGAATATCGTGAACGATCGAATAGAGCCCGGTTGAACCGACTTCTTCGGACGAAGTCACGTTTATAAAATCATTGGGAAGCGGAAACCATCCCGAATGAAAGTAAAGGATCGGACGTGTTTTAGAGATTTTTTTTACGAGGGAAAAGGATTTAAGAAAGATTTCCGGACTGATTCCACAAGGGTCGCCTTCTGTAATCAGGATCCGGTTCACTGTTTTGAAAATGCGGCTTTTTTACGAGATTCGTCTTTCGTAAAAGGCCTTTCGATTATTCTTTCGCGCCGGACTGTTTTCCGAAAATTTTCTCAACGCTGAGCGCGTCCTTGGAATATTCGAGATCGATCAGGTCTTTTGCGGAATGTTTGAGGTCGTTGGAGATCATACAACGTCCTTCCAAAATCACTCCGTTTTGGATGATCAACTCAGGGGTGCGAATGTCTCCGAGAATTTTGGAAGTAGGAAGAAGCATCACTCGGTTTCTTGCCGTGATATTTCCGATTACAATTCCTTCTATGATTACGCTGGCTGCGGTGATATTGGTTTTTACTTTTCCGGTAACCCCGATATAGAGCTGTTCGGCCTGTAAGGACTTACCTTCGAATTTTCCGTCGATCTTAAGAGATCCGTTGATAAAGAATTTTCCGCTGAAGTAGGAATTTTCTCCGATGGTGGAGTTGGTTACTTCGGATGAATTTTTAACGAGTGCCATGCGCCTGTCTTTCCTGTATGTGGTTTCCGGGAGGAGTTAAATTCACTAAATATGCAGATCCCATCAGAGGGAAAAGAATTTTTCAAAGATCGATCTTGAAAATTGCCGGAAAGCACGCTCAGTTCCGGATATTCGGAACATTGATCCTTTCCAAGGCTTCCGCTGTGAATTCCTGGAATTCCTTGAGCGCGTCCATGATATTCTTTCCTTCCAGTTCCGTCGCTCTTTCAAATCTCGAATTGAAATGAATCGCGTCTTCCAAATTCATAATTACGCCACCGACTTCCTTGGCTTCTCGGATGACCTTGTTTAAAAATTCGTTGAATTTCTGAAACATCTCAAAGGCTTCCGCGATAAAAATCCGGGTTTGTTTGTTTTTCATCCGGCTCAATTGTTCCCGAAACTCCTGCTTTTCCGCGGCGTGAAATTCTTCTACGGTTTCGGTGAGAACTTTAATGTTCCTCCGAATATTCTCCATATACTTCACCACTCCGTCTTTTTCGTTGCTATGAGAAAAGTCGAATCGTACGTGAGTTTCGTTTAAAATCGGAAGATATTCCCGGTCCATGATGTTGATCCAGGTTCCGATCTGATTGACTTCGGCATCGTTGGAATTCGGGGAAATTTTCATCACAGGAAACTTGGACAAAACCTTCCCAGCCTCATTCGGATTGTTCTTGTATCGTTTGATCTGTTCCGCGGCCACGTCCAGATTGTCCGGAATTCCTTCCGGAGATATGTCCTTCATCTTGGTTCTGTATTTTTCCAAATCCCGAGAGACTCGATACCGTTGCTCGTCGTTCTTCGAATCCCTTGCAATCTTTTCCAAATGCTGGATCATCTTCTGATATTTCTGGAGTTCAAGAATCTGTTCGTGACTGATTGCCATTGTTTATCGTCTCTGAATAGCGGTTGTTTCCTACTGAACAAGCGTTCTTAGACTTGTCTTGAGTAGCTTTGAAAACGCAATACCTCTCGGCGCAGATCGAGGAGTCCAAGGGACTTACTCAGTTTTGTATCGTTCGGAAACTTTTGTCAAGGAATTCATTTGCCAGATCCAATGGAGTGTGTTTTAGGAATCGTATGAGTTCCCACAATTCGAAGTTTTACTGTAAATTTGCTATTTCTTATACCGTTCCAAAACCAAGCGGAGATAGTCCGAATCCGGAAAGCGATGCAACAGACTTTCCAAAAGCCCGATCCCTTCCTCAGAATTGCCTATCTCGACCAGAGCCAATCCGTGAAGATAAATCATCTCGGGAGAAAAACGAAATCTACCACATTGTTCGAGAGTGTTTAAAAATTCCCCGTAATCCTTTTTAAAAAAACGAAGCACCAGTTGCGCTCGTTTGGTAAGATACGAATCCGGAAGTTTTTCTTTGATTCCCGCAATTTCCCGTTCCACATTCGCAGATTCGGTGGAATTCAGAAGAATCAAAAGTTCAAAAGGAGATAACGTATAAACGAGATGATTTTCCTTTAAGAGCGCATAACGTTTATCAAGAGATTCGTCCTGACCCGAAAGAATATTCTCCTGTAGAGAACCCAGAAGCACCGACCTTCCGTTTTTCTTTTTTTCACCTTCGAGCCAGGCCTTTCTGTATTCTCTGGGGCGAATTTGCTTTAAGACAAAATAGTTCTCCAGATAACCGTGACGGGAAGAATAGGCTTTGAAAAAGGATTCCTTTTCTTCGGAGCTAAGAGTTGGCAGAATGGACAAAATTCTTCTTTCGATCGGAAACACGGTTCTAAATCCGGAGGTTTCGTGTTTGAAAAGAATCCAAGCAAGTCCTAAAAGTCCCGGCTCTTCACCGGTCACAACGAGGTCGTAGACGGCTTCCCGATCTTCCAACTGCAGATTTCCGAGTTTCCAAAGGGCCCCGTATTTGTGAAGTCTGGAAGTTTCTTCTTTTATTAGAGAATTCGAATATTCTATCTTGCCGAGAAGTGCAAGGAATTGTTTTGCTTCTATGATAAACGGAAGATGATCATCGTATACGTATGTGAGTTCGAGATACTCGTCCAACTTTTGTTCGTGTAATAGATACGATTCTAAAATCTGAAAAACTTCAGGATCGGATTGATGATCTTCGAGCGCACTATCCAACAACTCCTCAAAAAATATTTGAAGAAGATTTTTCTCTCTTGGAGATAGCCCTTCCTCTTCGAAAGGCGAAGTCGCGTCGGTCTGAAAACGGAATTCTCCGAGCAGATCGATTCGAATGTTAAAAAAAGGAGAATGAACCTGATTGAGAGCTCCGGAAAAATATTCTAAAATTTTGGACTTGAGTCTGAGAATTTCGGGATTACGGGGAGTCGGACCGGAAGTTTTTTTCCTGGGAATGAGTTTCTCTGAGAAGGAAGAAAGCGTGATTTCGGGCCACAGTTCGGTTGTGTTGTCTTTTTCCAGGGTGAACATTGGAATTTCCTTCTTGCGATTGAGTCCTTAGGCCGAAAAGGTAACAGAGAACACGAATGAAAAAATTCGCCCCGATCAGCTTCGGCCTACTCCTCTTTATTTTCGGCAGTCTCTTCGCAAACGATGATCTCAAATATCTGATCAAATCCTATAGTCTGCAAAAAATCCGTCGAATTTTTAAGGAAAGAATCCCAGGAACCGAATCCGAAGTGTATGCTTTGGTGCGTTACCACGAAGAACATCCGGACGGAAGTAGAGAAAAAAAATTCGCCTATCTCGTTTCCCTACTCAAGGGAAGAATCGTGTCCACACCCGGACGTCAAGATCTGCTCGAAATTCTAAATTCTCCCATTCCTTCCTCCTCGGTGATCACCCGACTTTCGCTCTGGAAACTCTATGAAGAAACATCCTCCAGAAAGATTTTGAGCAGAGAAGAATTGATCCTGCTTTTAAAAAAATTCCCGAGAGAGAGCGATCCCCTTTCTCAGAACGCAATTTCTGAAATTTTTAGAACGTATTACGAAGCGGGAATGGTTCAGGAATGTCTGGATTTTGCAAAAAGTTTTGGCGATCGCGAACAGACGGAAATTTTTTCTCCGATGATCCGCTACCGTTATGCGAAATCTCTCTATAAATCCGGGAACACCGAAAAAGCGGAATCTATCTTTTATTCCATCTTGGAAGATCCGGTAATTCTTTCCTCCGTCAAAAAGTTCATCTTTGAAGACCTTCAGATTTGGAAGGGAAATTCCTTTTATCTTTCCCTGAGTGCGGAACGGTCCGCGTTGTTTCTGCCCTATCTCAATTCTTCCGAAAAAAAACATCTGATCTCCGCAAAGGCTTTGGAAAGGATTTCATTTTCCAAGGGAGAATCGTTTCGAAATGCGGCGCGAGCGATCGCCGCCTTTGTTCCGGAATCTTTACCCGTTTTTTTTCATAAGAATGTAAATCTGGCGCGTTCCAATCCGGACTTTACCGCAGCGATGTCGAGAGAACTCAGCAATCAAAATCTTTCCGGAAAGGCTCTTGATCTTTTGACGGATGTAAATCCGGAGAAGAACGACGAGGTTTTCTACAGCTATGCAAAGGCCTATAAAAAACAGGGAAACAAGGATCTATATTTCAGAAATCTAATAGACTCTCTTGAAAAAAATCCAACCAATTTAATTCGCCAGGACGAACTCATCGATCTGCTCACCGGAAATCATGAAAATTTTTTAGGGGATGCGTATTGGAAGGACGCACTTCGAAAAATTCCGGATCTTCCGGTTAAGGGAAGACTCGTCTATTGGTATCTTCGATTCCTAAAAAAGAACGGACGCACGGAAGAACTCGCGACTTGGCTCAAGTCGTATTACAAACATATCCCGGGATCGTATTATACTCGAGTCATTCGTGAGGAATTTCAAGAGGAGATTGCGGCATTCCCTCTTCCTTCCAATCCGACCTGGAACCGAGACAATCTTTTTGAATATCTTTCTCTCACCGCAGGGATTCCCGATCTTTCCGGAAAAATTTTGGGAAAGGACTTGGACTTTGCGATCCAAGCGTCGGCCTTTCAATTGAACGTGAGAATCGATTCGGCTCACTCTAAAATTCGAGGAAATTCCACCCTGCAATCGGCAAAGGAATATCTCGAAGTGGGAGAAATGGCTCACGCGCTTTCTCTCGTACAGAGATACAAAGTACAACAGGGGATCGGAGAAACCGAAAAGGAAGAAATTCTCGCAGCGCTCGGAGAACAAACCGGAACCTCGTATCTCACTGTGTTTCATACGAGATCATTGATGAAAAAAGAAAAACTCAGTGACGACGTCATTCTTCTTCCTTCAAAACTCGCAGCGAGAATCTATCCTCGACCACATCGGGGACTCGTAGCCTCAGTTTCTAAAAATGTGGGAATCGACGAGGACATCGTCTATGCGATCATGCGTCAGGAATCTTTTTTTAAGGAGAACGCGGTTTCCGTTTCCAACGCCAGAGGTCTTATGCAGATCATGGGGCCGACCGGAAGAGAACTCGCAAGAAAAATGAATTTGGATTCATATTCTCTTTTTGATCCGGAGGTTTCCATCGAAATGGGAGCTCGTTTTTTACGCTACCTTGTGGCTTCGAACGATAACAGCTTGCAATGGGCATCGATCGCCTACAACGGCGGACCGGGCAACCTGCGCAAATGGAAACGCAACCATTACCGAGGGGACTTCAATCATTTCCTGGAAGAACTGCCGATCAAGGAACCTAGAGACTATTGCAGAATCGTATCTTCCAACTATTACAACTATCAGAATCTAAGAAGATATAAGAATCTCTAATGTGAAGATCGTTTGGTCTGATCTCCGACTCCAAGAAGAAGCCCTTCGTTTGCAAAAAAGAAGAATTTGATTCCGTTGGTTTCGAATACTTAGCATCCAGATCTTAAATAATATCAGACGGAATGTAATAAATAAACTTAATATATGTATAGCACTTCAAAACTCTAAACTGAAAATCGAATCCACCCGATAACTTCCCATTCATTCCGATTTTTTAGATTGTCTCTCTGGTAGAAAGAATAGGATAGGAATCTGAATCGATTTAAGACACTTGAATCGCCGATTTGAAAAAAGTTCGGCAAAATATTTTATCATAATCCAGGAGAGAAACATGGCTGAGGTAGCAATTCTGAAGATCGACGGGAAAGAATACGAACTCCCGATCGTCGTGGGTAGTGAAAACGAAAAGGCGGTCGATATATCGAAACTCCGTCAACAAACCGGATACGTAACTCTGGATAACGGTTATCTAAACACCGGGGCCTGTACGAGTGCGGTTACATTCTTAGACGGAGAATTGGGAATTCTGAGATACAGAGGAATTCCGATCGAACAGCTTGCAGAAAATTCTACCTTTACCGAAGTCGCCTACTTACTGATCTATGGAAAACTTCCGTCGGATGCGGAACTCAAGTCATGGAACGAAGAACTTACCATGCATACTCTTATTCATGAAGATCTAAAACGCCTTTACAACGGATTTCCAAAAGACGGACACCCGATGGCGATCATGTCTTCGATGATCGGTTCGTTATCGACCTACTATCAGGATTCTTACGATCCCGAAAACGCGGAACACAGACATATCTCCATGATTCGTCTTCTCGCAAAATTTCCGACGATCGCTGCATTCGCTTTTAAAAAATCGATCGGCCAACCCACGATCCATCCCTTGAACAACTTGGACTATTGCGGAAACTTTATGAACATGATGTTTTCGGTTCCGAGTGAAGAATATAAGATCGATCCGGAAATCGTAAAAGCTCTCAACTTGCTTTTAATCTTGCACGCAGATCACGAACAAAACTGCTCTACGTCTACGGTGCGTTTGGTGGGATCCTCTCTTGCAAATCTTTACGGTGCCGTTTCCGCGGGAATCTGCGCACTTTGGGGACCAAGACACGGCGGTGCAAACCAGGAAGTTTTGGAAATGCTACAGGAGATTCAAGCGAGCGGACTTCCCGTAAAAAAAATCGTGGAAAAAGCAAAGGACAAAAACGATTCGTTCCGTCTTTCCGGATTCGGCCACAGGGTTTATAAAAATTTTGATCCGCGCGCTAAGATCATCAAAAAGGCCTGCGATTCGGTGTTAAAACGACTCGGGGTTCAGGATTCTTTATTAGATATTGCTAAAGAACTCGAAGAGACGGCCTTACACGATCCTTACTTTGTAGAAAGAAAACTCTATCCGAACGTGGACTTCTACTCCGGAATCATCTATCGCGCTCTTGGAATTCCAGTAAATATGTTTACGGTAATGTTTGCGATGGGACGTCTACCCGGCTGGATTGCCCAGTGGAAAGAGATGATCGAGTCTCCCGATATGAAGATCGGTCGTCCAAGACAGATCTACACCGGAGCTACCGAAACCTCTTACAAAGAGGCCAAGAAAAAAGCCTGAATCCTTCCTCTTCTTCCGTCTTCCGGTTTCGCAGATATCAGCTGAACCGGAAGAGCGAACTTTCCATCCGACGCAAACATCCTTGGATCTTCAGCGGAAATCTTTCGAGCGCCGCTTCTTCGTTTATCAATGGAGAATGGCTGACCCTTTTTTCCACGGAGAACAAACCGTTGGCAACGGGAATCTATTCGAACACAGGGCTCATAGCAATTCGAGTCGTTCAATTTCATCCGGAGTTTTCCAAGGAAAAGATCCGTGAAAATTTAGTCTCCGCTCTCAGACGAAGGGACGAACTCAAAAAAACAACAAACGCCTATCGGATCCTGCACGGTGAAAACGATTTTTTTCCGGGAATCACGATCGATCGATTGAATCAGACTTGGGTGGTAAGAATCTATTCTTCTTCCTTACAAAGTTACGGACGCTGGATCGTTTGGAATCTCTATGATCTATGCAAAAGTTCTAAAATAGGAGAACCTCTTCCCAAACGAATCCTACTTGACCCTCCCGAAAAAACGGGAGAGGACAAGAAAGTTGTAGAACGATTCTGGAGAGGAAAGGAATCCAACTTTTATAAAAACGATTCTCTCTTGATTCGTGAAACCGTCTTTTTACAAAAAGTGAAATTTCCGATCGAATTGCCCGGACAAAAGGGCGGAATTTTTTTGGATCTTCGCAATCTGAGAAAATTCATTCTCAAACGAACGGATCTTTCCAAAAACAAAAATTGCCTTCACCTTTTTTCTCATACAGGATTGACTTCGATTTGTATGGACACGGCGGGAGCCGCTTCCGTGACATCCGTGGACGGTTCCAAGGAAGCCCTGGATGGATTTCAAAGAGTGTTGAGTCTCAAAAAAGAAAAGAGTTTCTGCAAACATAGATTTTTGCAGAAAAATCTATTTCAAGAATTGGAAGACGTTTTAATCGATCGGAAATTCGGATTGATCGTGATCGATCCGCCAAACCTGACACCGGATGCGAAATCGAAAACCTCAGCGCTCAAATCGTATTCCTATCTTTTTGGAAACTGTCTCTCATCGCTCGAAGAATCGGGGACGATCATTCTTTGTTCTTGCTCCGGGAGAATCCGTTCGGAAGAATTAGAATCTCTGGCAAAAAAAATTCTCAATACACAAGGTTGGAAATTTGAAACCTTTCACAATCTGGATCCCGAAGCCGATCATCCTGTGAGAAAGAATTTTCCGGAAGGAAATTATTTTAAGGTACATATCTATGAAAATTGTAAAAAAAGCTGAAACCCTAGACGGAACTTATTCTCTCATCGATTCCGGAAATTTTCGGAAACTCGAACAAATCGGTCCGTATACGATCATTCGCCCTTCTCCGGTCGCCGCTTGGCCTGAAAACAAATCCGCTTTATGGAAAAATGTCCACGGAGAATACGTCCGTTCCGACAAAGGTGGAGGGGCCTGGACCTGGAACAAAAAAGTGCAGGACGAGTTCTTTATTGAAGTTTTAGAATATTCCATAAAGATAAAGTTTACTCCATTTGGTCATCTCGGAATTTTTGCGGAACAATTGGAGAATTGGAAAAAAATCCAAAAACTCTGTTCTCAATTAAAAAAAGAGGAAGAAGTGCTGAACCTTTTCGCATACTCGGGAATTTCCACGTTAGCAGTGTTAGATGGAGGAGCGGCGGCCTGTCATTTGGACGCGTCCAAGGGAATGGTTGATTGGGCTCGGGAGAATGCGACCGCATCCGGACTGGCAGATAAAAAAATCCGGTGGATGGTGGAGGACGTTCTCAAATTTTTAAAACGAGAAATCAAACGAGGAAAAGACTATCGCGGTTTTATTCTGGACCCTCCCACGTTCGGTCGAGGCGCCAGCGGAGAAGTTTTCAAAATCGAAAAAGACCTTCCCGAACTCATGGATCTTCTCATGCAGCTTTGCGGAGCCAAACCCGACTTTATCGTGTTGACCTGTCATTCCACGGGTTTTAGCCCGCTTGCCTTGCAAAGAATTTTGGAAGGTAGAATCCGGAACAAAGGACGATTTCATCTCGGAGAACTTTCGATTCCGGAACAAGGCGGAAGACTTTACCCTGCGGGATCCAATTGTATTTATGTATCGGAGAGACTTTCGCTTTGAACGACGAACAAGGCATTTCCTATTTGGAGATCACCAGCTTTTCCAACGAAAAGTTGAAAAACATATCCAACCTAAAGGAAAAAAAACACAGAGAATCCGCGGGACTTTTTTTTCTGGAAGGCTATCGCGAAATTTTAAGAGCTCATAAATCGGGGAAGGTCCGTTTTCAAAATCTTCTTTTTTCTCCGGAATGTTTTTTAGGCGAAAACGAAACCGCTCTCATCCGCGAAATCGGAGCCAAAGCGATCAAGGTTCCTAAAAAGCTTTTCGAAAAAATCTCTTACAGGGATAGACCGGACGGACTGATCGCTACCGCGCATTTTTTTCCGATCGATCTCGACACGTTTCAAAAAAAATTCCAAACTCATCGAAACAAAAAACCCGTTCTTGTGATCGAGGGTGTGGAAAAACCGGGTAACCTAGGAACGATCCTTCGAACCGCAGAAGGAGCCGGATTTCATACGGTTCTTGTCGCGGATCCTAGGTTGGATCTTTTTAATCCGAACGTTATCCGCGCTTCTACCGGAGCCTTGTTTAGTCTGGACGTTTTTTTGGGAGAAACAGAAAACATCTATTCCATTCTCCAAAAAAACGAATACAGAACATTAGCCGTAACACCGGAGGCAAAAAAACTTTACTTCGACGCGGATCTCAAAGGGAAGATCGCGCTCGTATTCGGCTCGGAACAATACGGACTTTCTCCTTATGCAAGAAGTCATTCCGATGAATACTTTTCTCTTCCGATGTATGGAGAAGCCGATTCTCTCAATCTCGCGATGTCCGCGGGAATCGTAATGTATGAGGTAATCCGTCAGGGTTTGCAGAAATGAGAATTACCTATTACGTAAGCAATCACGGATTTGGTCATATCAGTAGATCCACGGAAATCATACTATATCTGCTCCGCAGCTTTCCGGATTTGGAAATCGATCTTGTGACCACTCGGGAAAAATTCCTAAAAACGCTTTCTCTTCCCGAAGAGGATTCTATTTTTTTAAAACGTCTTCATACCCGTTCCAAATCCGTGGACGTGGGAATGCTTCAAAAAGATTCTCTTTCCATCGATATCAAGGGCACCGAAGAAGAGCTGGAAAAGTTCAATCTCCAAAAATCCTATATTCAAATTTCTGAAATCGAATCTTGTCTGGATTTTGAAACCGATTTGATTATTTCGGATTCTGCTTCTCTTCCGTTTATGATCGCCGACAAGATCAAAATTCCTTCTTTGTTTGTTGGAAATTTTACGTGGGATTTTATCTACGCGGGATATCAAAAAGAATCCGCCCTTATCGCTCAAACCGCTGTAACTTTATATCAGGAATACTACCACGCGACCTTCGGACTGCTGCTTCCCTTTTGTTGTCCCGCGTCTTCTCTTGCGGAACAAAAAAAAATCGGACTCGTGGGAAGACGCCCCACCCTGGATAAAAAATCCGCCAAGGATTTTTTTCAACTTCCGCACGATAAAATCAATCTTCTTTTTTCCTTCGGAGCCTACGGAGTGGAAACGTCTAAGTTCGATTGGAAAAAACTAGATACCGATTTGTATAGAATTGTTTTGTCCGGAACCGATTTAGACTTTTCTAAAATACCCGAAAATAAAAGAGAAGGGATTGCGACCTTTTCGGAGATTCATTATCCCGATCTTGTCTCCGCTTGCGACTATATACTCACAAAACCCGGTTACGGAATCTTAAGCGAAGCCGTATACGCGCAAACCCCGATCTTATATACGGATCGGGGAAATTTTCCCGAAGTCCCCTACCTGCACCAGGCTTTAAAAGAGGAAATTCCTTCGGCACATTTATCTAACAAAGAGTTGTTTTCGTTTCAATTTGAAAAATCGATAGCAAACGCAAAGTCCTGGAACGGATCCTCCTCTCCTTTGTTCAAGAGAGACGGAAGAGAAGACGTCAAACATGCGGTTTCCGTTTTTTTAAAATTGATCTAAGAAACGATCTTTCTCATTAAAATTTCTTTTTGATAGTTTCGATACAAGGTTTTCCACCAATCGGATCGACTGGAAATCGGCCCCGTCCAAAACCAGGAATGAAGATACGATACGGATTCGTAATCCCATAAGATTCTCTGTAGGTCTTGATTTGAAAAAGAGGAAGCCCCTTTCTCTTTTAGCTTAGCTCGAAGTTCTTCAAGATGATGTTTCCTACCTACGGTTTCCTTTTTTCTCCTTCTCAATCTGGAAAGATGAAATCCGTTGAGCAACGGATCCACGATCGTTAAAAAAAAACCTCTTCGATTTTTATCAGACCCCAAATCTTTCGTATATTCTTCGCGATAGAGATTCAATCGTGTCAATAGATCTTTCTGATTGAGTTCGGGCGGATTGGATAAGATTCCGAATCGATCGAGTTTGGAAGATGCCGAGGCGGTCCAGATCGCCAAAGGATACGCAAAAATCCATCCGGCCAAAATGGGCAAAAACCAAAAGAATAAAATCGGATACGTCACAAACATCCAGGTGCCGATTCCCAATCCGTAAAAACAAGCCGGCAAAACCGTGTATGCAAGCGCTCCTAAATCCAAACCGGACTCCGCATCTCGATTCTGAGGACCCCATTCTATTTTACGATTTAAGAATGTAAGAAAGATAAAACGGGTGTATTGAACCATATAAACCGGAGCCATCAATACGGAATGAAAGAATTCCAGAAAAAAAGAAATCACCCACGAGAAAAAAGAAGCGTCCCATTCCTTTCTTCGAAAAAAACAAACTTCCAAAAAGGAAACGATTCTCGGAAGAAACAAAATTAAAAGAGTATAACCTTGCAGTGTATAGGCGACCGGAAGATAAAGATCGTCCCGAAACGCGATCCAGTCTTCGGGCAAAAGAGCGAGACGAAAGAAGTCAACGTCTTCAATCGTAGTCAAAGAAGAGGAAATCAAAAGAAGAGCCCAAAGCGGAGAACTGAAATAGGAAAAAATTCCGAGTAAGATCTGAAGCTTGCTTGAAAAACGAAGTTTACCTCCGAATAAAAACCAGAAATGCTGCAGGTTTCCCTGACACCATCTATTGTCGCGCTTCAAAGCCTCCAACACGTTAGGCGGTGCTTCCTCGTAAGAGCCTTTGAGATCCGTGGCAAACCACACGCTGTATCCCGCTTTTCGAAACAACGCCGCCTCAATCGTATCGTGACTGAGGATCTTTCCACCGATCGCGCTTTCGCCCGGAAGACCAGGAAGTCCGCAGTGTTTCATAAAGGGCTGAAGACGAACGATCGCGTTGTGTCCCCAAAACGGTCCCGAATGCAACTGCCAAAAAAAAGAACCCGCACCAAAAACCGGGTTCCCTACCCAGGCGGCAAACGCGGACAACTTCTGAAACAGTGATTTGGCTTCGATCACCTCGGGAACGGTTTGTATGATTCCCGCGTTCGGAATCTTTTCCATAAGGTGAATCAGATTTTTCATACACTCGCCGGTGACGATACTGTCTGCGTCGAGGATGATCATGTATTTGTATCTTTTTCCCCATCTTCTGCAAAAGTCCGCAATATTTCCGGACTTCTTATTCAAATTGAGTCTTCGTTTTCGATAGTAAATTCTTCCTTTGTATTGCGGTTTTTGACTCAAAATAAAAAACGCTTTTTCTTCCAGAGCCCAAAGATTCGGATCGGAGGTATCTGAAAGAATAAAAAAATCCAGCTTTTGAGAGAGACCGTTTTCCGCGATTCCATTTAACATCAACTCCACTCCCGCAAAAATCCGGGAAACGTCCTCGCAGTGAATCGGCATCACAACCGCGGTTGGCGGAATCTCATTCTCATGTAGTTCAGTATTTTCTAATATTTTTGAAATGGAAAGCGGATCCCCTCCCCTTAATTTCTGGATCAATCCGATCAGAGCCGTTGCTGCCCCGAAAGAAATGACGGGAAACAAAACACAAAATAAGATAAGCGTTGCCCATTCGAAAGGACTGATGGACTGAAACGAAAGAAATTGAACCTCTAAAAAAACGCCGATGATTACAAAAAAGAAAACAAGACCCCCGAAACTCAAACGTCTGTATGTGAGAGTTTTGGAATCGATGATAAAACCCGAATGGTTTGATTTTCCTTTCATCGGAGCAACCCATAGAGAAGAAACGCATAGACAATTCCCCAAAAGACAACGGACAAAACGACCGCAAGCGGCTCCAATTTTTCCTTGGGTTCGGCCAGTTCTCCCAGAGCTCCGAAGTCCACAGGATTCGGAATCATTCGGGAAGGTTCTATTTCAGGTAGTTCGTTGGATTTGGATTTTTTCGGATGAAGGATCCCGGATTCTAAAAAAAGCCTCATCGCTTCGGTTTCGAATTGCTCCTGATTTTTTTCAAAAGAAATTCTCTGTTTTTCCAGCAAGTTTAGAAATTCCGAAAGTATGAAATGAACCTCGACCGAATCCTTGACCCCGGCCGCGATACAATAAAGTTGCACCTTGGAATAAAGATTGGAAAATGAAATTCCGGAATTTTTAATTTCCGGTTTAAAATCAAATCGTCGATTCAAGAGTGAACGTCCAGATTTCGCTCAGGTCTTCCTGATTTTTTTTCAGTATAGCTTTTAACTCCACGGGTTTATTCTTATTTTTTTGGATGATTCTGAATGTAAGCCGCCAAATGCCAGTCTCTTCAATTTTTTGAATATTATAATCTGATAATTCTCCGTT